>JANOGB010000613.1:0-2906 GCA_031413955.1 Planctomycetota bacterium | reverse complement strand
GCCGGGCACTCGATCAAGACCGCGTCGTAGATCGGAAGCACGAGCCAGACGTCGGTGCCGCGGAACTCCCGGTCCAGGCCGGCGACCGCGCGTTTGAAGACAACCGCGGCGCCGCCCTGGATCGGCGTGTTGCGCAGGAACCGCCGCGTCCACTCGCGAGGTGCGTCGCGGTCGACCTGGCGCCGGAGCCCGGTGATGATCGACGCGTAGCCGCGCGCGAGCCCGAAGTCGGCGGAGTCTTCGAGCTTCTGCGCGAGACCGGGAAACGCGATCAGGAACCGGGCGATCCGGCGTTGCGCCTCGGCCACCGCGATCCCGAACCGCGCGGCCACCCCCTGCGCTCCGGATCCGTAGAGCAGCGCCAGCACGAACGGCTTCATGGCCTCGCGCTTGTCCGGGTGGCACCCGCGGAACTCGCGCGGGTCGAGGGCGCGGTCCTCATCGGACAACTCGTCCTGATAGAACCGCTGCGCCATCGCGGCGTAGACGTCGCCATTGTTGTAGGCGGCGACGAGCTCGTCGTCCTGGCACTCGGCGGCGGCGACGCCAACCTCGACCTGCGCATAGTCGAGTTCGATCAGGGCTCGACCAGGCGGGGCCGTGACGACAGGCCGCAGTACGCGATCGAGCCCGGCCAAAGCAGGTGCGCGGCAACTGCTGCGCCCCGTCGCCGCCGCGAGCTGACGGTGTTCTGGGTGGACGCGCCCGTCGGGTGCGACGAGGGCGTCTCGTATCTGGCTTGCCTGCTGTCGGTAGCGCCTGTAGAGCCGGAATGCCTCGACCGCGGGGTGCAGCCCCTCGAGTTTCCTGAGGGATCCATCGTCGAGCGATCTGCCGGTAAAGTGCTGGCCGAGCCCGAGGCGCTCCATGGCGCGCAGGAATGCCTCGGGGCTGCCGGGCGGACGGATGCCCATGGCTTCGAGGAACTGGGCCTGGTGGCGCTCCGCCTCGGCGCACGCGCCCTGAACCTGCCGGCGACGGGCTGGATCCAAGTGGACTCCGCGGCACTCCATGCGCGCGTTCGCGACGGCGTAGGGGAACTCGACCGTGTGCAAGTGCGAGTGGAGCCCATGCCGCACCAGCTCGGTCTGCTGGGCAACGTAGAGACTCAGCGTCCAGCACGCCCGGGCGGCGAGGAGGCGCGGCTCGACCCCGGCGATCTTCCCCGTGGCGGCCGGCGGTATCGGGAGCGCGATCTCGTGCGCGCCGCACTGCGCCTCAAGGGTCAGGGAGTGCTCCCTGGCCTTGGCGAGCTCCTGCTCCTCGAACGGGGCGAGACTCCCACGAGCGCGCTTGTGATGGGCGCCGAGGGTCAGGCAGGCGCCGGCGAGGTAGGTGTCGTAGAGGTTGGGGATCTTGGGGTCGACGTTGAGCTGCCACAGCGCGAGCAGGACGGGCTTCGCGTCGTGGAAGACCAGTGGGACGCGCAGGCCGAGAATCGCCGCGACGTGCGCGGCCGTGCCCGGGGGGCGAAGGTCGATGGCAGCCGGCAGGACCTCACCGCTCACCGCCCAGGCCGCTATCCCGAGCGCCCCCCCCGGCTCGACGGAGAACGCGATCGCGGACAGCGGGGTCGCTGCGAGGTCGCGAGCCAGCGCCTGGGCCTCCTCGGCGGTCGAGGCAACCCGGACCTCGCGCGCCGCTCGGGGCACGTCCAACGCGGCGGGAGCAAGGGACCGAGGCTCGGAGCCCTCTCGATCCTGTGCAAGTAGCTCCGTCCAACCGCCGAGGAGCTTCACGACACCCCCTCTGGCGACCCTGAGAAGGGCGGTGGAGTGTCAGAATCCCTTAGAGATACTCTCTTATGGAATCTGACACTCCCTACCGCACGTAGGCGACGGAACAGCGTCTCGCGCGAGAACCCCAGGACCTGCGCGGCCTCCGCGGCGGTCTTGCCGGTCGCCATCAGGTCCGCCGCCCGTTGACCGTCGATGGCGTCGTCGATCTCCCTCGCGCTGGGGATTCCCAGGACCTCGCGCAGCTCGGTGAGCGACTGCACCTCCTGGATCGGGCCGAGATCGCGCTCCAAGTCGTCCATCTGAAAGAAGACGACCTCCCGCGGCCGGGTCAGGAAGCGCACGCGCCCAGCGGCCTGGATCACGGGGTCGACTTCGAGCTTGCGCAGGTAGACCTCGCCGAGCCAGGCGCGCTCTGCATCCGCGGTGTCCGTGGTGCTGACGCGCACTTCCCGCCGCCGGTCCGGGGTCGTGACGATCTCCAGCTCGGTGCGGAAATGCTTGGGCTCGAATTCCTGCACCGTCCGGTTCAGCTCTGACGAGCGGATGTAATACGAGTTGAGGCAATAGCACGTCTCATAGTCCGTGTAGTTGTTCACGCCGAGCACGCCGTAGTGAATGATTGGGATGACGCGCGGATCGGGAACGGCGGGTAGGGGGTCGTCCTCGAGCACGAATCGCACGTGGACTCCCCAACCCGCGAGCCGGGATGAGAGGTACTCGGCGCAGAGCTGCTTCGATTTCTTCTTGCTGACGAGCAGGGTCGTGCGCCCTTCGATCACGTTGCGCATAATCGCGACGACGAAGGTGTCGAGGATTCGCTCGCGGTTGCCCGGAAAATGCCTGTCAGCTCCACAGCGGTTGCGGATGTTGATGACGCGCGTCCCTGTATGCACGAAGTGCACGTCCTCGAACGGCGAAGCGACCGGCCCCTGCCCGAGTCGGTGACCCGCGTAGTCACCGGTCACGTGGGCAGAGAGGAGGAGGACGTGCGCGTGGAGGTACGGCCGAGCGACGAAGTGGAACTCGTCTCCATCGATCCAGCGCTCGTCGGGGCGAGAGACGTTGAGAAGCGTCAGGTCGTGGCCGAGGTAACGGAACTCGCGGTGATACCTCGCCCACCCCCACGCTTGGACCGCGAACGCGAACTTCCCGAGGTCGAGGAAAGCA
>JANOGB010000612.1:0-1839 GCA_031413955.1 Planctomycetota bacterium | reverse complement strand
CGGCACGCTGGTCGGGTTGCCGATGCCGATCTGTTCCTGTGGCGTGATCCCGCTGTACCGCAGCCTCGTGCTCCAGGGCGTACCCACCCGGGCGGCGCTCTCGTTCCTGGTGGCCGCTCCGGAGCTCGGCATCACGGCAATCTTCCTGTCGGTGAGCCTGCTCGGTTTCGAGATCACGCTCCTGCGCGCAGCGGCGGCCGCGACGCTGGCGCTGGTCGTCGGCTTGACGGTGGGCGCGAATCCCCCGCTCGCGGAGCGCGTGCAGGTCCGCGCCGCATCCGGCGCCAAGGCGCCCTTTCAGGCGCGGCTCGCGGGCGGGTTGCGCTACGGCCTGGGCGACATGGTCGACTCGACCGCGCCCTGGATCCTGGTGGGGCTGGGGCTCGCGGCGCTGCTCGAGCCGTGGCTCTCGCCCGAGGCCCTGGCCGGCGTACCGCGCGCGCTCGAGGTCCCGCTCTTCGCGCTGATCGGCATGCCGCTCTACGTGTGTGCCTCGGGTTCGACGCCGCTGGCGGCGATCCTGATCTTCAAGGGCGTCTCGCCCGGCGCCGCCATCGCCTTCCTGCTCACGGGCCCGGCCACCAACCTGACCACCTTCGGCGTCCTCGCGCGCCTGCATTCGAGGAAGACCGCGCTCTTCTTCGCGCTCACCACCGCGTTGGTGACGACCGCCCTCGGCTGGAGCGCGAATGCACTTCTCTCCGGCGGAGCCGCCGTCTTGCCCCAGCACGTACACGCGCACGGCGGGGACTGGCTCGAGCTCGCCTGTGCCGTGGCGCTGCTCGCGCTCTTCGTGATCTCGATCCTGCGCCAGGGCACGCGCCGCTTCGTCGGGCAAGTGATCTCGCCCCACGGCGCCGCAGGCGACCACGATCACGACCACGACGAACACGGGCACGGGGAGCACGCGCACGCCCCGGAGGGGAGCTGCTGCGAAGCACCCGCGCGCGCGACGTAGGAGCTCGAGCGGGAGCGCCGGACTCCAGCCCGGCTCTTCGTTCTTCACTCTTTCCGCCCTCGCAAGGAACTCGGAGTCGGAAAATAGAAGCGGAGCCGGGCTGGAGCCCGGCGCTCCCGGTTGAGCGGCCTTCAGCGCTCCGGCTGGAAGTCCGGATGCTCGCGCAACGCGGCCAGGTCCGGATCCGTCGCCACGTAGGTGACGACATCCAGCCCGAGATCTGCGGCGTGGGCGAGGCACACGAGCGCCGCGTCGAGATCGTCCAGGCGAACCAGCGCGCAGGCCTGGTTGTAGAGCGCCTTGGCGGGCTGGAAGCCGAGCTCGTGCTGGCGCTGGAATGCCGCCAGACTCTCGGACGCGCGCGCGAGTCCGAGGAGCGCGATCCCGCGCTGCATCTGGGCCGAACCATCGGTCGGATCGGCGCGCAGGCGTTCCTCGGCCAGAGCCAGCGACCTCTGCCAGTGCTCGTGGTCGGTCCCGGCCGGCAGCTCGGGCAGGGAGCTACGGAAGTCCGCCAGGGTGGGCGCGACCCAGCCCGGCAGCGTCAGGCCCGCGCACAGGAGGCCCGCGGCGAGGAGACCGCGCTGCGCGCGTGAGCCGCCCGGGCCGCGAAGGATGCGCACGAGGCGCTCCTCGAAGTCGCGCCGATCCATGCCGATGGCCTGGGCCGCGCGCGGCACGAATCCGCCCAGGGAAGCTCGTTCGGCCGTGTCGACCAGCGCGGCGGCGAAAGCGCGCCGCTCGGCGGGAAAACGCTCCACGACCCAGCCATCGCAGGCCAGCTCCGCGGCGCGGTGCAACTGTCGGCGCGCCATCCAGAAGAGCGGGTTCCAGAAGTGGAAGCCCTGCACCACGAGCTCGAGCCAGGCCGTCCAGTGGTC
>JANOGB010000611.1:0-2666 GCA_031413955.1 Planctomycetota bacterium | reverse complement strand
GACGTGCGCTGGCTCGGCTTCGACTGGGGCAAGCACCTCTACCATGCGTCCGACTACTTCCCGCAGCTCTACGACTGGGCCGTGCTGCTGATCCAGGCCGGCAAGGCCTACGTGGACGACCTGTCGGCCGACGAGATCCGCGAATACCGCGGGACGCTGACGGAACCGGGACGCAACAGCCCGTACCGCGACCGCCCGGTCGCCGAGAACCTTGAACTGTTCGAGCGGATGCGCCGTGGCGAGTTTCCCGACGGCAGCCGCGTGCTGCGCGCGAAGATCGACATGGCCGCAGGCAACATCTACCTGCGCGACCCAGTGATGTACCGCATCCTCCACGCGCGGCATCCCCGCACCGGCGATGCCTGGAGCCTGTACCCGACCTACGACTACGCGCACGGCCAGTCCGACGCGCTCGAAGGCATCACGCACTCGATCTGCACGCTCGAGTTCGAGGACCACCGGCCGCTCTACGAATGGTTCATGGAGAACCTGCCCGTGCCCGCGCGGCCTCGGCAGTACGAGTTCGCGCGCCTCAACCTCACCTTCACCCTGCTCTCGAAGCGCTTCCTGTTGCGACTCGTGAACGAGAAGCGGGTGCGGGGGTGGGACGACCCGCGCATGCCGACGATCTCGGGCATGCGTCGCCGTGGTTTCCCGGCCGAGGCGATGCGCCAGTTCGCCGACATGATCGGCGTGGCGCGGCGCGAGAGCACGGTGGACTATGCCGCTCTCGAATACAGCGTGCGCCAGGCGCTGAACAAGAGCGCCGAGCGGCGCATGGCGGTGTTGCGCCCGGTCAAGGTCGTGCTCACCAACTATCCGGAGGGCCAGGTCGAGGAGTTCGACGTCGTGAACAACCCGGAGGCTCCGACCGCGGGCACCCGCAGGGTGCAGTTCTCGCGCGAGCTCTACATCGAGCGCGACGATTTCATGGAAGACCCGCCGAAGAAGTTCTTCCGCCTGGCGCCCGGCCGCGAGGTACGCCTGCGCTCGGCGTACTTCATCACCTGCCAGGAGGTCTTGAAAGACGCGGCGGGCACGCTGACCGAGCTGCGCTGCACGTACGATCCCGCGACGCGGGGGGGCGCTTCAACCGACGGCCGCTCACCCAAGGCGACCCTCCACTGGGTCTCCGCCGCCCACGCCGTGCCAGGCGAGGTGCGGATCTACGATCACCTGTTCGCGCGTCCCGACCCCGGCGCCGAGCGCGATTTTCTCGAAGACCTGAACCCGAAGTCCGAGGAGATCCTCTCGGAGTGCCGGCTGGAACCATCGCTGGCGGCGCTGTCCGCCGGCGCGCGCGTGCAGTTCGAACGGCTGGGCTACTTCTGCGTCGATCGCGACTCGCAGCCCCAGCATCCCGTGTTCAACCGCACTCTCACGCTCCGCGACACTTGGGCCAAGCTCCGCGCCAAGGCCTGAGCCGCGCCGCTAGTCCCTCGGGATCTCGAGCGGCTTGTCCAGGCGCACGCTGAGCACGGCGCCGGCAGGCAGCTCGACGTCGTCGCCCTTCGTCCCCGCCACGGCCCCGCCGCCGCCGAGCACGACACCCACGATTGCCGCATCCTTGCCGCCGAGCAGGCCCCCCAGCACGCCGCCCAGGACCGCGCCGATGCCAGCCTTCTTGGCCGTCTCTCCGCTGCTCTGCTTTTCGCCCACTGACGTGACGGTGCCGCGGATGTCGAAGCGCGTGCGATCCAAGTAGAGCGCGTCGAACTGGAGATCGAGCCGGCCTTCCTTCGAGGGCCGATGCGCCGGCTGGGCGCTCTTCACGACGCCGCGGACGCGCGCCCCAGCCGGGATCGCCACGTCCCCGCCGTGGCGGACCGGATCGATCACCGAAGCCTCGAAGCGGTCCTCAATCCGGGCGGTCTTCGACGAAAGTGCCGTTTCCAGGCGCACGAGGATCTCGGTGCCCTCCGTGAGCCGCAGGGTGCGTTCCGAGGGCCCAAACGAAGCCTCGACGTCCTCGCGCAGGTCGCGGATCGCGCGCTGCAGGTCCTGGACCTCGGTCCAGGCCACACTCTCGCCCCCGGAGCGGTCGTGCTTGCGCATCTTCACCTTGAGGTAGATCACTTCCTCGCGAATCTCCTCGCCGCGCGTGCGGAACTCTTCGGTCCGCTTGTCTCCCGGCTCCAAGGCCTCGAGCGCGGCGTCGAGGTTCGCGGCGTCGTCCTGGAGTCGTTGGAGATCACGGGTACGGGCTTGGTCACGGACCTCGGCGCCAAGTGCGGCGCCAGCGGTGAGGCATACGAGCATCGCGACCAGGGCGTTTCTCATCGACGGGGCCTCCTCTCGCACTGTACTTCATGGTGGCCCCGGAGCGGCCTCGGGTAAGTGAGCCCGGTCACGGGCCCGAGGGCTGCGGGCTTGAAGGAAAAGCCAGCCTTCAGTAAGATTTCGGACGGCGCTATCGTCTAGGGGTTAGGACGGTTGGTTCTCAGCCATCAAACCGGGGTTCGAATCCCCGTAGCGCTACCAACTTAGAATCAGATACTTAGCTGCCAATCGGCCCGAGAGTTTTCGGGCCTTCTTTTTTGCAGGGGGCCAATAGGGGGCCAGGCAGACAGGATTCGCCGCGAGCGACGCCCTGGAGGCTTCACGGTACGACACCGCCAGCAGCAGCGACAGACCGACCATCCCGCCCAGCAGCGGCCAAGCACCGA
>JANOGB010000610.1:0-1889 GCA_031413955.1 Planctomycetota bacterium | reverse complement strand
CGGCAGACGAACCTGCGGCTGTGGGATCCCCGCGGCCTCGAGGACGACGAGGCCGAGCGCCTGATCGCGAAAGGCAAGACGATCGTGGCGCTCAACCACGGCATCCACTCGAACGAGGTCGCCGCGAGCCAGACGGCGCTGGAGACGGCCTACGCGCTCGCAACGGCGGAAGACGCGGGGACGCTCGAGATCCTCGACAACACCGTGATCCTGATGCTCCCGTCCCACAACCCCGATGGCATGCAGAAGGTCACCGAGTGGTATCGCAAGACGCTCGGCACGCCGTACGAGGGCGCCGAGCAGCCTTTCCTCTACCAGCACTACACCGGCCACGACAACAACCGCGACTGGTACATGTTCACGCAAGCGGAGACGCGGCTCACGCTCACGCAGCTCTACGATCGCTGGCGGCCGCAGCTCGTCCACGACCTGCATCAGATGGGCGGGAAGGCCGCGCGGATCTTCGTGCCGCCGTACCTGGACCCGATCGAGCTCAACGTGGACCCGAGCCTGCGTTCGGCGCTCACGGCCATCGGTACCCACATGGCCGCGAGCCTCATCGCCGAGGGCAAGAGCGGCGTGGTGTTCCGAGCGATCTACGACGGCTGGTCGCCCAGCCGCGCCTATCCACACACGCACGGCGGCCTGCGCGTGCTGTCGGAGGTGGCCTCGGCCCGTTACGCGACGCCGCTCGAGATCAGTTTCGACGAGCTGCGGCCGGGGATCGGGTACGACCCGAAGCTCCAGTCGTGGAACTTCCCGGTGCCGTGGCGGGGTGGCCGTTGGCGGCTGCGCGACATCATGGACTACCAGCTCTCGGCCACGCGCGCCCTGCTCGAACATGCCGCCAGGAACCGTGTCTTCTGGCTGCGCAACTTCCTGGCCGTGAACTCTCGCGCCGCCACGCGCAGCGAGCCGTTCGCCTTCGTGATCCCGGCAGCGTCACGCGATCCACTCGCGACCGCGAAGCTGCTCGAGGTGCTGCACACCGGCGCCGTCGAATTGAAGCGCGCGAGTGCGGGCTTCGACGCGGAGGGCCGCAGCTTCGCGGCCGGCAGCCACGTCGTCTTGATGGCACAACCCGCCAGCGCCTTTGCGAAGTCCGTGCTCGAGAGCCAGCAGTATCCGGAGATCCGGCCCCATCCCTCGGCGCCGCCGCAAGAACCCTACGACGTCACCGCGCACACGCTGCCGCTGCTGCTTGGCGCCGAGGCGGTCGCGATCGCGAAGCCGTTCGAAGTACCGCTCGAGGCGGTCGCGGCGCCGCGCGTGGCGCAAGGAAGCATCGATCGTCGTGGGCCGAGCTTGGCACTCGGCCACCGCACCGCGGACCTGATCGCCCTGGGCCGCTTGTTGCGCGCCGGAATCGCCGTGCGCTGGGCCACGGTCGGCTTCCGCGATCGTGGACGCGACTTCGCTGCAGGGACATTGCTCGTGCCCGCCTCCGCGCGAGCACAGCTCGAGCCGATGGCCCGCGAGCTCGGTGTCGTGGCGCAGGCAGTCAGCGCCAGGCCCAAGGCTCTGGTTCTCGCGAAGCCGCGGATCGGCCTCTATCAATCTGCGCTCGCCGCGATCGACGAGGGCTGGACGCGCTATGTCTTCGAGCGCGACTTGGGTGTGGAGTACAAAACGCTGCGCGACAAGGACGTTCGAGCCGGTGGGCTCCGCACGCGCTTCGACGCCATCGTGCTTCCCGACCAGACGCCCAAGGAGATCGTGGAGGGCCAGGCCCCGGGGACGCTACCCGACGAGTTCACGGGCGGCCTCGGAGACGCAGGCGTGCGCGCGCTCAAGGGTTTCGTCCTGGAAGGCGGCACGCTCGTGGCGCTGAACGGCGCGTCGCTCCTGCCGCTCGAGGAATTCGGAATCGACAGCGTCACAGGGACCGT
>JANOGB010000609.1:0-4155 GCA_031413955.1 Planctomycetota bacterium | reverse complement strand
GCCGCGGGTCCCGGCGCGATCGAGAAGAAGGTGCGCCGCCCGGCCTTCCGGTCCAGCACCAGGCCGACCTCCTTCAGCAGCGCGAGGTGCGTCGAGATGCGGCTCTGCCCCATGTTGAGGATCTCCATGAGGTCCGTGCCGGAGAGCTCTTCCTGCGCCAGGAGGTGCAGGATCCGCATGCGGGTTTCGTCCGCCAAGGCGCGTAGCAGGCGCGAGGTGCCGTTGAGTCCGATCATGATATGTTGATGATACGATGAGATCGGGTGTGGTGCCACGCCGGGGCGGCTTCAACCGCTCGAGCCTTCAGTACAGGAGCACGTCCAGCGCGCCATCCTTGTGCACTCGCCGGACGTCCTTCACGCCTGCGGCCCTGCCCTCCGGCCCCCGCAACCAGGCCTCGACCCGCGGTCGCAGGACAGGCTTGTGGTCCGGATTGCCCCAGCCGGCCCCGGTGACGACGAGGAGGTGCTTCCAGCCCCGGACGCGGGCCGTATGGAGCGCCTGGGTCAGCCGGCGCAGGGCCTGCTCGACCGTCAGACCGTGCAGGTCGACGGACTCGATCTCGTCGGAAGGGTCTTCCAATGGGGAGGGTTTGAACTTTTCTCGCCTACGAACTGCGTCTGCCTGGTGCTTGCCCGTAGTCTGACCGATTCCAATTCAACCGGAGCGTGCTGACGCGCCGGCCGGAGAGCGAATCGTTTCCTCACCGGAACCCATCCAGACTCAGCCGCCGCGAGCGGCCCACCCGATTCGAACGGAGCCTAGATCGATGAAGAAGCTGCTGCTAGCCCTCGGCCTCGCCTTCCTCGGCGTCGCCTGCCACGCCTCGGGCGCGAACATGCACGACACTTCCTGCACGGGCAAGGACTGCACGGACTGCGCCGCCATGAAGGCGGGCGATTGTTCCTCGGACTGCACGCCCGAGGAGATGGCCGAGTGCCAGAAGAAGTGCGAAGGCGAGGGCGAGGCCCAGGTCTGCCCGGTCACGGGCAAGACGATGAACTAGAGAACCAGGTCGACATCGAACAGGGCCGGTGGAGCGAGCTCCGCCGGCCCTGTTCTCGTTTCCACTCCGGACCCAGGGTTCTCCCAGGGTTCTCTGCGGCGAAGGGTGGAGGAGTCGCGACAAGAGTGCCGGTGCGGTGCGAGGGGCGGGCTCGGTTTGACAGGACAGGCGTGCAGGAGTGCAATCAACCCTGTCGTGTTCCCTCCCGATCGTGACCGGATCGTGTCGCGGCGAGCCACTCGAGCGGTTCGCCGGCTCGATCTGGGCTGGGCCCTGGCCATCCTGGCCCTGCTCGTGCTCCCGGTCGCCTCGTGGCACGACCTGACCACGTTCCACGAGGTTTGCTCGGAGCACGGGGAGACACTCGACGTCGCCGCGGTTCCCGAGGGCTCCGAGCCGCCCTGCGACTCCGGGCCGCAATGGTCGAAGCAGGAGGGCGACCACGGGACGCACGACGTTTGTCCGTTCGTGCAGCTCGGGCAGCCCTCGACGCCCGTGTCCGAAGTCGTGCTCGCCCGGACGTTGCATTCCGCGGCAAGGGTCGAGGCGTCGCTCGTGCTGCGCGAGCGCCACGCCCCGATTCAGGTCCTCTTCCTGGCGCCCAAGCAGTCGCCACCGGTCTAGCGCACCGCCGGTCTCGCGAAGACCGGATCGCCCAGGGTTCCGCTCCGGCGCTTGGATCCGCGATCGTCCCCGCGCAGGACCTCGCTCCGTGCCGACCGCGAGTCGGCCGTCGTGCTGCTCGACCGCTCCCAGACTGCTTCCAGGATCCGTTCCATCATGCGACCGTTCCGTGCCTTCTTCTCGTGCTGCTTCCTGCTCGCGTGCGCCGCTCCGCTCTGGTCCCAGGGCCCGGCCTTCCAGACCCCCGGCACGCCCGTGAGTCCCATGAACCCGTCCCAGGATTCGGGACAGGCCGATCGCTTCGCCTCGGTGTTCAACCCGGCCTTCTCCTTCATCGTCGATGCTGCCGCGGACTACGTCGATTTCGACCAGACCTCGGACGACAGCGGCTTCGATGCCGACCTGCGCGTGCTCGAGGCGGCGGCGCAGGCCTGGGTGGATCCCAACGCCTGGGCCTACTTCGTGGGCGCCTCGGAGGACGAGGGGCTCGCCATCGAGGAGGCTGCGATCCACTACGTGGGCCTGGGCAAGAGCACCATCCGCGCCGGACGCTTCTTCATCGACTTCGGCAAGCAGATGCAGATTCACGTGCACGAGCTGCGCACGCTGGAGCGTCCGATCGCCCTGCGCGCCTACCTGGGCGAGGAGGTCAAGGGCGATGGCGTCCAGTGGGATCACTGGCTGCCGGTGGGCGACGAGGCGGCCGTGCGCTGGTCACTGGGGGCGTTCGCGAGCCTGCTGCCCGAGGAAGCAGAGTTCCCCACCGGCGGCGTCGCGCAGGAGGTCGACGAGCGCAAGGACTTCGGCGACCTGAACTTCACCGCGCGCGTCACGGGCTTCGGCGACGTGGGCGTGAACGGCATGCTGCAGGTCGGGGCCTCGGCGCGCGCCATACCCGAGTACAGCGCGGTCGACGAGGTCAACGGGCTCGCGACGAGCGGACTCGACAACACGGTGTACGGAGTCGACCTGACCTATGGCTGGGTGGACGAGACCGGACTGCGGCGCTTCACGTTGGGCGCCGAGGGCCTCCTGTCGAGCGGCGACACGGGCTTCGAGGTCCTCGATCCGGACACGACGCCGGGAACCGGTGACGAGGTCCTCACGGTGCTCGACGACTCGGTGATCGGCTACTACGGCTTCGCGGACTACGCCTGGAGCCGCTTCAACAGCGCGGGCGTGCAGTACTCCGGCGCCGAGATTCCCGACGCCTCCGGATCGGACGTCGCCGAGCTGGAGGTCTACTTCACGCACTGGTTCTCCGAGTTCCACCGCCTGCGCTTCGTGGTGGCCTCGATCGAGGACGACACGAGCGAGGACGCATTCCGTCTCGCCGTCCAGTACACGGGCATCGTCGGCGCCCACGGCCATGGCATCAACTGGTAGGCAAGGAAGGGAACCCATCATGAAACGCCTCGATCGACGCCTCGTTCTCGCGTTCACCGTCGCCTTCTTCTCCGTCGCCGCCGCGCCGCTCACGCGCGCGGCGACGGCCGGCGAGCCCCTCAAGGTGGTCGCGACCATTCCCGACCTGGCCGATCTCGTGCGCACGATCGGCGGCGACCGGGTGGATGTGCTCTCCATCGCGCGTGGCAAGGAGAACCTGCACGCCGTGAGCGCGCGGCCCTCGCACCTGGTGGCCATGAGCCGCGCCGACCTCTTCGTGGAGGTCGGGCTCTCGCTCGAGGTCAGCTTCGTCCCGAGCTTGCTCGAGAACGCGCGCAACGATCGCATCCGGCCGGGCGCCTCGGGCTTCGTGAACGTCTCGGAGGGCTGGACCGCGCTCGACGTGCCGGCCGACGTCTCGCGCAGGGCCGGCGACATCCATCCCCAGGGCAACCCGCACCTGAACCTCGATCCGCGGGCCGGCAAGCACATGGCCGAGCGCATCCTGGCGGGGCTCCTGCGCGTCGATCCAGGCTCGAAGGACGCGTACCAGGAGCGCTACGATGCGCTGGCCGCACGCCTCGACGAGGCCGAGGTGCGCTGGAGTGCCGGGGCCCAGGCCTGGAAGGGGCGGAAGATCGTCGTCTACCACCTCGAGTACAACTACCTGGCGGCGGCCTACGGGCTCGAGATCGTGGGTTCGATCGAGTCCAAGCCCGGCATACCCGGGACCCCGAACCACGTCGCGCGGCTGATCGCGGACATGAAGGCCAGGGGTTGCAAGACGATCCTCACCGCGATCTGGTCCAACAACAACGACGTCGCGCGCATCGCCGAGGCGACCGGTGCGAAGGTCGTCGAGCTGCCGAACCAGTGCGGCTCGGTGCGCGGTTCCGAGACCTGGATCGGGATGATGGACGTGATCCACGAACGTCTGACCTCCGCCTTCGGGGCCGCGGGGAACTGAGCGCTCGTCCTTGGCGCATCTCGTCCAGCTCCGGGCGGCCGCCTTCGGGTACGAGGGGCGGGCGGTCGTGTCCGGGGTCGATCTCGAGATCGACCCCGGCAGCGTCCTCGGCCACATCGGTCCGAACGGTTGTGGCAAGACCACGCTGTTACGCGGGATGCTCGGACGGGTT
>JANOGB010000608.1:0-2808 GCA_031413955.1 Planctomycetota bacterium | reverse complement strand
CACCTTTGTCGGTGCTCTTGTGGAGAAATTGACTTCCATAATAAATAGTTTTTGAATCAACCCGCTCGCGAGCGACCACAGGAAGCAGGCCACCCAGCCCGCGGCGAGCAGCGCCGCGACGAGCCCCGGACGAGCGCGCAGGCTCCTCAGCGCGACTCGTCCCAATGGAACGTCACCGGGATCTCGACCTTCGGGTGCAGGCTCTTGTGCACGGGACAGGTGAGCGCGGTGCGCTCGAGAATCGTGCGCTCTTTCTCGCCGAAGGGGCCGGGCACGCGGATCGCGACCGTGAGCTTGCCGATGCGCCGCTCGGGATCGGCCACCATGTGCTTCTCGACTTCTGCCGTGGCGCCGTCGAGCTTCCAGCCGTAGCGCTTCGCGACGATACCCATGGTCGTCAGCATGCAGGTCCCGAGCGCGGTGGCGACGAGGTCCGTGGGCGAGAAGGACGCGCCCTTGCCCTGGTTGTCGAGCGGCGCGTCGGTGATGAGCTGCGTCTTCGAGGGCCCATGGGTCGACTGCGCGCGCAGGTCGCCCTGGTAGACGGTGTGGATCGTGACCATGGATTTCAGTTCGCGGGGAGGACCGAGTACACGAGTTCGCCGTCGACCATCGTGGCCAGCACGCGCGCGCTCAGCAGCTCCTGCGGCGTGCAGCGGACGGGATCGACGGAGAGCACGGTGAGGTCGGCGGCAAAACCCGGCAGCAGTTTTCCGCGCAGCGTCTCCTCGTGCGCGGCGAAGGCAGCGCCAGAGGTGAAGCCGGCCAGTGCGCTCGCTCCATCCAGGCACTGATCCGCCAGCCAGCCGCCGGAGGGTTTGCCGCTCGCGTCCGCGCGCGTGCGTGCGGCGTACAGACCGAGCAACGGGTTCGGGCTCTCGACCGGAAAGTCGCTGCCGCAGGCGAGCGGCGCGCGCGCGGAGGGCAGGCGGCGCCAGGCGTAGGCGCCCGGGATGCGTTCGCTGCCCACGCGCGCCTCGGCCCAGCGCATGTCGCTGGTGGCGTGCGTCGGCTGCATCGACGGGATCACGCCGAGCCGGTCGAAGCGCGCCCAGTCCTCCGGGGCGACCACCTGGGCGTGCTCGATGCGCGGGCGGAACCAGGCCAGCCTCTCCGGGTCCGCGCCGAACTCGCGCTCGTAGGCGTCGAGCACCATGCGGTTGCCGCGGTCGCCGATGGCGTGCGTGGCGGGTTGCAGATCGGCGGCGACGGCCTCGCGCAAGCGCGCCGCGTAGAGCTCCGGGCTCATCTGCAGCAAGCCGACCTCGCCGGGCGCGTCGCTGTAGGGCTCGAACAGCGCCGCGCCGCGCGAGCCGAGCGCACCGTCGACCATCAGCTTGGCACCGATGAGGCGCACCTTCTGGTCCAGCCGCGACTGCGAGGCTCGCGCGGCCGGCCCGACGTGCTCGCGCTCGGAACGCAGGTACGAAGGTACGCCCTCGTTGGCCCACACGTAACTCGCCACGCGCAGCTCGAGCCGGCCGTCTTGTTCGAGGCCGCGCAGCACGGCCAGCCCCTGGGGCGTGGTGCCCATGTCGTGCATGCCGACGAGTCCGAACGCGAGGAGCGCCTCCTGGGCTGCCAGGATGCGGCGCGTGATCGTCGCGCGGTCCGGCTTAGGGATGCGTGCTGCCACGAGCGTCGCGGCCGCGTCCACGAGCACCCCGGTGGGCACTCCGCGCGCGTCGACGACGATGCGTCCACCCTCGACGTCCGGGAGCTCTGCGTTCGCGAACCCCGTGAGCTCGAGCGCGCGCGCATTGACGAAGGCCGCGTGGCCGTCGACGCGCTCGAGAAAGACAGGGTGCTCGGGCACGCGCGCGCTGAGAGCGCCGTGCACGGGAAACTCCTGCCCAGGAAAGAGGGTCTGGTCCCAGCCGCGCCCGAGGATCCAGGAGCCGGCCGGTTGGGTTGCGGCGCGCGCGGCCACGCGCTCGACCAGCTCGTCGAGACTCGTGCAGCCGAGCAGGTCCACGCTCTCGAGCGCTTCCCCCAGCCCCTCGAGGTGTCCGTGTGCGTCGATCAGCCCCGGCACGACCACCGCTCCGTCGAGGTCGAGCTCGTCCACGCTCAGGCCCGAGTTCTTGACCCTTTCGTCCCAGGTCGCGACCACCTCGCGTACTTCCGCCTCGCTGCCCGCGGCGTGCACGCGACCTGAGACGATGAGCAGCGCCGTGACCGGCGGCTTCTCCGCATCGACGTAGATCGTCCCGTTGCGCAACCAGAGCCCGTGCGCGACCTCGCAGGAAGTCAGGCCCAGCGTGAGCAGGCTAGTGGCGAGCAGGAAAGCCGGCCGGAGCAGGAAAGCCATGGGCCAAGAAGATAGCCGATGCAGCGGGCCGGGGCTTGTCGGTGCCGGGGCTTGTCAGCCCCGCTCCGGCGAGCGTAGCCTCGCAAAATGCAGCCACTCCACGACAGGCTCGCCCTGGTCACCGGCGCCTCCGCGGGCATCGGCCTCGCGACGGCGCGCGCGCTGTCGAAGGCCGGCGCCAAGCTCGTGCTGGCCGCTCGCCGGGTGGAACGCCTGAAGGAGCTGTCCGAAGAGCTCGGCTCGTGTGAAGCGCTCACGCTCGACGTGCGCGATGCGAAGCGGATGCAGGCCGCCCTCGCCGACCGCACCTTCGACATCGTGGTCGCCAACGCCGGCCTCGGACGCGGCCTCGGCCCGCTACAGGACGGCAACGTCGAGGACTGGGACGAGATGCTCGACACGAACGTGCGCGGGCTCCTCCACGTCACGCGAGCGGTCGTGCCGCACATGGTGAGGCGGGGGACCGGCCACGTCGTCAACATCGGCTCCGTCGCCGG
>JANOGB010000607.1:0-6660 GCA_031413955.1 Planctomycetota bacterium | reverse complement strand
GGGCTCCAGCCCGGCTCCGGTTCTTCTTCTTCTTCTCTCTCTTCCTCTCCCATGCCCGCGCCTGGATCGGGGGGGAGGCGGAGAGAAGAAGAAGAAGAAGGGAGAAGCAGCAGAGCAGAGCCGGGCTGGAGCCCGGCGCTCCCAGATGAACCGGCAAGGGTCGTGAGCTCCGGGGCGGTCGTGGCTCAGGTGCGGGCGTTGCCCGCCGGCGCGGGCTTCGAGCTCCCGCTGACGACGCGCCCACTCACAAGTCTCGCGCCGGAGCGCGCGGCCTGGATGCGCGTCCTGCTCGCCGACGCGCGCGCGCACTGGCGGCTCGTGCGCTGCCTCGCGGCCGACGGCCTGCCCTCGGCGCGTGTCGATCTCCGCGGCGCACCGCCCGAGCTCGCCGAGCCGCTGGCGGCCGCCGCGCTGGACGCGCTGCGTCAGGTCGGCGCCTGGCTGCTCGAGCCACTCGATCTCGTCCTCGATCCGGCCCTGGACTCGCCTGCCCTCGCGGCCGGCGCGTCCGCTCCGGATCGGTCCCCGCGGCGGGCTCGTCCCGCCACAACCCGGCGGGCTCGTCCCGCCTCTTCCCAGGAGAACCCCGATGGTTCGCTCGACGATCCCGCTTGATGAACGTCCGAAGTCCTTCCAGTTCCTCGCGCGCAACGTGACCGCGACCAAGACCCTGCCGGTCGACGTCGAGGCCCAGCTGCCGGCCGAGGCGGTTGCGCGCGCCGTGGCCGAGCTGATGGCGATGCCCCAGGACACACCCTGGGCCTTGCGCGAGGACGACACCGCCAGCTTCCTCGACGGCGACCGCCCGATCGGCGAGCAGATCCGTCCGGGCGCGCGCGTGACGCTGACGCCGAAGTCGCACCTCGGGGGCGCGCGCGAGCGCTAGCCCCCTTCGCTCCGATGGAATCCGGCCGGCCCGACGCCCGCACCGAGGAGGAGCGTGAATTCGCCTTCGCGCTCGAGATCCGTCGCAGGGACGGATCCGAGGTGCTCGCCCTCGAGCGCGTGCTCGCCAGCGACCTCGCCGATCTCCGGGCCGAGGCGCACTGGAGGGGTGCGACGCGTCGTGGCCGGCCGGACCTCCTGCTGGAGGACGGCGTGCGCGGGCCGCTCCCGGCCCGGGCCGGGCCGGACGCGCGCTCGTGCGACGCGGTCGCCTTCCGGGTCGGGCTGTCCGCGAGTGCGGCGGCCGAGATCACCTTCGCGCGCGAGAGCTTCGTGCCCGTGGCCCGGCGCGCGGCCGCGCGTCTGCTGGCGGCCGGGGTGCTGCGGGTCGGCGACGCGTACGCCTACGTCCTGCGGACCGTACCCGGGGAATCCGGCGGCGGCCCGGCCGTCGTCCCTGGCGCCGTGCGCGCCGCGGCGCCCTCCCGGAGCACGCTGCCCGCGCTCGAGCGCCGCGAGCTCGCGCCGCTCCTCGCCGCTGCGCAGGCCGTCGACGCCGAGCACGCGCTCGCCGACGACCACGTGGTCGTGTTCGCCCGCGCAGCCCTCGAGCGCGCGCGCGTGATCGCGGAGCGCGGTCTCGCGCAGCGACCGGGGGTCGAGACCGGCGGCGTCCTGCTCGGGCGGCGCGTGGCCTGCCCGGCGAGCGGCGAGGCCTACGTGCTGGTCGAAGAGGCGCTCGAGGCGCAACACACGGTGGCGCAGGAGTTCTCGCTGGAGTTCTCGAGCGAGACCTGGCGGCGCTTCGCGGCCGTGCTCGAGCGGCGCCGCGCGCAGGTCGACACGGCCGGCCAGCTCTTGCTCGGGCAGTTCCACGTGCATCCGTTCCTGCCCGACGGGGGCATTCCGGCCTGCGCGGACTGCGCGCGGCGCGCGGTCTGCACGCGCAGCAGCGCCCAACCCTCGGCCGACGACGTGCGCTGGTGCCGCGCCGTCTTCCACGAGACTCCCTGGCAACTTTCGCTGATGCACGGCCTCGACGCTCGCGGCGAGCGCAGGACCGAGCTCTACGGCCAGCGTGCCGGCGCGCTGGAGCGGCGCGGCTACCACCTCGTCGACTCGTTCTCCGGCGCCGACACGGACGCTCCCGAACCCGACACCACCGCTCTCTGAGGACCTCACCATGCCCGACGACCTCACGCTCTCACACCCGCCGGCCGCGATCCTGTGCGACGCCGATTTCCCGCTCCCGCTGCGGCGCGACGCGCTGAAGACGCTGCTCAAGAGCGACAACGAGCGTTCGCGCGCCACGCTCGACAAGCTGCTGGAGCGCGCCGCCGCGGCGCGCGATGAGGCACGCTACACCGAAAAGCTGCACGAGCTCCAGGAGACGCTCGAGCAACTGAACAGCGGTCCGCTGCGCGCGGCGATCTACATGGGGCCCGGCGACCAGCCCGCGCGCCGCGCGCACGTCCTGTTCAGCGACAACACCGAAGCCCAGGTCTTCGTGCCCGACGAGGAGCTGGCCCGCGCGCTGCGCCGCGGCGACACGGTGTATGTCGAGCCGCAGGGCCGCGCCGTGCTCGCGCGCGTGCCGTGCGGAGAAGAAGTGGGCGAGATCGTGCGCATCGAGAAGCGCATCGACGCACAGCGCGTCGCCGTCACGCTCAACGAGTCGAGCCGCGGCGCCTGGCGCATGTCGGAGACGCTGGCCGAGGCCTTCGACCGCGGCGAGGTCGCCGCGGGCAGCGAGGTGGTGGGCTGCCCCGTGCGCAAGCTCGCGTTCTCGGTCGTGAAGAGCGACCAGGGGCCGTCCGCTTCGAAGTTTCTCGAGCGGCGCGCGCCGCCCGCCGTCGACCTCGAGCAGGACCTCGGCTGCCCGCATCCGTTCATCCGCCAGATCGCGGAGCACGTGGAGATCGAGATGACCGAGCCGGAGCTGGCGCGCTCCTTCGGTCTGGGACGCTCGCGCGCGCTGCTCCTGACCGGCTCGCCCGGGACGGGCAAGTCGTTCTCGATCGAGGCCCTGTGGCGGCTCCTCTACCTGGTGATGTGCCGCGTCATCGGCGTTCCGCTCGAGGCGCTGCCGCCGCGCGTCCTGCGCATGAAGTCGTCGCGCGTGCTTTCGATGTGGCTCGGAGAATCCGAGAAGAACCTCGATCGGCTGTTCGACGAAGCGCGCCAGCTTGCGGATGAGAAGTTCATCGGTCCGGACGGGCGCGAGCACGCGCTGCCCGTGCTCGTGATCGGCGAGGAGATCGAGGGTCTGGCGCGCGCGCGCGGACACGACGCGATCCACGACCGCATCCAGACGACCCTGCTGGAGCGCTTCGAGACCAGCGCCGCGGAGTGGCGTGGGCGCCTGGTAATTTTTTTGTTCACCACCAACGTACCGCAGCTGGTGGACTCGGCCATGTTCCGCCGCGCCGGCGGGGAGGTCGTGCGCCTGCGCGCGCTCGAGCGGCGCTCGTTCGCGGCGGTGCTCGAGAAGCAGCTGCGCAAGCGCCGTCTGCGCGCCCAGCTCGGCACAGAGGACGCGGCGCGCGCGCGGCTGGTCGCCGAGCTCGCGGCGTGGGTCTTCGCCGGTGCCGACGATCCGGGTCAAGTCGAGGTCCACCTGCTTGGCCAGCCGGCGCCGCTCGTGAAGCACCGCCGCGACTTCATGACCGCTGCGCTCGTGCAGCGCGCGGTCGAGCTCGCCTCCCACGCGGCTTGCCGCGCCGGGCGCACCGGCGATCCCGATCCGGGCCTGGACCGCGCCGCGCTCGCGCGCGCGCTGCACGACCAGGTGCGCGCGCTGGTCGAGCACCTCGACCCCACGAACGTCGCGATCCACGTCGAGCTCGGGCGCGACGTGCAGGTCCGCGCCGTGAACCCGATCCGCCAGCCGGCGCTGCTCGCCGCCGAGCTCGAGATGCCCGCGACCCCCGTCTCGCCGCGCTGACGCGCGGCTCTGCACTTCTTTCCTCCACCACGACCGCTTCACCCACGAACCCACGGAGTCCCATGGAACACCTTCGTCCGCTCGCCGCCCGCACCGCCCTGGCCCCCAAGTCGAGCGTGCTCGGCGACCCGTTCGCTCCCACCGCACCCATGCCGGGCACGATCCGTGTGTCCGGCGGCATCGACAACGAGTGGCTGCCGCTGGCCGGACAGACGGTCGGCGAGGTGCGCCGCCGCATCGCCAGCCGCTACGGCCTGGACCCCCGGGCCATCCCCTACGTCCACGGCCAGGCCGTAAGCGACGACGTGGTCGTGCGCCAGGGCGAGCACCTCTCGTTCGTGCGCCTGAGCGGCGAGAAGGGCTGCGCCGGAGGCCGGCCGTGACGGGCCGCGCTGGAGCCCGACGGACGGCGGACGATGCGCTCGCGCTCGACGTCTTCGAGCGCATCCGCCGGAGCATGCGTACCGCGGGCGGGCCCGAGCTCCCGTTCCCTGCGGAGGAACGCGCGCAGCCCGCGGCGCCACCCGATCCCGATGCGCCCGTGGCTCCGGCCGAGCGCGTGCGCGCAGTCGAGCGCGCGCTCCCGTCGCTGTACATCGACGAGGAGCGGATCGTTCACGTCACGCCCGAGGGCCAGCGGCAAGCGCTCGCTCTCGAGAAGGTGTTCGAGAGGGTCGGGCCTTCCCCGCCGCTGCCGGACATGGTCTGGCCGCTCGGTATTCGCGCCGTCCGCACGGGCCAAGGCGGGTTCACGCTGGCGTACGAGGCCCCGCCCGGGGTCCGGCGCCTGCGCTGGGGCGTGCGCACGGAGAACGAGCGCAGGTTTTCGTACCGCGAGGTCCAGCTCGCGCTGCCGTACGTCGTGATCGTCACGGGCGTGCGCATCGACGCGCGCGGCACCATGATCTTCGACGGCTGGACGGAGGCCTACTTCGCGAACGAGTCGCTGCGCTCGCTGACCGCGCCGCTCTGCCCCGCGCCGCTGCTCAACGTCGTGGGCCGGAGCGAACCGCACCACTCCGGGGGCGCGGTCGTGTGCATGAGCGGCTTCGGCCACACCTCCACGCCCGGAGACGGCGAGCCCTCCGAGCGCCTGCACCGCGGGCTCGCCGCGGTGCTCGGTCACTTCTTCGAGTCAGGCTTCAACGAGGACTTCGAGCGCACCGGACGGATCTCGGCCTTCCACGACCCGCACTCGAAGCCCGCCGACCTGCGCCTCGCGACGGTCGAGGCCTGGGAGGAGGCCAGCGCGAAGGACCCGAGCTTCGTGCTCCAGATCCCCTGGATCCCGATCGCGCGCACGCTCTCGCGCTCCATGGAGGCCGTGGCCGAGCAGCTCGGGATCGTGCCGCGCACGCCGTCCTGGAACCGGACGTTGCAGCGACTCATCGCGCGCCACGGTGCGCGCATCGACGCACCCGCGCCGAGCGCGGGCTCACCCGACGCCTCGCCCCCCACGCCCATCCGCCCATGAATCCCGAATCCTCGTCTCTTGAGCCCATGCCTGAGCCCATGCCCGAAAACGTGTCTGAAAACGTGCCTGAAAATAGCGACGAGCTGCTCACGCCCGTGTTCCTCGCGCACGGCCCCCTCGTCACGAGCCCGGGCACGGAGCCACGCACGTACTACGTCCTCGCCGCGAACGGCCTGTTCCTGGTGCGCAACCACGCGTTCTTCCGCTCGTCGGTGCCCGCGCCGAGTTTTCCCTCCGAGCTCGCCGAGCAGCGCGAGGCCTTCGAGCCGCGCTTTCCGAAAATCCCGCAGGCCATGCTCGAGCTCATCGTCGGCTTCTTCTCCGCCGTGGCCGAGGCCTACGGCGCCGAGGCCGGCGTGCTGCTCTACTGGGATCCCGCGGCGAGCGCCGTGCACGTGATCGCTCCGCCGCAGGTGGCGACGATCACGCGCGGCTACCGCGGGCGCGGGCAGCCGGTCGGGCTGCACTACGAGGTGCCGCACTGGATCCCGCCGGCCTGGATCCTCTTCGGCGACGTGCACAGTCACGCGCAGCTGGCCGCGTTCGCCTCCGCGACCGACCAGGACGACGAAGTCCATGCTCCCGGCCTGCACATCGTGGTCGGGGAGATCCACCGCGAGCCGCCCAGTTTTCACGTCGAGGCCGTGGTCGACGAGCGTCGCTTCACCCTCGCGCTCACGGACGTGGTCGAGGGCTACGAGCGGCGCGCGGCGCAGTTCCCGCTGAAGTGGCTGCGGCGCCTGCGCGTGGTCGATGCCTGGGAGTACAAGCGCATGCGCGCTCTTCCCCCGAGCACCGCTGCGGCCGCCGAGTCCGCCTCGGATGCCGACCTCGCCGACGTCACCGACCTGGCCGACCTCTCCGACATCGCCGAGGGCTCGAGCCGTTTCCGCGCCGAGGACCTCGAC
The DNA here is from genome assembly GCA_031413955.1 of Planctomycetota bacterium. Taxonomy (GTDB): domain Bacteria; phylum Planctomycetota; class UBA1135; order UBA1135; genus JABFRZ01. The sequence goes on along the minus strand of JANOGB010000607.1, from coordinate 449 downwards.
CCGCCGGCCGGCGGCGCGCACGAGAACGGCGCGGCCGGCCCGGGAACCTGAGCCACCGGAGCACGCACATGTCTCACGAGAGCGTCCTCACGCCGAGCTTCCCCGCGGGCCAGACCTTCAAGGTGATAGGCCTCGGCGGCGTCGGCACGATCGTCGCGCGCTTCGGCGGCACGTTCCTGGCCTCCCTGGGCCTGGACGGCCGCCTGGTCCTGATCGACGGCGATGCCTTCGAGGAGAAGAACGCCTCGCGGATGCTGTTCCGCCAGCTCGGCAACAAGGCCGAGGTCCTCTGCGCCGAGCTCGCGCCCGCGCTCGAGCGCTCGCAGCTCGCCCTCGAGTCCATCCCCGAGTACGTCACCGACGAATCGGCCGAGCGCCTGATCCAGGAGGGCGACGTCGTGCTGCTGTGCGTCGACAACCACGCGACGCGCCGCACCGTCGGCCGGCGC
>JANOGB010000606.1:0-8428 GCA_031413955.1 Planctomycetota bacterium | reverse complement strand
CTCCTGGCTCAGCCGCACCGCTTCACGCTTGAACTCCGCACTGTGCTTCCGTCGTGATCTTGCCATGGACACTTCCTTGCGAGGAGCATCACTGCTCCGTCTCTGGGTGTCCACTTTCTCCGGGGAAGATCAGGCGTCCGGGGATCTACACGGTGCTCGCCTTCCTGAAAAAACACGTCGAGGTGCGCATCGGCAGTGTCGAGTGGCCGGCCTACCTCGACATCCTGACGCAGACGCAAGCGAGCTGGAGGGTCGTGCCGTTCACCAAGCAGAACGGCTTCCATCCGCCGAACTCCGCCTACTTCGACCGCACGGGGCTGAATGCGCGGACGCACCTCCTGCCGGTCATCTCCAACCCCGGCAACCCGACCGGCCACACGCGCCACGGGGCGGAGCTGGAGGAGCTGATGGCCATGGCCGAGGAGCCCGGGAACGGGATCCTGCTCGACGAGGCCTACGAGATGTTCCACGCCTCGAAGGGCGTGAGCGGCATCCGCTACGTCAAGGATCTCGACAACAGCAACGTGTTCCTGTCGGGCGCGTGCACGAAGGGGCTGCAGTGCCCGGGCATCCGCATCGGCTGGATCATCGCGAGCAAGAAGAACATCGAGACGATGGCCAACTACTCGAGCTTCGGGATGGGCGGCGTCAGCCATCCCTCGCAGCTCTATGCCGTCGAGCTGCTGGAGCCGCGCCGCGTCGCGCAGGCGCGCGAGGCCGTCGCCAAGCATTACGGCTCCCAGCGCGCGCGCTACGGCGAGGCGTTCCGGCGCCTGGGGCTCGGCGTCCACACCGGCGACGGCGGCTTCTATCACTGGCTCGAGCTCCCCGATGGGCTCGAGGCCGAGGAGCTGAACCGGCGCCTGTTCCAGCACGGCGCCGCGATCCTCAAGGGCTTCGACTGCGACATGGCGCGGCCGCACGACAAGGACCCCGCCTACCGCTCGCCCTACGCGTCGTTCTTCCGCTTCTCGTTCGGCCCGCTCTTGCCGGAATCGTTCGCGTCCGACATCGCGCTCCTGGGCAAGGTGCTCGCCGAGTACCGGGCGGATGTCGCGTGATCTTGCGATGAAGAGAACACTCGCCTGCCCGCGCTGCTCAGCCGAGGCCACGAGCACCTCGCTGATACACTCTTTGCCGTGACGACACCGCCTGCAGAGCGCGAATCTCGGCCAGTACCGCGGCATGTGGCCGTCATCGGCGCCGCGGGTGGTCTCGGCCAGGGAATACTCCGCGTGTGCCGAGCAGCAGGAGCGAGTTTCACGGCAATCGTCCGTTCTCGGCCGGAACGCATAGCCAACGTGCCGGGCGGTTCGCGCGTGGTGGTTATAGGGTCTCTCGGCGATCGCCCCGCTCTTGCGGAGGCTTTCGCCGGTGTAGATGCCGTTCTCGCCGCACTCGGAGTGACGGCAACGACCCATGAGCGCAGCGCGTTGCTCTCAGCAAACATGGCCGCGGTTGAGGGGTCGATGCTTGCTGCCGGCGTCGACCGCATCGTCATGATCAACACGTTGCTCACTTCACCGCCAGGTCAGCCTGCAAGCCGCCTCATGCGCTTCTTCATGTGGATGCCCGTGACAATTGGCCGCGGTGCTCGTGAACAGCAAGCCGTGATCGATGCACTCGGTAACGGAGCGTTCTCCTCGCTTCGCTGGACTCTCGTTCGCGGCGGCCTGAACTCGCGCGGAAAGAACGAGCGTCCGGTGGCCTCGGCGAACTGGAACGGAGCCTCAAACTCATGGTCACCCGTTTCCTATGAGGCAATGGGCCGATGGATGCTCGAGGAGGCAGCGGCCGATGAGTTTGTCCGCGCAGCGCCGCTTGTTTCACGGCGACGCAGGTGATCACGGCCAACAGCCCACGACAGAGGTGAGTTCAAGCCGGCTTGGGCTGGATCGCGGAGCGCTTCAGGAGGAAGGCTAGGATGGCACCTGCGACGACGTCGTAGGTGGCGCAGAACGCCGGCCACCAGGCAGGTACGCCCGGATTGTCGACCAGGTGCGCGTGAAAGGAGTCCATCACCCCGTGGCCCACGAGGCCCGCCGCCACGATCCAAAGGTTGCGCCGGAAGCCCAGCGCGGCAGTCGCGATGAAGACGGCAGAGACCGAGAGCTCGAGGAGCAACGCCTTCGTCGAGCCGCCCATGACCGCGAACAAGTCATAGAGCATCGCGATCACAATCAGCGCCGTGGGATAGAACGCGCGGTCGCGATCCAATCCCACCGCTCGCGCAAAGATGGAGACCCCGACCGCAAGCCCCCCACCGACGATCCAAGGCGTCATCAGATCCATCGCCGAACCCTTCCGCTATAGGTGGCGAATCGTTCGCCGAAGAGCCCCTCGAGCGCCCGCTCCTCGGGCCTGATCTGGAAGGCGTTCATGTAGGCTACGTAGAACGGAATGGGGAGGAAGGCGAGCGCGTTGGAAAGCCAGGTCGCCCAGGCCAGCAGGATCAGCAGGAATCCGAGGTACATCGGATTGCGCGTCATACGGTAGATGCCGGCCACCACCAGCGACGATGCGGACCCGGGTTTCATGGGGTTCACGGTCGTCCTGGCGCGCCTGAACGAGACGACGCCCAGGACGCTCACGAACGTTCCGATTAGCGCCACGCCCGCGGAAAAGAAGTACCGACCTGGCGTCGCGAAGCTCAGCTGCGGAACCAACCACGCGCCAAGCCACATCAAGGCGGCTGTGACTAGCACGAGCGCGACCGGGGGAACCTTGAGCTCCAAACCTCGAGCGGACATGCTCTAGAGGCTAGCAGGCTCGAGGCTCAAGACGGCCATCCGCCGAACTCCGCTTACTTCGACCGCACGGGGCTGAATGCGCGGACGCACCTCATGCCGGTCATCTGCAACCCCGGCAACCCGACCGGCCGCACGCGCTACGGGGCGGAGCTGCGAGCCGGCAGCTCGCCGCTCTCGAGATATGTGGTGCGCCCGGCAAGAGTCGAACTTGCGACCTGCGGTTTAGGAAACCGCCGCTCTATCCTGCTGAGCTACGGGCGCTCGAGGGGGCAGGGTAGCGTATCGGGAGGTCACGGTGCCCCGCGCGAGAGCAGGAACGCTTCGACCTCGCGCCTCCCCGCATGCCGGGCCCAGCCGAGGGGCGTCCCGCCGTAGATCTCGTCGCGGAGGTCGAGCCGTGCGCCGCGGGCGACGAGGAGCTCGACCACGGCCGCGTGGCCCGCGAGGGCGGCGTGGTGCAGGGGCGTCGCGTGGGCGTGAGCGCCGCGGGGGTTGTAGCGGTCCGGGTCCTCGCCGGCGGCGAGGAGGAGGCGTACGAGCGGCGCGTGGCCGAGCTGGGCGGCGAGGGCGAGAGCGAGGTGGCGCTCGTGCGCGTCGGAGTCGGAAAGGAGTCGCGTGGCCTCCTCGAGGCGGCCCAGGCCCGCGGCGGCGGCGAGTCCGACGCGTGCGCCACGGCGGGCGAGGGCCTCGGCCGTCGCGGGGAAGCCGAACACGAGCGCGGTGAAGAGCGGTGTGCCCCACGTCTCGCCGCGGCCCTCGAGGGCGGCGCCGTGATCGAGGAGGAGCTCGGTCAGCTCGACCTGGAGGCCGGCCTCGTGGGGATGGCTGCTCGAGACGAGCAGGCTCAGGGTCGCGCACTCGCACCCGTAGAAGCCCGCGCGGGCGTCGGGCTCGGCGCCAGCTTCGAGCAGGGATCGCGTGATCGCGACGGCGTTCGGCGGCGTGCGCTGGCGGTGGCCCTCGACGCCGTTGGCGCCGACGTAGTGCAGGAGCGTCGCGCGGTGCACGGGCGGATCGAAGTGCGTTCGGCGCGTCGAGCGCGCGCGGACGAGCGCTTTGTCCGCGGCGAGGAGCGTCGAGAGATCGGCGAGGTCGCCACCGACGACCGCCTCGACCGCGGACTCGAAGCGCGCCACGTCACCGTCGCGCGCCACCTCCTCCACCCACTCCACGAGCGCCGGCCAGTCCGCGAAGTCGTACGCGCGCGCCACCGTCAGGCGCGCGTCGTCGAGGTCGAAGGGAGCGGCGGCGACGTCGGTGTCGGTGAGGTCCTTCGGGAGCCACGGCACCTTCTCGCTGAGGAAGCGCGGGTGACGGCGGCGCACGAGGCCGAGCGCGGACATGTCACGCGCGCGATGGCCGGCGAGGAGGCGCTCGGCCTGGCGCTCGTACTCGCCCAGCGGTGCGCGGAAGGGAAGCGGGGTCGTGTCCAAGGCGAGAGGCGCGAGCCGCGCGGGGCCGATCGTGTTCTACCTCCGGTGGCGGCATTCCGACAGGTTCGCCCGGCGTGTCCGCGCGCCGGCCCCGGGATGTCAACCTTCCGCGAGTCGCACGGCCTTGGTCGTCAAGTAATGACGCTCGGCCAGGCTCGCGGTGCGCTGCGCGGCCGAGCGGAAGTGGCGGATGGCTGCCTCGTGGTCGCCCGCGAGCTCGAAGAAGTGCGCGCGCACAGCGTCGAGGCGGTGGGAGCCGGCCAGGCGGCCGTCGTCTTCCAGGGTGCGCAGGAGCTCGAGACCGGCCGCCGGTCCGTGCACCATCGCCACGGCGATGGCGCGGTTGAGCGCGACCATCGGGTTGTCGGACATGCGCTGCAGGAAGGTGTACAGCGCGAGGATCTGCGGCCAGTCGGTTGCGGCCACGCTGGGTGCTTCGGCGTGCAGTGCGGCGATCGCGGCCTGCACCTGGTAGCTGCCGACGGCGCCGTGTGCGAACGCCGAGTGGACCAGACTCGAGCCCTCCGCGATCGCGGCGCGGTCCCACAGCGTGCGCTCCTGCTCGTGCAGCGGGATCAGCTCGCCGTGCGGCCCCGTGCGCGCGCGGCGGCGGGCGTCGGTCAGGAGCAGGAGCGCGAGCAGTCCGGCCACCTCGGCGTGCTCCGGCTGCAGGCGCTGCAGGATCCGCGTCAAGCGGATCGCCTCGCCGGACAGCTCGACGCGCACGAGCTCCGGACCCGAGCTGCTGGCGTAGCCCTCGTTGAACATCAGGTAGAGCACGTGCAGCACCGCGGCGACGCGCTGCTCGCGCTCGGCCGCGCCGGGAAGCTCGAAGGGAACGCCGGAGGAGAGGATCGTCTGCTTGGCGCGGCTGATGCGCTGCGCCATCGTCGTCTCGGGAACCAGGAACGCGCTCGCGATCTCGGCCGTCGTCAGGCCGCCGACGGCGCGCAGCGTCAGCGCGATCGCCGACGGCTCCGTCAGGGCGGGGTGGCAGCACAGGAACAGGAGCAGCAGCGTGTCGTCATGCTCGGTCGCGTCTCGCGCGCTCACGTCTTGCTCGTCCTCTGGCTCGCTGTTGAACGTCGTGGGTTCAGCCATCTCCTCGCGCACGGCGGCAAGCGCTTCGCGTTCTCGCCGCGCGGCCTCGCTGCCCTGCTGGTCCGCCATGCGCCGGCACGCGACGCGGTAGAGCCAGCCGCTCGGGTTCGCGGGCACGCCCTCCGCCGGCCAGTCGACGTGCGCCGCGAGCAGCGCCTCCTGCAGCGCGTCCTCGGCCGCGGCAAAATCGCCGAAGCGGCGCGCCACGGCACCGAGCACGCGCGGCGCGAGCTCGCGCAGCACGTGCTCGAAACCGGGCGACAGCGTGCCGTCGGTCACGACACGCTCAGACTACGGGTGCGCTCCCCACCTGACGCACCTCGATCGGGATGCCGAGCGGCTGTCCACCCGGTCCGGGAGCCGCCGAGGCGGCCGCCGCGATCTCGATGGCGCGCTGGGCCGAGGGCACGTCGACGAGCCAGAAGCCGGCCAGGAACTCCTTGGCCTCCGGGAAGGGACCGTCCGTGACGAGCGGCGCCCGGCCCTGGCGAGCCTTCACGATCTTGGCGTTCATCGGCAGGTCGAGCCCCTCGGCCATCACCAGCTCGCCGGCCGCGGCGAGATCCTTGGCGAAGCCGATCATGAACTCGATGTGCGCCTTGATCTCGGCGGGCGACCACTTGCTCATCGATTCCCAGCCGGCGCGCGTGCCCTGCATCATCAGCATGAACTTCATCGGTTCTCTCCTTGGTGTCCGCGTCTGGAAGACGAGCGCGCATCAGCGCTTGTCGTAGGCCGCCTGCAAGCGACGGATGTCGAGCTTGCCCATCTGCAGCATGGCCTCGGCCACGCGCTTCGCCCGCGCCGGGTCCTTGTCCCCCAGCATCTTGCCCAGCACGGTCGGGACGATCTGCCAGGAGAGGCCGTACTTGTCCTTCAGCCAGCCGCACTGGCCGGGCTCGCCGCCGCCAGCGCAGAGCTTCTCCCACAGCTCGTCCACCTCGCTCTGCGTCTCGCAGTTGACGAGCAGAGAGATGGCCTCCGTGAAGCGGAATTGCGGGCCGCCGTTGAGCGCCATGAACTCCTGGCCGGCGAGCTGGAAGTTGGCGGTCATCAGCGTGCCCTTCGGGAACGGCCCGCCCTCGCTCCAGCGCGTCTCCGCGAGGATCTTCGAGTCCTTGAAGATCGAGAGGTAGAAGTGGATCGCCTCCTCGGCCTCATGGTCGAACCAGAGAAACGTCGTGATCTTCTGCTCGATGGGCATGGCTTGGTCTCCGGGTGCTTGACCGTCGGAGCGGGCGCCCCGCGAATCGACTCGCCGCGACGCAAGGACCATTGTGCCCGGCAGCAGAATCGATGCGAGGAGGAGGAACGAAGGGAGGAGCGCTCTCATGGGCGTTGGGTGGGGATAGGTAGATGGATGGTTGACGCGGGCCCAAGGGTCGGGCCTCCAGCCGCCAGTCGGAGCCGAGGCGGCTGGATCGACATCGATCATGAGGATTCTCGCGCGCGCGACGGCGAGCAAGAAGGGCACGTCTCGGGAGTGACGCTCCACGCCGGCTTGGGATAGGATCGCGGCCCGACTGTGCCGGCCGGTCGGGCCAATACCATGCTGCACCTGCTGACCGTTCTGTCCTCGTTCCTTCCCTCGCCCCCGCCCGCCCAAAGCGGTGATTGGCCGCAGTTCCGCGGCCCTGGCGGACTCAGCGTGGCCGACGACACGCCGATCCCGAAGGCGTTCGGGCCCGAGACGAGCGTGCTGTGGAAGACGAAGATCGCGGGCGGGCACTCGTCGCCCTGCATCGTCGGCAAGCGCATCTTCGTGACCGGGTTCGAGGAGGGCAGCAACGTCGTGCTGGCGCTCGAACGGACGAGCGGAAAAGTGCTGTGGACCAAGGCCTTCGCAGGGACGCCGTACCCGCAATACATGCACCCCGACGCGGTCCCGGCGCTGCCGACGGCGGTGGCCGACGGTGAGCGCGTGATCGTGTCCTTCGGCAACTACGGCCTGGTCGCGCTCGACCTCGACGGCAAGGTGCTGTGGGAGAAGCGCATGTCGCATCCGAGCTACGCCTTCGGCGTGGGTTCCTCGCCGCTCCTCTACGACGGCTTGGTCATCGTCTCGCGCGACGGCGCGGCGGAGGCGGCGATCCTGGTGCTGGACGCGGCCGACGGGAGTGAGCTCTGGAAGATCAACCGCTTCGAGTTCGGCGAGTCGCACGGCACGCCGTTCCTGTGGCACAACGCGGACCGCGACGAGCTCGTGCTCAGCGGCGCCGGGCGGCTGTGCGCGTACGACCCCGGCAGCGGCGAAAAGCTGTGGACCGTCTCCGGCCTGACGAACTTCCCCTGCACGACGCCGACCGCCGACCGCGACACGCTCTACTTCGCGGCCTGGTCGACGCCCAACGCCACTGGCCGCTCGTTCTGGGAGGGAGCCTTCGCGCGCTCGCTCGATCTCTCCGACGCAGAGGTCGCGGATCCAGCGCTGATCTTCAAGCGCCTGGACGCGAACGCGGACGGCAAGGTCCTGCCCGACGAGGTGCCCGAGTGCCGCGCCAAGGATGCGTTCGGGTTCCTCGACCGCGACCAGAGCGGAGCCTGGGAGCTCGCCGAGATGGTCGCGGCGGAGTCGCCCGCGAACTCCCCCGGCGAGAACATCATGGTCGCGATCGGACGCGGCGCGAAGGGCGACCTGACCAAGGAACAGGCGCGCTGGAGCTGGACGCAGGGCCTGCCCTACGTCTCGTCGCCGCTGCTCTATCGCGGCCGCGTGTGGCTGTTCAAGGACGGCGGTCTCGTCACCGTGCTCGACGCCAAGAGCGGCAAGCCGATCATCGAGCGCGAGCGCCTCTCCGACCGCGCCGAGTACTACCTCTCGCCGGTCGGCGCGGCTGGCCACGTGATCGCCGGCTCGGCCGAGGGCACGCTGTACGTGCTCGCCGCGGATGCGAACGAGCTGGTGGTCGAGCACACGGCCACCTTCGACGAGGAGCTGTTCGCGACGCCGGCCGTGCTCGACGGGATCGTCTACCTGCGCACGAAGACGACGCTGTGGGCGTTCGGCGCCGGCGAGAAGTGAACGGCACGCCGCGAAGCCGCTGAGCTTCAACTGGGAGCGCCGGGCTCCAGCCCGGCTCCGTTTCTTCCGCTTCCTCCTCGCTCCCAAGGTTCTCGCAAGCAGGAAGAGCCGGGCTGGAGCCC
>JANOGB010000605.1:0-8438 GCA_031413955.1 Planctomycetota bacterium | reverse complement strand
ACACGCGTGGTAGTGTCGCGTGCGCCTGGGCGGCGGGGAAGGGCTGTGCGGCGCAGCTCAGCCGGGAGCGCCGGGCTCCAGCCCGGCTCTGCTTCTTGGCTTCTTGCGCTTCCTTGCTCACTCCGAAGTCTTCGCGAAGCGGAATCAAGAAGAAGCCAAGAAGCAGAGCCGGGCTGGAGCCCGGCGCTCCCGGCTGAGCTGCGCCGCTCAGCCCTTCCCCGCCGCCCAGGCGCACGCGACACTACCAGGCGTGTCCGCCCCCATCGCCGTGCTCGGACCCCAGCGCCATCGGCCCACGCTGAACCAGGCGCTCGAGGCGCTCGGGCTCGCCGCGGGTGGGCCCATCGCCACGGTCACGGCCGGATGGGAGGAGCGCGAGGACGAGGATCAGGAGCTGCACGAACACCTGTGGGGTCGCAGCGTGAACCTGAAGCTGTACGCGCGCAGCGACACGGCCCTGCGCGAGGATCCCGAGCTGCGCGCGGGCGTACGCTGGCGCACCGAGCGGTTGCGCGAGGCACAGGAGCTCTACCGGATCCGCGTGGCTCACGCCCTCGAAGCGGCGCGCGAGCTCTTCCGGCGTGAGCCGCGCGCGAACAGCGCCGACATCCTGGCGGCGGAACGCGCGGGCGCGATCGAGGCGCTGCGCACGCTCGACGCGGAGCACGAACGGCTCACGGGTGCCGTGCGCGAGGAGTTCATCGCGCGCTGGCAACCGCTCGAGCGGCCGTCCGTCGTGCGCCAGCGCACGGAAGTCACGGACTTGCTCGCGAACGTGCCGGTCGTGTGCGTCGCCGGCGGCCACGTGGCGGTCCTGCTCGACGTCCTGCGGCTGTTCGACTTCCCGCGCCTGATCGGCGCGCGCACGCTGGTGGTCTGGTCGGCGGGCGCGATGGCACTGGCCGAGCGCGTGGTCCTGTTCCACGACAGCCCGCCCCAGGGCCAGGGCTCGGCCGAGGTGCTCGAGTCGGGCCTCGGCCTCGTGCGCGGGCTCCTGCCACTGCCGCACGCGAGCCACCGCCTGAAGCTGAAGGAGCAGCAGCGCGTCGCGCTGTTCGCGCTGCGTTTCCGGCCGCTCTTGTGCATCCCGCTCGACGAAGGCTCGCGCGTCCTGTGGGACGGGCTCGGCTGGCGCGGGATCGCCGGCACGGAGAAGCTCACGGAAGAGGGCGCGCTGGTGGAGGTCGGCGCGTGACGCTCGCGACCCAGGGGCTGCGCGGAGGCCGCTTCGTCTCGGGCGCCGAGCTCGAGAGCTTCCTGCGCACGCACTCGTTTCCGCTGGTCGAAGGCCAGACGGTCACCTTCGTCTGGCGCGGCGACGCGGAGCGCGTGCACTTGCGGCACTGGATCTACGGCCTGCCGTCCTCGCAGGCGCTACGGCGCCTGGAGGGTTCCGACCTGTGGTTCCTGACGATGGACCTGCCGCTCGGTTCGCGCGTCGAATACAAGTTCGAGCTCTACCGCGCGGGCCATCTCGAGCTCGTCATCGACCCGCTCAACACGCACGTCGCGACCGACCCGATGGGGACGAACTCGGTCGTGCACGCGCCGGGCTACGAGATCCCCGAGTACACTTTCTTCGACCCGCACGCGCGGCCCGGCAGCCTCGAGACGGTGGTGCTGGCCAGCGCGGCCTTCGGCGAGCCGCGCCCGATCCAGGTGTACCTGCCCGCGCGCTTCCGGCCGACGCGCCGCTATCCGCTGCTGGTCGTGCACGACGGCTCGGACTTCCTGCGCTTCGCGGGGCTCAAGACCGTGCTCGACAATCTCATCCACCGGCTCGAGATCCCGCCGCTGGTCGCCGCGCTCACCGATTCGCCGCGCCGCCTGGTCGAGTACGCCGACGACCCACGCCACGCCGAGTTCCTGGCCGGCGAACTCGTACCCATGCTGGAGGAGCGCTACCCGCTGGCGCGCACGCGCGACGCGCGCTGCTTGATGGGCGCCTCCTTCGGCGCCGTGGCGAGCCTGTCGACCGCCTGGCGCCACCCCGGCGTGTTCGGGAACCTGGCGCTGCTCTCGGGTTCGTTCGCCTTCACCGACATCGGCGCCCACGACCGCGGCCCGGTCTTCGATCCGGTGGTCGAGTTCGTCAACGCCTTCCGCACCAACCCCGGCCGCCCGTCCGAGCGCATCTACCTCGCCTGCGGCATCTACGAGTCGCTGATCTACTACAACCGCTCGATCTACCCGCTGCTGCAAGCGACCGGCATGAACGTGCGCTTCACCGAGGTGCGCGACGGCCACAACTGGGAGAACTGGCGCGACCGACTGCGCGAGGGACTCTCGTGGCTGTTCCCGGGGCCGCTGTGGATGGTGTACGAGTAGGACGGTCAAGCGCATCGGTCTCTCCTGCTCCTTGATCCGCCGAGAGCGGCGCTCTTGGGCTTGGGGGAAGGTTCGGGCCAGATTCCTCCCTTTCTCCGGAGACCGGAGGGAGTCCACAACAGTCTTGGGGCTGTCGTTCCTGGCTGGACCCGCGCACGCGCGTCTGGATGGCGGTCGCAAACTTGCTAAACTGGAGGTCGTGAGGTGCCCCCTACAAGGCTGGTTCCACGGGCGAGGCGTCGCCGTCGTGACACACGGCTTCTCCAAGCACGAGGCCGCCGTGCCGACGCGCGAGATCCAGCTTGGCCTCGCCAGGAAGAACATCTTCGAGAGGCGGCCCGAAGCACACACCCACCAGGAAGAGGTCTAGCCGTCGTGCGAAGAATGACGTCGGATGCATCGAGGGTCATCGATCGCCGCTTCTTTCGGACGAAGAAGGCGCGGGCGCTGCTGCAAGAAGCCGAAGCGAGCGCAGAAATCGCCCGGCAGATCTACTCCCTGAGAAGCAAGGCTGGGCTGACACAACGCGAGCTCGCGAAGCTCGTCGGCACGACGCATTCGGTCATCTCGCGCCTGGAAGACGACGACTACCTTGGCCACTCGCTGGCCATGCTCAGGCGGATCGCGGCCGCCTTTGGAAAGAGGGTCGAAATCCGTTTCGTGAAGGATTCCGGCTCGAAGAGCGCCTGATCGTGTCGCGCGCCGAGTCCGGCAGACTGGGATCATGCGCTGCTCGGCGATGAGCGCAGTCCGTGGCCTCGGAGTGAGCGCGCGGGTGCGGCGCGGCTAGAATCGAGCGCGTGAGCACCACGCCGCCTCCCGGATACCGGACGCAGTCCGAGGACACGAGCTACGAAGTCGAGCAGATGCTCTTCGCACGCTGGCGCTCGATGGACCTCGACGCGAAGGCTGCCCTGGTGGCGCAGGCCTCGCGCGATCTGCACCGCCTGTGCGTCGCGGGGCTGGCCCATCGTCTTCCCGAGGCCAGTCCTCGCGAACTCGAGCTGCGCGCACGGGCGCTCGAATACGGCAAGGACCTCGTGCGACGCGTACTCGGGGTCGACGTTCCGGACGAGGGCGTCCGCATCCCATGAGCCAACCGGGGGTGCTGGAAGTCGCCGCGCTCGCCGCGCGGCACTTCGAGAAGCTGGGCCTTTCGTACGCGATCGTCGGTTCGGTGGCGAGTGCGATCCACGGCGAGCCTCGCGGCACGCTGGATGTCGACATCACCTTGCGACTGCGTTCCGCGGACGTGGCTGCGCTGTGCGCGGCGCTCAGCCAGGACTTCCACGTCGATCCCGAGACATTGAAGGACTCGGTACGCACGGGGTTCCCGTGCAACGCGATCCATCGCCAGGTGCACGTGAAGCTCGACCTCTATGTGAAGCCCGACACGGGCATCCAGGCCCAGGAGTGGCGGTGCAGCGCGTGCGCTTGACCGGGGAGGCCGGGTCCGAAGCCAACGTCGCCAGCGCGGAGGACACCGTGCTGCAGAAGCTCGTCTGGTACCGCAAGGAAGACGAGGTCTCGGATCGGCAGTGGCGCGACGTGCAAGGCGTGCTCAAGACGCGCGGTCCTGTGCTGGAGCGCGACTACTTGCGCGAGTGGGGCGCGGCGCTCGGCGTGCTCGACCTGCTGCGCAGAGCGCTGGTCGAGGCTGGACAGGTTCCGCTGGAACCCTGAAAAGGAAACGCACGGTCGGCGAGCTTGCCCGAACCCGCGCTCGCTACCCTGTTCGCGCAACGAAGACCGTGAGATGAGCGACGTCCTGATCATCGGTGCCGGTCCGGCCGGTTCGGTCGCCGCGGCACTGCTCGCCCAGCGCGGCTACGAGGTGCTGGTGCTGGAGCGGCAGCAGTTCCCGCGCTTCTCGATCGGCGAGAGCCTGCTCGCCTACAGCCTGCAGATCCTCGAGGAGGCGCGCATGCTCGAGGCGGTGATGGCGCGCGGGTTCCAGTTCAAGAACGGCGCGGCCTTCGTGTGCGACGAGCAGTACTCGGAGTTCAACTTCGTCGACAAGGTCACGCCCGGCTACGCCTTCGCCTTCCAGGTGCCGCGCGCGGACTTCGACTCCGTGCTGGCGAACGAAGCGGCGCGCGCGGGCGCGGAGGTCCGCTACCAGGTCGAGATCACCGCCGTCGACGTCGGCGGCGAGCGCCCGCTGGTCACGAGCAAGACCGCCTACGGCCGCCTCGAGACGCACCGCCCGCGCTTCGTGCTCGACGCCAGCGGCTTCGGGCGCACGCTGCCGCGCCTGCTGGACCTGGAGAAGCCCTCGAGCTTCCCGGTGCGCGCGGCGCTCTTCTGCCACGTCAAGGACAACATCGTCGCGGGCGCCTTCGACCGCCAGAAGATCCGCGTCGGCATCCAGCCCGCGCAACGCGACGTGTGGTCGTGGCTGATCCCGTTCTCGAACGGCAACAGCTCGCTCGGCGTGGTGGCCTCGCGCGAGCAGCACGCCAGGTACCGGGGCAGCAACGAGGAGCGCCTGTGGCGCATGATCGCGGACGAGCCCAAGCTCCACGCGCTGCTGGCGCAGGCCCACACGGTGCGCCCCGTGGGCGAGATCGTCGGCTACGCGGCCGGCGTGAAGAGCCTCTACGGGTCCGGGTTCGCGCTGCTCGGCAACGCGGCGGAGTTCCTCGACCCGGTGTTCTCCTCGGGCGTCACCATCGCGCTCAAATCGGCCAAACTCGCGGCCGACGCGCTCGATCGGCAGTTCCGGGGCGAGCGCGTGGACTGGGAGCGCGACTACGCCGAGGCCCTGATGTTCGGCGTGGAAACCTTCCGGACCTTCGTCACCGGCTGGTACGACTGCAGCCTGCAGGACGTCATCTTCGCGCCCGACAAGGCGCCGGAGATCCACCGCATGATCTGCTCCGTGCTGGCGGGCTACGCCTGGGACGCGGCCAATCCTTACAACGGCCCGCAGTCCAGCCGCCGGCTGCGCGCGCTGGCGCACCTCTGCCGGCGCGAGCCGAGCACCGCGGCACGCGCGCCGAGCGGTGTCGGTCTGTAGAATCGGGCCACCGGAGGTCCGCCATGAATCGTTGCTCCTCGCATCTCTTCGCGTTCGCCCTGCTCGCCCCCCTCGCCGCCTGCGGCGACGGCTCGAAAACCGCCGACGTGGTGCAGGCCGCGACCCGCGGCGCCGCCGAGCTCGGCCAACAACTGGCCGAGAAGACCGCCGAGCTCGCCCACATGGCGCCCGGGGAGGCCAAGCTGAAGCTGCAGGGCGTGCTCGACACCGCCGGCCGCGAGCTGAAAGAGATCAAGGACTCCGAGACGGCCCAGAAGATCGCCGCCGAGCTCCAGCTCTGGCTGGACAAGTTCGTCGAGCTCGCCAAGCAGCTCGGCCAGAAGCTCGACCTGGCCGGCATGAAGCAGTCGGTCGTGGAGCTGATCGAGCGCTTCAAGAACGACCCGCGCGTCACGAGCACGCTGACGAGCCTGAAGGAGAAGCTGGACTCGCTCACCCGTTGAGGCGCGCACCGCTCACTCGCGGATCATCCAGACCTCGGCCGCGAGAGAGGTCTGCAGCTTCCCGTTCTTGAACGAGTACGAGTCCATCACGCGCCAGCCCGCAAGGCGCACCTCGATTCCACTTGGCTCCGCCGGCAGGTCGAGCTCCACCATCCCGTCCTCGTCGCTCGTGGCGACTGGCTCTCCGTCCGCCAGGATCTCCGCTCCGGCAACTCCCGAGGCTCTCCGATGGATGGTCCACTTCTTCGGGTCGTGAAAGTCGTCCACCGCGCTCCGGTCCTGCAAGTGCATTCGCAGGCCGAAGCCGCGACGCAGTGCACGCTTCGCGACCAGCAGCTCGCCCCTGGGCTGGAAGTCCCGCTCGTTCCCCCGCTCCAACCGGTATCCGGGAGAGGTCACCGTCCATTCGAAGCCGACACCGTCGACGAGCTCGATCAACGGCTCGCCGGCCTTCGGAAGCAGATAGCGGTCCGACCAGGCTCCCTTAACGCGCAGCAGGGCGTGAACGGGGGCGAGAGGCGCGCCCGAGTCCGCGTCGAACAACTCGAGCGAGTAGGATCGAAGGGGGGCGGCATCATCGAAGGTGAAGACCAGCCCCTCGGCAGGCGACTGGACGACGAGCGAACCGGGCGAGCAGGCATGCCCGCGGTCCGAGATCGCCGAGACCTCGTAGCGGCCCGGGGGAAGGCGCTCGAAGCAGAACTCCTGCCCGTCATTCCGCGGAAAAGCGACGAACAGGAAACCGCTCTCGCCCGTGCGGGTCTCCAGGGGGAGCTTAGGTCGAGAGAGGTTTTGCACCGCCTCGTAACCGGAACCGTCCAGCGCACGCAGTCTCACGCTGCACTCGATCGGCCCTCCGCTCGCTCCCTGCACGCGTCCCTGGATCGATCCGGCCACGGGCCGGCGTTCGAGGACGACGTCGGCGGCCTGCAGGATCCCGCGCGGGACGTCCAGCTGGAGCCTGCGACTCCTCGCCGCCGCCGGAGGCACGAACACGCACTGCATCCTCCCGGGCTCGGAAGCGCTGAGCTGGTAGCCGCCGTCGCCGTCCGTGCGCGCAGTGAGGCGTTCGACACCCAGCTTTGAGAGCTGGAAGGCGTCGATCAGGATGTCGCCCCACGCCGCTCCGAGCTCGTCGACGACGCGGCCGCGCAGCACGGCGCGCGGGACGCACGAGAGCTCGACGTCCTGGGTGCCGACCAGGGAAACCACCTCGGCGCGCCCATCGAAGAGCCCGTCGCGCGAGCGGGCCTCGAGCCAGCACTTCCCGAGGTCTGTCCGGAACGGCTGGTCGTAGCGCAGATACGGTGGCGGCCCCTGGCGCAGGGCGAGCCAGCCTGCCTGTTCCCGGCCCGTGCACACGAGGCGCGCCTCCCAGTCCGCGGCCCGCGGGGGCTCGATGCCGGAGAAGCGCAGGCGGAAGGTCGGCCCGATCGCGAGGGGCACCTGCCAGGCGCCGGCCAGCCGCTGCCAGCGCTCGCGCGGTACCTCCGGCGAGTTCGTGTTCGTGCCCACGTTCAGGACCAGGACCTCGTCGAGTCCGTCGAGCGGCTCGCCCGTGTCGAACCAACCGTCCGCATCGGTCCAGTCGCTGCGCTTGGCCGTGACCACCATGGCTTCGTGGATCGGCTCGAGCGTCACCTCGTCCACCAGCCGGCCGCGCGAGATCCCCGCCTCCGATTTCCTCGGCCGGACGGGCGCCGGCTCCCTCGCCGGAGCGACGCGCGGCGCCGCGGTTGCCGCCGGCGCGGCCGCGTGGAGCTCTCCAGGTGGAATGGACGCGAGCTCGGAATCGCCCTCCTCTGTCCCGTTCCGCGCTCCTTCCGCTGCGGGCCCGGGCCGGTACCGCGGGCGCCGGCCGCTGGCATCGAGGACGAGCCACAGCGCGCCCGCCAGGACGGGCAAGAAGAAGAGCGTCAGGCGCGGCTTCATCGGTTCGGGCCTCTCCAGCCCAGGATACCGGCGCGCAGGCAGGGGGTTACGGATCGTCTCGCGGGCTCGATCGTTCCCGCGCGGCGCGGCTAGACTGGCCGCTCCAGGAGGATTTCCACGTTGCCCCAAGTCACGCGCAAGATCGGGCTCTCGCTCGGAGCCGACGTCTGCTGGCCGATCTGCTACGAGGAGATCGTGAAGAAGCTGGACGTCGCGGCCAAGGTCGGGCGCGACACCGTCAAGTTCGAGGTCTCGCGCCTCGCGATCGATCCGTTCCGGCTCGACGATCCGTCGAAGTACGACGTCGTGATCGACCGGCTGACGCACTGGTACAGCCTCAGCCGCGAGTGGATCAAGAAGGCCGTGATCCTGAACGGGGTCTACGTCTTCAACAACCCCTGGTCGGTGCAGGCGAACGAGAAGCACACGACCTACTGCGCGATGATGCGCCTCGGGCTGCCGATCCCGCGTACGTGGCTGATCCCGCCCAAGAGCTATGACGAGAAGCCGGACCTGCAGGTGACGCTCGAGCGCTACGCCAAGCTCTTCGACCTGGGCGAGATGGGCAAGGACCTCGGCTATCCGCTGTTCATGAAGCCCTTCGACGGCGGCGGCTGGGTGGGCGTCAACAAGGTCGACGACGAGGCCGGCCTGCGCGAGGCCTACGAGCGCTCGGGCAAGTTCGTGATGCACCT
>JANOGB010000604.1:0-12402 GCA_031413955.1 Planctomycetota bacterium | reverse complement strand
GCGCGTCTTCATTGCTGAGTCCCTCGGCCTTGGCGAAGTCGCGCACATCCTGTGAGATTTTCATCGAACAGAAATGCGGGCCGCACATGGAGCAGAAGAGAGGGAAGAAGAGAAAGAAACGGAGCCGGGCTGGAGCCCGGCGCTCCCGGTTGAGCCATGAACCTCGCCCTCACGCTCGCCTCGCGTTCGCTCACGACCCACCCCGGTCGCGCGCTCTTCTCCATCCTCGGCGTCGCCGTCGGGATCGCCACGGCCGTGGCCGTGTTCACGCTCGATCACGTGACCGTGCTCAGCCGCACGAAGAAACTCGCGCCGGACTTCGGCGCCGACCTCGAGGTGCGGCCCAGCACCGAGCTCGCCGACCCGAAGAGCGAGCTGCTCGCGCTCGAGGGCGTGGCCGGCGTGGCGGCCTTCTTCCAGAACGACGTGCGCCTGCGGCCCGTCGCCAGCGGCGCCGGCGAGGTGCGCGCGCGCCTGATTGCGCTCGAGGAGGGCAGCGGGCCCTCGCTGGGCGTCTACCACGTCGAGCGCGGTTCCGACATCGGGCCAGGAGACGAGTACGGCCTGCTGCTCGGCCAGGCGCTGGCAAGCGAGCTCGAGCTCGACGTCGGGGCCGAGGTCTTGCTCGCGCCCCCGGAGCACGCGGCCCAGCGCGAGTGTGTCGAGGGCGTGCTGCGCGAGAAGCGTGCCGGAGCGGTGGCCGGTCGCCAGGAGATCTTTCACGTCGTGGGCGTGCTCGCCGCCGAGGGCGTCGGGCGCAAGTCGAAGGGCCAGGTCGCGATCGTCGGCTACCAGAGCGGCCGGCGCCTCTTCGCGGACGTGTTCGTCGAGTCGCAGTTCTGGCTGAAGCGCGACGGCGCGGTCGACCTCGAGGTGCTCGAAGCGCGCCTCGCGCAGGGCTTCACCTTCGAGCGCAACGAGGCCAAAGCGGTCGGACAGATGGCCGACGAGCGCGCCTTCCGGAACGGCGTGCGCGTGGCCGGGCTGTTCGCGCTGCTCCTCGGCCTGTTCGTGATCTTCCACACGCTCTCGATGTCGCTGGTCGAGCGCGTGCGCGAGGTCGGGACGCTGTTCTCGCTCTCGGCCTCGCGCGCCCAGATCGCGCGCGTGTTCTTCACCGAGGCGATTGTGATCGCCGGCGCGGCCGGCGCGCTCGGGCTCCTGGGCGGGCTGGCGCTGACGCGCCTCCTGCTGCGCCTCGGGATCACCACTCTGGGCGTGGGCAGCCCGCTGCCGTTGCTGGAGGTCCCATGGCCGACGGTGACGTGGCTCGTGGCGCTCGGCGTCGCCGTCGCACTCGCCGGCTCGGTCTACCCGATCCTGCGCGTGCGCGGCACGGACATCGTCGCGACCCTGCGCGGCGACGATCCCGGGCGGCGCTCGAAGAGCTCGTTCCATCTCTTCAGCACGTTGCTCCTGGTGGCGGTCGTGCCGGCGGCGTTCTTCCGCGTCGTGCCGATCATCGGGGCGGCCGAGCGCAACCTGGTCGGGACGCTGCTCGCCGGCCTCGTGGTGCTCGGGCTCGTCGTCGGCTTGCCACTCGTCCTGCCGCGCCTCGTCGGGCGCATGACCGCGCGGCTGGCACGCCTGGCGCACACGCGCTCGCCGCTCGTGGCCCAGCTCGCCGCGCGCAACCTCGAGCAGAGCCCGGGCCGCATCGGCGCCTCGATCTCGGCCGTGGCGCTGGTGGTCGCGGCCTTCGTGGGCCTCAAAGGCATGACGCGCAGCCTCGCGGCCGAGACCGAGGTGTGGGGCGTGAGCGCGCTCTCCGACCGCGTGCTGGTCGAGAACCTGCCCGACGCGAGCTACGACGTGCTCGCGCGCGTGCTGCACGAACAGCCGGAGGTGCTGGGCGTCGAATCGGGCGACGCGCGCGCCTTCCCGAGTTTTCTCCTGCTCGGCCTGCGCCCGGCCGAGCTCGCGCGGCACGGACCGCTCGCGGAAGAGCCCGCGCTCCGCGCGGCTCTCGAGGACCAGGGCATCGTGCTCTCCGAGCGTCTCGCCCGCCAGCGCGGCCTGAGCGTCGGCGACCAGGTACTCGTCAACACGAGTGGCCACGGCGTGCAGTCCTTCCGCGTGACGGCCGTGAGCGACGCCTACGGTTACTTCTTCCACCCCGACGAGCGCGCCTACGGGATCATCGACGCGCGCCTGCTGGAGCGCTTCTTCTGCGTCGAGGACGGACGCACGCGCTCGCTCGCCATCAAGCTCGCCCCCGGCGCCGAGCGTGACAGCGTCGTGGCTGCGCTACAAGCCCAGCTCGGCACGGACCGCTTCAAGGTCTACGACGGCCCGGCGCTGATCGCCCTGATGCTGCGCGACCTGACGGTCGACTTCGTGCTGTTCGACATCATCCTCTTCCTGACGGCTATGCTCGCGGGCCTCGGCGTGCTGAACGGGCAATTGCTCGCCGCAATCGAGAAGAAGAAGGAGCTCGGCATCCTGGTGGCTCTCGGCACGACGCGCGCCCAGCTCACCGGCCTCGTGCTGGTCGAATCGCTGGTGGTCGGCGCGGTGGGCGGCGTGCTCGGTTCTCTGGTAGGCCTCGGCCTCACGCCCGTGCTCGTGACTGCGCTGCGCGTGCTTTCGGGCCTCGAATTGCCGCTACGCAGCGCCGGACCCTGGATCCTTTTCGCCTGCCTCGCAGCTCTGGCGCTCACGCTCGCCGCGGGCCTCTATCCGGTCTGGCGCTCGAACCGCATGGACGCGGTACGCGCCGTGCGCACGGGCTGAGAGACGTTCACCTCGAGCGCAGCGCGCCGGCCCTCATTCGCTCGGGCGTGCGGGCACGCGCTTCGCGGTGGCCAGGATCTCGCTCTGGGCGATGCGCAAGCGATCGAGCTCGGCCAGGAGTGCCTCCTGCTCCGGGTCGCGCGGTCTGCGGCCGGGCGCGCGGCCGGGCGGCTCGGAGGCCAGGATGTCGGCCCAGCGCTCCGCCTTGAGGCGCCGCACGTGCTCGCGGAATTCGTTCCAGGGGATCATCGCGCTTCTCGTTCCAGGCGTTCGAGGGCGGAGGTCTCGGCGGCGTCGCGGGTCACGCGGGAGCGCAGGTAGTCCCAATCGAGCTTCCGCGTGTAGAGCGTCGCGAGCCGCGCGGCCCAGCGGCCGTCCTCGTCGCTCTTCCAGTGTACCCAGCCACGCAGCCGGTCGATGAGCAGGTCCTCGACTCCGACCACGACGATCCGCAGGCCGTCGCGCTCGTCGTGCTCGGGCTGGGACTATTCCTCGCCCTGCGCGGTGAGCGCCGGCCCGGCATCCTCCTGATCGGGATCGACGGCGCGGACTGGGACGTGCTCGATCCGTTGATCGAGAAGGGGCGGCTGCCGAACCTCGCGCAGCTGAAGCGTGAGGGCGTCTCCGGCCCGCTGATGACGCTGCGCGACATCCCGCTCTCGCCGGTGATCTGGACCAGCATCGCGACGGGCAAGGGGCCGGATCAGCACGGCATCACGTGGTTCCTGGTGGACACGCCCGACGGGCAGCGCATCCCGGTGCGCAGCTACAACCGCAAGGTGCAGGCGCTGTGGAACATCCTGGCGGAGCACGAGCGTCGGCCCGCGTTCGTGGGCTGGTGGGCGACGGCGCCGGCGGAGGACGTGGGCGAGGGCGTGATCGCCTCCGACGCGCTCGGCTTCCACGGCTTCGGGCGCACGGGGCAGGGCTTGCCCGACGAGGAGAAGGTGCATCCGAGCGAGCTCTACGCGGAGCTCAGCGTGCTCGTGCCGCCGGTGCAGCAGATCGACTACAGCTACGGGAAGCGCTTCTTCCACCTGAGCGCGGACGAGTACTACCGCGCGGCTTTTTCACCCTCGCGCGCGTCGCGGCTCGATCCGAACAATCCGATCCACCTGTTCCAGGAGTACACCGCGACCACGCTCGGTTACACGGCGATCGCACGGCGGCTGCTCGAGGCGCGCGAGCTCGACCTCCTCGGCGTCTACTACGAGTCGAGCGACAGCATGTCGCACCTCTTCATGAAGTACGCGCCGCCGCGCCAGGAATGGATCGAGCCGGCGGAGTACGAGCGCTTCAAGGACGTCGTCGACGAGTACTACGTGATCATCGACGAGCAGGTCGGGGCGCTGCTCGCGGACGTGCCCGCGGACTGGGGCGTGATCGTGGTCTCGGACCACGGTTTCCGCATCGGCGCGAGCCGCCCGAAGAGCGTCGCGACGGTCGATATGCAGGGCGCGCACCTCGACCACGAGCCCGAGGGGATCTTCGTGGCGCGCGGGCCGCACTTCCGGAGGGGCGCGAGCCTGGAGGGCGCGAGCGTGCTCGACGTGACGCCGACGCTGCTGCATGCGCTCGATCTGCCGGTGGCGCGCGACATGGCGGGGCGCGTGCTGGCGGACCTCTTCGCCGAGGGCGAGCTCGAGGCGCGCCCGATCCGTTACGTGGAGAGCTACGAGAGCGCTGCGGCGACGGCGCGCCGGGGCGCGCTGAGCAAGACCGAGAGCGGCTTCGAAGCGGACGAGGCCATGGCGGCGCTCACGGCGCTCGGCTACGCGGGCGACGAGGCCGTGGGCGGGAAGCCGGGCGCGGAGACGGAGAGCATGAGCTCGCCCGAGGTGCACAACAATCTCGGCCGCATCCACCTCTCGAAGGGCGAGCTCGACGCGGCCGTGGCCGAGTTCGAGAAGGCCCTGCGGCTGTCGCCCGACAACCCCGAGGCGCTCACCAACATCGGCGTCGTGCGCCTCGCGCAGGGACGCAAGGACCTGGCGCTGCGCGCCTTCACGCAGGCGCTGCAGAGCAATCCGAACAACGTCGGCGCGCTGGTGCAGATCGCCGAGATCAAGAAGTCGCAGAACGACCTCGCCGGGGCCGAGGCCTTTTATCGCCAGGCGCTCGCCATCGACGCGCGCCTGCCGGACCCGTACCTGGGTCTCGGCGACGCGCTGCTGCGCCAGGGTAAGGTGCAGGAGGCCAAGAAGATCTTCGTGCAGGCGATCGAGCTCGACCCCCTGCTCGCGATCGCGCACTACGACCTCGGCGTCGCGCACGAAGAGCTCGGCGAGCACGCCAAGGCGAAGACGGCCTACGAGAAGGCGCTCGCGCTCGCGCCCGAGCATCCCGAGACGCTCAACAACCTGGGCGATTACGCGCTCAAGGAGGGCCGGATCGACGATGCGCTCGGCCACTTCCAGCGCGCCGCGAAGGTCTCGCCCTTCCACATGCAGTCGCGCTTCAACGTTGGCGCCGTGCTGCTCTTGAAGCGCGACTTCGAGGGGGCGGTACGCTGGCTCGAGGAGGCCGCCGCGCTCGAGCCCGACCAGGAAGTCGTGCAGGACCGCCTTGCGCAGGCCTACTGGCAGAAGGGCGAGCTCGTCGAGGCGCGCCGACGCTACGAGATGCAAGTGCGCGTCTTTCCCGCGAGCCCCAATCCCTGCGTGCAGCTCGCGCGCCTGTCGAAGCTCGAGAAGAAGGACGAGGAGACGCTGGCGTGGATCCGGAACGCCGTGCAGCGCGGCGGTCCGCCGGTCGCGCAGGCGCTGCGCCAGGACGCGCTGTTCCTGGGGCTGGACTTCGAGAAGATCCTTGGACTCTCGGGAGAGCCCGGCGGGAAGACGGAGCGCTGATCTTCGGAGGAGGACGGAAGCGCACGGCGGAGGATTATCTGGTGGGAGCGCCGGGCTCTGTTTCTCTTCAGCTCTCCCGTATCCCGGGAGAGGCAGGGAATGGGTGAAAGAAGGGAGAGGAGGAAGAGCCAGGCTGGAGCCTGGCGGTCCCAGGTTGCGCAGGTTTTCGGATCCGGGGGTCGATACCATCGCGCCACCGCATGTCCCTCGATCCCGCCTGGGTAGTCGTCCTCACGTTGCTCGCGAGCTTCGTGCTCATGTTCACGGACGTGCTGCGCTACGACCTCGTGGCGATCCTGGTGCTCCTGACGCTGGTCCTGTGCGGCGCGCTCGATGCGAAGGAGGCCTTCGCGGGCTTCTCGTCCGAGGCCGTGATCGTGGTCGGGTGCATGTGCGTTTTCGGACACGCGATGTCGCGCTGGGGCGTGGCCGAGGCGCTTTGCCAGCGGCTCTTCAAGAGCACCGACACGAGCGAGGCGGGCATGGTCGTGCGCCTGTCGACGGTGGCGGCGGTCTTCGCGGCCTTCATGACCGACACGGCGGTCGTGGGCGTCTTGATCCCGATCGCCCATGCGCTCGCGCGCCAGCGCAAGATACCGATCTCGCGCCTCCTGTTGCCGATCAGCTTCGGCTGCTTCTTCGGCGACCTGTTGCTGGTGATCGGCAGCGCCAAGAACATCGCCCTGAACGGCGCGCTGCGGGACCTCGGTGCGCAGCCCTTCGGCATGTTCGACTTCACGCACTTCGGCGCCTGCGTGTTGGTGCTCGGGGTGGCCTACATGGCGGGCCCGGGCCGCAAGCTCCTGCCGCGCACGGCGCTGCCCGGCAGCCTGAGCGAGCAGTACAAGATCCCGAAGTTCGTGACGGAGATCGTGGTCGAACCGAGCAGTGATCTGATCGGCCGGACGACCTCGGAGCTGCGCTGGGCGCGCGACTACGACGTGCCGCTACTGGGGGTGGTGCGCGGCGAGGCCGAGGGGACGCAGCTCGTGCCGTCGCCGTACACGCGCATCGAGAAGGGCGATCTCTTGATCGTACAGGGCGAGCCCGAGAACGTCCTGCGCCTGCAGCGCGAGCTCGGCCTGCAGCTCGGCCAGCGCGCCAAGGTGGGTGACACGATGCTCGTCTCGGACGACGTGCAGCTGGTCGAGGCGGTCGTGCCCGCCGGCTCGAGCCTCGTCGGCCAGACCCTGGCCGAGAGCGAGTTCCGCGCGCGCAGCGGTCTGCACGTGCTGGCGATCTCGAAGCACGGCCAGGTCGTGGTGCAGAAGATCGGGCGCACGCGCCTCGACGTGGGGGACGTGCTGCTGGTCCAGGGGCACCGCCCGGACGTCGAGCGCGCGCGGCGCGAGCGCGAGGTGCTCGTGCTGGGCGAGCACGAGCAGACGCGCATCGGCCCGAAGGCCTGGGTCACGGTCGGCTTGCTGGTGGCGGTGATGACGCTGGCCGGCACGGGCGTTCTCACCCTGGGCGTGGCCGCCCTGGCCGGCGCGCTGGGGCTCGTGCTGACGGGCTGCGTGCCGACGCGCGAGGTCTACGGCGCGGTCGACTGGGTCGTGCTGATCCTGATCGGCGGCATGCTCGCCCTGGGCAAGGCGTTCGACAAGCACGAGCTCGGCGCGGCACTCGCCCACTGGGTCACGAGCATCGACTATCTCGCTTCTCACCCGCGGCTGCTCATGGTCGGGCTGTGCGTCCTGGCGGTCACGCTCGCCCAGGCCGCGACCTCGGTCGGCACGGCCGTCTTGCTCGCGCCCGTCGCGCTCTCGTTCGCGAGCGAGCTCGGTGTCTCCGATCGGGCCTTCCTGATGGCCGTGCTGTGCGGCACGAACTGCGCCTTCCTCTCGCCGGTCGCCAATGCGGCCAACGCGATGGTGGTCGGCCCGGGCGGCTACCGCTTGCGGGACTTCTTGCGCGCCGGGCTGCCGCTGACGGTCCTGATCGTGCTGCTCGCCAGCGTGTTGATCCCGGTCTTCTGGCCGCTCTGAACCCTGGGACCGCCAGGCTCCAGCCTGGCTCTTCGGATCGGAAGCCAGGCTGGAGCGGTCCCAGGGAAGAACAGGACCTCAGATTCCCTCTTTTCCAGCCGATCCAGGGGAGATGCGCAAGCTTCCTTCCGCCTGGTCGATCCTGTGGACCGACAACGTCTCCCATCTGCTGACCACCATCGGGCCGGTGTTCTTCTTCGTGGCCTTGATGATCAAGCTCACCGGCACCGTGCCCGGCGGCCGTGGAAAGCCGGACCGACCGGTCGATCCCGAGTTCGCGAACTTCGCCCTGGCGAGCACCGGGGCGCTGCTGGTCTTCTTCTGGTCGATCATCTCCGTGCGCGTGTCCCGCATCCGCAGCCTGTTCGATTCCGGCGAGGAGGTCGAGGCCACCATCCACAAGGTGTCGCGCTTCAAGGGTGGCGCAACGTTTGAAGCTCGAGTTCCAGCACGCGGGGACGACCTACAAGGTCCGTTCGACGTTCAAGCGCTGGTCACGGACACCCGCCTTCACTGCGGGAGAGCGGATCGCCCTGCTCGTGAACCCGGCGAACCCGAAGCGAGCCGTGCCGGTCGCGCTGTACGAGAGCACCGACTCCGCACCGGCCCGCAGCAGCGAAGACCACCCCTCGGTCGCGCAGCCGAGCGCTGCGCCTCGGCCGACGAAGGCCTCCGGCCTTCAGCTCAGCTCGGGCTCGTCCCAGCCTGCGCGCCGCGGCGACGAGAGATAGCGCTCCGCCTCGGGCCGTCCCGCGAAGCGCGTGCGCTTCGCGTCCCAGGCGAGCGTCTCGTGCGGGAAGCGCAGGGCGATGTTGCCGAGCAGCGCGACCTCGGTCAGGAGGGCGGCGTACTCGAAGGGCGCGCTGGTCGTGCCTTTTCCGCGGCAGGCGTCGACCCACTGGTGCCAGTGGTTGACGTGCGTGCCCTCGGGGATCGAGACGTGTGCGAACTTGTCGGCTGGCAGGAGCTTCGGGGGCACGTAGGGGCTCGCGAGCAGCGCGCCGTGCTCGCCCAGGAACAGGCACGCGTTCGGATCGACGGGGCCGGCGGCGAGCTCCTCCAGCTCGAGCTTCGGCGACTTGCCGCCGTCGTGCCAGGTGACCGGCAGCGGACCCGGCATCGTGTGGCGGTTCGGCGGGAAGGTGTAGTGCACGCGTGACCAGAGCGGAAAGCTCTCGTCGTTCGGCGGCGGGCCGTCGGAGCGGATCGTCAGCGGGTCCTCGAGCTCCAGGAACCACAGCGCGGGATCCATCAGGTGGCAGCCCATGTCGCCCTGCGCGCCGGTGCCGAAGTCGACGAACCCGCGCCAGGAGAACGGGTGGTAGAGCTCTTTCTTGTAGGGCCGCACGGGCGCGACGCCGAGCCACAGGTCCCAGTCGAGCGTCTCCGGCAGCGGGTCCTCGCCCTCCGCGCGCGCGACGCCTTGCGGCCACCAGCCGGCGGGGCGATCGCTCCACACGTGCACCTCGTGCACGCGGCCGATGTGTCCGGCGCGGAACAGCTCGAGCGCCGCCGAGTAGGGCTGGCCCGAATGGTTCTGGAGGCCCATCTGCGTCACGGTCCCGGCGCGGCGCGCCGCGCTGGCCACGGCCCGTGCCTCGGCCACCGTGCGCGTCAGGGGCTTCTGGCCGTAGACGTGCTTGCCGTGGCGCAGGGCGGTCAGCATCACGGAGGCGTGCATGTGATCGGGGATGGTCACGTGCACGGAGTCGAAGGCGACGGGCTCGCCCCCGGATCCCCGGCGGAAGAGCTCGCGCCAGTCGCGGTAGAGGCGTGCGTTCGGGAAGAGCTTGGCGGCTGCCGCGAGGTGCTCGGAATCGACGTCGCACAGCGCCACCACGTCGACCGCACCGTGGCCGGAGATCCGCTCCAGGTCGGCGCCGCCCATGCCGCCCACGCCGATCGCGGCGTGGCGCACGAGACCCCGCACGGCATGCGCACGGCCGCGACCTCCGCCGTCGAAGGACCCGAGCACGCCGCCGGCAGCCAGCGCGCTGGCGGCGTGCAGGAAAGAACGACGGGGGAGCGCGGAGCTCAACTGTGTTTCCTCAAGCGTGTTTCCTCAACCGCGGTTTCCTCAAACGCGCCTTCTCAAACGTGCCTCTCAGCCAGGGCCGAGCTGCGCCGCTCAACCGCCTTCCTCGACCTCTGCTTCGTCGTCCTCGCCGGGCTTCTTCGTGAGGATCGTGACCTTCTTGGTCTCGGGATCGACGCTCGAGATCGTGACTTTGTCGTTGACGAACATCTGGACCTGGATCGAGGGCTTGCCCGCCGTGATCAGGACGTCGGCGGAGAAGGCCTTGCCGGTGGCCTCCTTCTCGGAGAGCTGGATGGCTTCGGTCAGCGTCACCTTGAAGGCGGGCATGGCCTTCAGGATCGCGGCGTGCTTGGCGGCGCGGTCTTTCTTGCCCTGGGACGCCGGGCCGAGCTTGCGCTCCTTTTTCTGGGGGTCCTGGATGGTCGTCCAGGCGCCGGAGAAACTGGCGACGGTGGTGATGGCCACGAGCGCCAGGAGCCAATGGGTGAGGTTCTTCATCGTTCGTTCTCTTCTCGTCGGTTCGGTTCGGTTCGACTCGGCCCGTCTGTCCAGCCTGGATTCTGTGCGGAATCGCGCTGATTCCGCGGCCAGCGGACCTACGTCATCGGGGCTGTGAGTGTGGGCGGCGCGAGGACTCTCCCCGGAGATTGCACTCGGGGGACTCGTGACTATACTTCGCCCCTCGATCGGGCGACCCCTGTCCGGGGCCGCCTCGGCGGGGACGTAGCTCAATTGGTTAGAGTACCGGCCTGTCACGCCGGGGGTTGCGGGTTCGAGTCCCGTCGTCCTCGCCACTCTTCTCCCGGCATGCGGATGCCGGCAAGCGGATACCGCCTGGTAGGCGGATCTGTCTGGTAGAGAGATCTGGTATCGGGATCCGATGGGGGGAGAGGGGTTCGAGCTCCTTGCCCGCGCTCGCCACCCTTGCCGGCCGGTCGGGCATGGCTACGCTCTCTGCTCTCCTTCTGTTCTGTCTGCTTCGAGCGAACCGCGATTGACCCGTCCTGGACCGAACCCGCCGCATGAGCTGTCGCCGCCCGAGCTCGTAGAGGATCGCGCTGGACTCGAGCGGCTCGTGGAGGCCCTCGCCGGAGAGGGGGAGATCGCGGTCGATACCGAGGCCGACTCCTTCTACCACTACCAGGAGCGCGTCTGTCTGGTGCAGATCACGGCCGGCGGGCGCGACTGGCTGGTCGATCCGTTGCGCGGGCTCGACATCCGTCCGCTGGGCGCGGTCCTGGCCGATCCGCGGCGCATCAAGGTCTTCCACGACGGCGAGTACGACATCCTGATCCTGAAGCGGCAGTTCGGGTTCCAGTTCGCGAGCCTTTTCGACACGCGCATCGCGGCCGCTGCGCTGGGCTTCGAGGCGCCGGGCCTGGCCGCGGTGGTGAATGCGCGCTACGGCTTCGAGCTCGACAAGTCGCAGCAGCGTTCCGACTGGTCGCGCCGCCCGCTCACGAAGGAGCAGGTGGCCTACGCGCGGCTCGACACGCACTACCTCGTGCCGCTGATGCATGCCTTCGAGGCCGAGCTCGAGCAGCGCGGCCGCATGCCCATCCTGCAGGGCGAGTGCGCGCGCCTCGCGGCGCTCGAGCCGAACGAGAAAACCTTCCATCCCGACGAGTTCCTGCGCATCAAGGGTGCGCGCCGCCTGGGCTTGCTCGAGATGCGCGTGCTGCGCGAGCTCTTCGTGCTGCGCGAAGAGCACGCGCGCGCGCGCGATCTGCCGCCCTTCAAGGTGCTCGCGCCCCAGGCCATGCTGGAGCTGGCCCAGGCCCAGCCGCTCTCGCCGCGCGCGCTCGAGCACCTCGTTCCGCCCGGCGTGCAGCGCCGCATCGGCGGCGAGATCGTCGCCGCCATCCAGCGCGGAAAGGCGCTCGGTCCATTTCCGCGCGTGCCCCAGGCACCTTCGCGCTCCGAGGAATCCGAGCTCGACGAGGTCCAGACCGAGCTGCACGAGCGCCTCAAGCAATGGCGCAAGGAGCGCGCGCAGCGCGAGGGCCTCGATTCCTCCCTGGTCTTGAACCGCCGTGTGCTCCTGCGTCTGGCCGAGGATCGTCCGGCCGCGCGGGCAAGCCTGGAGACGGTCGAGGGTCTGCTCGCCTGGCAGATCGAGCTCTTCGGCGACGAGCTCCTGTGCGTGATCCAGGCCTTCGAGCGCGACCTCGCCGCCGGCAAGATCGATCTGCGCCGGCGTGGGCGAAGGTAGCGCGGCCGACGCGAGACCCGGGGCGTGGTGGAGACGAAGGGAGTCGAACCCTTCGACGGATCGCGTGAGGAATCGCCGGAAGTGCATGAGGCGGCCGGAGATCCGTCAACGACAGGGGCGCAGGCCGAGGGATCGTTGACCGCCAAACGGACCGGAACGGGGCCAATCGACCCCGATCTCATGCTCGTTCAGCGGGCGTGGTCGGCGCTGCCGGAAGCCCTCCGGGCGGGCATCGTCGCGATGGTCCGTGCTGCCGGAGGCTCGTCGTAACAGCGGCGCCGTGGGTACGTCAGCTCAAGGGGGCGACGGCGAACCGGGGGGCCTTCCCGGGGGCCTGGAAAACCCTACAGGGCTCGAATTTCACGCTGGATTTCACATCCGCGCTCGGCCGACGTACCCTACCCTCGCTGGCAGACGAGGGTGGCCTAGCCCCCTCCGCTGGCTCTCGGAGTGCCGCTCGTGACCATTGTGACCGACCCCCTGACAGGCCCCATACCGGCCCAGATCCCTCTCCCGCAAGCTCCCCTCGTACGGGTGCTTGCCCAGATCAGATTTCCGCCGATTGCAGCGATCCAGACATCC
>JANOGB010000603.1:0-4273 GCA_031413955.1 Planctomycetota bacterium | reverse complement strand
GGGCTCCAGCCCGGCTCTTCTCTTCTTCTTCTTCCGTCCTCGGAGAAAGGAACAAGAAGAAACGGAGCCGGGCTGGAGCCCGGCGCTCCCGGTTGAGCGATCCTCGCCGGGCGAAGGCGGGAGATCAGCCCTCGGCGCGCTTCTCCGCGCGCTCTTGCTTCTTGCGGCGGTGGTCGGCGAGCGCCGCGTAGGTGCCGCGAAAACTCGCATCGTCGTAGGAGACGTCGCCGAACATGGCGAGCTGCGGGCACTTGGCGCAGGCCGTGTGCAGGTCGCCCGAGATCGTGCCCTCGCGCATCCCTACCAGCACCGGGTCGGCGAAGATCGCGCGCAGGTCCGGGTTCGCGCGGATGTTCCCGACCACCGGCCGGCCCAGGCCGCAGCAGGGCGCGATGTCGCCGTCGATCGACACGAACGCCTCGCGCCACAGGTACTGGCAGTAGGTGGGGCGGCCGTCGTGGGGCGTCGCCGGCAGCTCGACCTTCTCGCGCCGCGGGAAGGCGGGCGGCGCTTCGAAGGAGAGATTCTCGCCCGTGGTGAAGAGCTTCGGCAGGTGCAGGCTGATACCGAGGCGCCGCGCCTCGGCCGCGGCCTCGCGGAACATCGCGTCGGAGTGCTCCGGCTGGTGCCGCAGGTTCGAGCGCTCCCAGTGTTCGTTGTAGGCGACCACGTGCGCGACGCCCAGGCCGTCGACGCGCACCTCGTGCGCCAGGCGCACCATGGCCGGGAGCTCGTCGATCCATTGCGCCATCACCGTGGACTCGATCCGGACCGCGGGGCGCAGCTCGGGCGCGAGGCCCGCGCGCCAGTCCGCGACCACGCGCAAGCGCGCGACCACGTCGTCGAACTGCGACGGCGCGCGCAGCATGTTGAAGGTCTTCGGGGAGGCGCCGTCCATCGACACGCGCAGCTTCGAGCACACCGGGCCGAGGCGTTCGAGCCGCTCGCGCGTGAGGTAGGTGCCGTTCGTCACCACGTCGACGAAGACACCGTGCGCGCCGCAGGCGGCCAGGAACTCGTCCCAGAAGGGGTACATCATCGGCTCGCCGACCACCGACGGGATGACCTCGCTGACGTGCGGGAAGACCTTGCGCGCGAGCCACTCGAGATCCTTCAACGGCAGGTGCAGCATCGGCTTGACCTGCAGCTTGTCCGCCAGGGCGCGCGGCGGCGTGAACTCGCAGTGCGGGCAGCGCAGGTTGCAGTCGGCCGTCAGCTCGACCGTCAGGCGCAGCGGCAAGCCCCCGAAGGCGCCTCGACCCGCCTTCTCGGCCTCGCGAACACGCTCCACATTCTCCCGTCGTAGAGCGCCTTCCAGCATGGTCGATCTCCAAGTCTAGCCCCAGAACAGACGCTTCCACGCGTCAGGCTGGCGAAAGTACGGAGCCTGGCACGGCTTCGCACGAGTCCGAGTTCGCGCAGGAGTGCGAGGCGGTTCCGGCGGACTCGTGCAAAACCGAGCCAGGCACCTCCCTTTCGCCGTTTCGGATCCCGGCGCGGTGCTCCGGGCGCGACGGTTTCGCGGGCTCGTGCCGGCGGAGCGTCGTGAGGTAGGAGTTCTTTTCCGACTGTCGACGACCAACCCGGGTTGCAGGCCGAGGCGAGACTTTCCCGGCGTCGGTAGGGAGAGTAAGCATGCGCGGCCGCGGCAGGTCGACAAGGGACGGAGCCGCGGCCTCGAACTGCCACCCGCTTCGCCTTCGAGATGGAATCCACGACCCCGACGACAAGACCGACCTCAGGTCCCGGGTCCCGACCGTGGGCGTGGCTCTTCCATCCGCTGGTCTTCCCGGCCCTGCTGATCCTCGCGACGCTGGTCGCGCGCCGCGGCTCGCTGTCGACTCCGATCAGCTATGTCCGCCCGACCCTGACGGCGATGATCACGCGCAACCTCGGCCGCGACCTGGACGAGATCGGCGCGCGGGCAGTGCTTTATCCGCGCGTCGACTTCGCCGGGGATCAACCGGGCTACCTCCTGCAGGAGTTCCCGGTCATGAACCTGGCGGGGGTCGTGCTGCAGGAGCTCCTCGGCCTCCCGCTCGAGGTGGCCTATCGGCTGCCTTCGCTCGTGTGCTTCGCCGTGATGCTCGCGCTGTTGTTTGCCTTCGTGCGCGCGCGCTTCGGGACGGTCGAGGCAGTCGCGGCCACTCTGCTCGTCAGCGCCTTCCCGATCGCCGTCGAGCACTCCGTGGAGGTGATGCCCGAGCAAGGCGTGCTGACCGCCTTCCTGGCCGGCCTCTACTTCTTCGAGCGCCATCTCGTGGGCGGACGCTCGCGCACCCTGGTCGCTTCGGCGGTTTGCTTCGGCCTGATGCTGCTGACCAAGCCCACGTCCGGCTTCCTGCTTTTCGCGCCGCTGGGACTCTACTGGAGCCAGCGCGGAACGCTGCGCGGGCTCTTCCCGCGCTACGCGCTGGTGGGCGTGGCCGGCGCCCTGCCTCTCCTCGCCTGGCTCGTCCACGTGTGGAGCGTGAACCACACTTCGGTCATGGACGACGGCAGGACCGCGGCCGTCCTCGCCATCGACAACTACCTGGATCAACACGATCGCTGGACCTTGCTCGCGACCGCGGAGACCTACACGCGCTTCGTCGACCAGCTCTCCGACGCGTACGGGGGCTGGCTGCTCTTGCTGTTCGTCGCGGGCAGCGTCCACGGCCTGTGCCGCGGGCGGAACCGAGCCTTGCTGGCCTGCTGGCTCGCCGCGCTGCTCCTCTACTTCCTCGTCCTGCCCTTCAACACGACGACGCACGCCTACTACACGCACCCCTACGCGCCCCTGATCGCGGTCGGGGCAGCGCTCGCGGTCGGCTGGCTCGCGCGCACCGGGACCCGGCTCGTGCCGCGCGCAGGGCACCCGTTCTTGCAGGCGACTCTGGTGCTCGCGGGGCTCCTCTGGACGCTGCAGGCGCACTGGAGCTACGCGCCGCCCTTCAACCGCCAGAAGCGCGCGTTCGGCGAGGCCCTGAAGCTGGTCACCTCCCCGCGCGCCCTCGGGATCATCTCGTCCGAGGAGAAAGGCGTCTGGAACGGCGAGCTCTTCTACGTCAGCGACACGCGTGGCTGGCGCGCGAGCGTCCGCCCGGGGCCGAGCTGGCGACCGATCAGCGCGGAGTTCGTCGAGGAGAAGCGCCAGCGCGGGGCCGAGTTCCTGGCGCACTACGGTCCGCCGGAGGATCTCGCCGCGCGGCTGCCCGACCTCTACCAGCGCCTCACCTCCAGGGACGCGGTGCTCGCGAGCAGTCCGGAGTGGATCGTGTTCACTCTGCGGGAGTAGCGCCGAGCGCCCGGGCTACAATTCCCCGATGGCGGCCGCGAATCGCACGTGGAACACCGCGCTGGTCCTCGCCGCGCTGTGTGGCGGCTGCAAGGAGGCGCGGCCTCCGTCCCTCGGGACGATCGAGGTCGAGCGCGTCGTGCGCGACTTCCTGGCCGAGCCGGACACGTGGCAAGCGGTCCGAGCGCGCGCCGACGCGGCGCCGCGGGTCGAGATCCTCTGTCCGTCCCAGTCCACGAAGATCGACGGGGTCGACATGCCCACGCTGGTCGTGCCGCCGCCCGGCGAGGTACGCCTGCTGCTCGATGCGGAAGGGACTGCTGCGCACGCGAAAGCCGCCGGATCGAATCCGCTGCGGCTCGTCACGCGCGTCGGCGTCGATCAGCTCGACTTCGGCAAGCTCTCCGAGCAGCACCCCGAGGTCCACGTGGCCTTCGAGCTGCGCGCCGGCGAGCGCGTGCTCGCGCGCGAGGTGCTGGAGCTCGTGCACGGCCAGCACAAGACGAACGCGTGGGCCGATCTCGGCGGCCCGAGCGGCGTCGAGCTCCCCGGGCTGACGGAGGTCTCGCTGCGCACCGAGACGCTGCTGCCCGACGGGTCCCCGCTCGAGCTCACGTTCCCGCTGCACGCCGGCTTCGGCGGGCTGAGGCTCGCGCGCAGCCTGCCGCGCCCGCGCACGCCGTCCTCGCCGGAAGCGCCGAACGTGGTCCTCGTCCTGATGGACACGCTGCGCGCCGATCACCTCTCCACCTACGGCTACGGGCGCCCGACCTCGCCGCGCTTGAGCGAGCTGGCGCAGCGCGGCGTCCAGTTCGAGGCCTGCTACTCGACCGCGAGCTGGACCTGGCCCGCGACGGCCTCGATCCTCACCGGACTGACGACCATGGAGCACGGCCTGGTCGGCGCGCGCTCCAGCTTCCTGTTCGAGCAATCCGAGACGCTGGCCGAGAGCCTGCAGCTCGCCGGCTTCACCACCGCGGCCTGGAGCGCCAACCC
>JANOGB010000602.1:0-10844 GCA_031413955.1 Planctomycetota bacterium | reverse complement strand
GGGCTCCAGCCCGGCTCTTCTTCTTGGCTTGTTTCCGTTTTCCGAGGGAAGGGAATGAGGAGAAGAAACGGAGCCGGGCTGGAGCCCGGCGCTCCCAGGTGAAACCGAGCCCTATCGCGGCAGCGGGTTCCCCTGGAGCGCGAAGGGCTCGTTCTCGCTCGCCACCTGCGTCTCGAGCGTCTGGTACTGGATCACGACCTTGCCCGTCACGTCGTCCTCGCTGACGATGCGCATCGGCAGATGCAGGCCCGCGAGCTCGCGCCAATCCTCGAAGGTCAGGGTCTTCGGGAAGGTGGCGCCGCCGTCGACGACCTCGGACACTTCGGCGCGCAGGAGGTCACCGCTGGCGAGGTCGACGTGCAGGATCACGGCCGGGGCTTCACCCTTCACCAGGCGCACGCGCACGCTGCGCTTGCCATTTGCTTCGTCGACGCGCTCGATCGCCACCGAGTCGTAGCGCTGGCTCCATTCGCCGAGGAGCGCGGCCGTGTTGCCGCTGCGGATCTGGTCGAGGCTCTTGCCCGTGAGGTCGCGCGCATTCTCCAGCGTGGACCAGAAACGCGCGCGTTCGCCGTCGAAGACCGTCCGAGTCCACACGAACGGCTGCAGGTCGGTCGTCTCGGCCAGGCAGCCGCGCGCGTCGAAGAGCACCTCGGTCGTGCCCTCGATGCCGCAGTGGACGAAGCGGATCGTGCCCGTGAGGCGACACAGGCCGAGCGCGGCGAGACGCGCCTCGGTCTCGGCCGCCTTGCGCAGGGCGAGGAGCTCCTCGAGCGCCGGCAGCGCGAGGCCGCCGCCGCCCACGCGCTCGCACTCGCGTTTCGTCCCGCGCTCGTGGAAGGTCAGCGACTCGGCCACTTCGTCGGCATCCAGGTGGAACTCGACCGCCATCTGCGGCGTGGCGCGAAACACCCAGCGCTCGTCGTCCTCGGGCGGGTAGAGCTCGTACACGAGCTGCTCGGGGTAGTCGAGCGCGAGACGGCCGCGCGAGATCACCACGGCGAAGGTCTTCTTCGACAGCGGATCCGCGTAGCTGCCGAGGTAGGGCTCGAGCTCGTGCAGCGCGAGCTCGGGCGGCGGCACGTAGCCTTCGCGCGGCACGTCGAACATCATGCCGCCCTGGTGCAGGCGTAGCGCGACCACTTGGCCATCCTGCTCCTCGAAGTCGGCCTGGATCTGCTCGGGCACGAGCGCGAAGGGACGCTTGCCGTCCGGCCCGGGCGGCAGGAGCTCGAAGATCGTCTGGCCCGGGACGTCGATCGCGAGCCGGTCGTTCTGGACCTGTACCACGAAGGGCGCGTCGTGGAACTGGAAGTAGTTGGCGATGTAGGTGCCGGTGTAGCGCGCGAAGTCCTCGCTCGTCGCCGGCGCGGTCGCGGACGCCGCGGCCGTCCCGAGCAACGCCTCGAACACCTTGGGACCGATCGTGCCCTGCAGCGGCGTCGCGCTGACGTTCGTGAGCATCACCACCCCGAGGCCTGCTTCGGGCAAGAGCGCCACCTCGGCCGCGAATCCGTCGATGTTGCCGCCGTGCTCGACGTAGGGCTGCCCCTGCCACTCGTGCAGCATCCAGCCCAGGCCGTAGCGCGCGCCGGGCGCCATCGTGTTGTGCGTCTTCCAGGTCTCGTCGAAGGCCTCGCGCGAGATCAGCCGCCGGCCCTCGAGCTCGCCGCACGCGAGCTGGAAGCGCACCCAGCGCGCCATGTCGAGCACGTTCGAGTTGATCGCGCCCGCCGGGGCGATCGAGACGAGGTCGCGCATCGGCAGGCGCTCGAAGGTCTGCGTGTCGTCTTTCCACTGGTAGCCGAGGGCGAGGCGCGGATCGCGCTGCGCTTCCGTCACGCAGAGGTCGGAGGAGCGCATGCCCAGCGGATCGAAGAGGCGCGCGCGTACGAGCTCTTCCCACGTGTGGCCCGTGACGGCGGTGCAGGCCTCGCCCGCGGCCAGGAACATGATGTTGTTGTAGAGGAACTTCGCCCGGAAGGGCGCCATGGGCTCGGCGCGCATGGCCGTGCGCAGCACCTCCAGGCGCGTGGCCTTGCCGCCTGCCCACAGGATGTCCATGCGCGCGAAGCCCGTGCGGTGCGCGAGCAGGTCGCGCAAGGTCACCTGCTCGTTCTCCTGGCCGTCGATCGGGAGCATGAACCACGGGATGTGCTTCGTGATCGGGTCGTCGAAGCCGAGCTTGCCCTCGTCCGCGAGCATCCCGACCAGCGTCGCCGTGAAGGCCTTGGTGGTGGAGCCGATGGCGAAGAGCGTCTCGGGCGTCACCGCGCGGCTGCCGTCGACGTCCGCTTGCCCGAAGCCGCGCGCGAAGATCAGCCGGTCGTCCTGCACGATCGCGAGTGCCAGGCCGGGCAGATGCAGCGCGACGCGCTCCTTCTCGATGGCTTCGGCCAGCGCTTCGAGCTTCCGCGCGAGTTCGGGCTCGACGGCCGCCACCGCACTGGCGGGCGCAGCCAGCTCGGGAGCGGCAGCCGGCGCGGCGGGGACGACGGCCGGGGCGGTTCGCGGCGCTGCGCAGGCGCCCAGGGCGAGCAACAGGGCGGAGAAACAGCGGATCGGAGCGGGTCGGTGCATGGCGGTGGGACGGTCAGGAAGGCACGGAGCATAGCTCTGCGGGGCCAATCGCCCCGCTGGTGGTGATCCGGCATGATCCGGTGTGCTCGAATCCCTATCCTCTTCACCCCCGTGAACCAAGGAACCGTGACCCAAGGAGCAGGTACGCAGCCGAAGGAGATCCGGCGCGTCGACTATCGCCCGCCCGACTTCTGGATCGAGCGCGTCGAGCTCACCTTCCAGCTCGAGCGCGAGCGCACGCGCGTGCGCTCGCGTCTCACGGGCCGGCGCAACGAGGCCGCCCATGCGGGACGGCGGCCGCTGGTGCTGGTGGGCGAGCAGCTCGAGCTGCTCGCCCTGCGCTTGAACGGCAGCGACCTCGTGATCGGCGAGTTCGAGGTCACCGACGACAGCCTGATCGTGCCCGAGGTGCCCGAGCGCTTCGAGCTCGAGACCGAGGTCGAGATCCGGCCGCGTGCCAACACGCGCCTCTCCGGGCTGTACCTCTCGAACAACGTCTTCTGCACGCAGTGCGAAGCCGAGGGTTTTCGACGCATCACCTACTTCCTCGACCGGCCCGACGTGATGGCGCGCTACACGGTGCGCATCGAGGCCGAGCGCGCGCGCTGCCCGGTGCTGCTCTCGAACGGCAACCGCGTCGAGAGCGGCGCGCTGCCCGGCGGCCGGCACTTCGTGCGCTACGAGGACCCGTTCAAGAAGCCGAGCTACCTGTTTGCGCTGGTGGCCGGCGACCTGGCCTGCCACTGCGGACGCTTCCGCACACGTTCCGGGCGCGAGGTCGAGCTCGAGATCTGGGTCGAGCCGCAGAACCTGGCGAAGTGCGAGCACGCCCTGCGCTCGCTGCAGCGCGCGATGAAGTGGGACGAGGACGTCTTCGGCCTGGAGTACGACCTCGACGTCTACCAGATCGTGGCCGTCAACGACTTCAACATGGGGGCCATGGAGAACAAGGGCCTCAACGTCTTCAACTCGAAGTACGTGCTGGCCGACGTCGAGAGCGCGACCGACGACGACTACCAGGCCATCGAGGGCGTGATCGGGCACGAGTACTTCCACAACTGGACCGGCAACCGCGTCACCTGCCGCGACTGGTTCCAGCTCACCCTCAAGGAGGGCCTGACCGTCTTCCGCGACCAGCAGTTCAGCGCGGACGTGGGCTCGGCCGCGGTCAAGCGCATCGACGAGGTGCGCAAGCTGCGCATGCTGCAGTTCGCCGAGGACGCCGGGCCGATGGCGCACCCCATCCGGCCCGAGTCCTACGTGTCGATGGACAACTTCTACACCGCCACGGTGTACGAGAAGGGCGCCGAGGTGGTGCGCCTCTATCACACGCTGCTGGGGCAAGACGGCTTCCGGCGCGGGATGGATCTCTACTTCCAGCGTCACGACGGCTCGGCCGTGACCTGCGACGATTTTCGCGCGGCCATGGCCGACGCGAACAAGGTGGACTTCGCGCAGTTCGAGCGCTGGTACTCGCACGCGGGCACGCCCGTGCTCGAGGCGCACGGCGAGTACGATCCGAGCGGGAGACTCTATGACCTGACGCTGCGGCAAGTGCAGCCCCGCTCGCAAGCCACGGGCGGGGCGAGCGAGCCCCAGCCGCTCCACATCCCCGTGCGCATCGGCTTGATCGGTCCGGACGGACGCGAGCTCCCGCTGCGGCTCCAGGGCGAATACAAGGACTGCGCCGCCACCACGCGCCTGCTCGAGCTGCGCGAGCGCGAGCGCACTTTTCGCTTCGTCGACGTGCCGGCGCGTCCGGTGGCCTCCTTGCTGCGCGGTTTCTCCGCGCCGGTGAAGCTGCGCTGCGCGCGCACGCGCGCGGAGCTCGCGTTCCTGATGGCGCACGACACGGACCCCTTCCAGCGCTGGGACGCGGGGCAGGAGCTAGCCAAGGGCGTGCTGCTCGAGCTCGTCTCCGACCACGCGCAGGGGCGCGAGCTGCGCCTGGATCCGGCGCTGGTCGAGGCCTTCGGCAAGGTGCTCTCTGACGAACGCCTGGATGGCTCGTTCCGTGCGCTCGCCACGACGCTGCCCGACGAGCTCGTGCTCGGCCAGGAGCTCGAGGTGATCGACCCGGAAGCCGTCCACGCCGCGCGGCGCTTCGCCGTGCGCGAGCTTGCGGGCGCACACCGCACGCGCCTCCTGGCCACGTATCGCGCGCTGGCGGAGCGCGGCGGGCCGGCCATCGACAAGGACTCGATCGACGCGCGCCGGCTCAAGAACCGCGCGCTCTTCTACCTCGTCAGCCTGGAGGAGCCCGAGACGATCGCGCTCGCCTACCAGCAATTCGAGCGCGCGCGCAACATGACCGACTCGGAGGCCGCGCTGGCGGCGCTCGTGGGCGTCGACTGCCGCGAGCGCGAGCTCGCGCTGGACGCCTTCTACCGGCGCTGGAAGCACGACCCGCTGGTGCTCGACAAATGGTTCCGCCTGCAGGCTCTGGCGCCGCAAGTCACCACGCTCGAGCGCGTCCTGGCGCTCGCGGCGCACCCCGACTTCACGCTGCGCAATCCCAACCGGGTGCGCGCGCTCCTGGGCGCCTTAGCGCACGCCAACCAGGTGCGCTTCCACGCTAGCGACGGACGCGCCTATGCCTTCCTGGCCGAGCGCGTGCTGGTCGTCGACGAGCTGAATCCCCAGCTCGCCGCGCGCCTGGTCTCGGCCTTCAATCAGTGGAAGCGCTTCGAGCCCACGCGCCGCGCGGCCATGCACGCCGAGCTCGAACGCATCGCCGCGCATCCGCGGCTCTCGCGCGACACGAGCGAGATCGTCGCGCGCACTCTCGGTCGCGGCTGAGTCTTCTTCACCTGGGAGCGCCGGGCTCCAGCCCGGCTATGCTCTTCTCTTTCTGCGCTCTCCTCTTCTCTCCGGAAGCAAGAACCCGGAGCCAGGCTGGAGCCTTCCCGGGGTGAACCCCGCTTACCCAGCGCTGACCTCGGCGCACGACCGACATCGCTTAGGGTGTCCACCAATGCGAACCCTTGTCGCGTCCGTCCTCGCGTCCAGCCTGCTCTCGGCCCTGTCTTCCGCACAGGTCGACTACACGCTCGCCTTCGAGCCCGGCGCGAAGTTCTGGAAGGTCGAGGCACGGTTTCCAGGACGGGGCGAGGAGTCGCTCGACTTCCACTTCCCGCTGTGGACGCCGGGCGCGTACCACGTGGCCGACTACGGACGCTTCGTGAAGGAGCTGGACGCGCTCGACGAGCAAGGCCGGAAGCTGGCGGTCGAGCGCGTGGACGACGGGCACTTCGTGCTGAGCGGCGCGGCCAGTGCGAAGGAGATCGTGCTCCGCTACGACGCCCAGTCGATCTCGAGCGGGCAGTTCTCGAACAACATCATCGATGTCGAGTCGAACCGCATCGCAGCGGACTACGCCTACGTCAACCCCGTGTCGCTCTTCGGCTTCGTACCCGCGCGCGCCCAGGAGGCCGTGTCGCTCGCCCTGCACCTGCCCGAGGGGTGGAGGGTCGCCACGGTCCTCGAGCGCGACGACACAGGTCGCTTTCTCGCGCCCAGCTACTACCGCTTCGAGGACTCGCCGCTCCTCTTCTCGCCCACGCTCGAAACGGTCGAGTTCACGGTCGACGGCAAGCCGCACACGGTCAGCGTGCACGGGCGGAGCGCGGAGGATACGCAAGCGATCGCCGCGGGCTGCCGGCGCATCGTGGAAGCCGGAGCGAAGCTCATGCAGGGGCTGCCCTACGATCGCTACGAATTCCTGTACGGCTTCGTGCCCGAGGCCGGGGGCTCGGGACTCGAGCACAGCTTCTCGACCTTGATCCTCGTGAGTCCTACAACTGGCATTTCCGAGGACTCGCACCAGTTCTGGGGCATCACCGCCCACGAGTTCTTCCACCTGTGGTGCGCCGAGCGCATCCACGTGCAGGAGATCCACCGGCCCGACCTGACCGAGCCGCTCGAGACCGGGACGATCTGGGTCAACGAGGGCATCACCGAGTACTTCTCGCGCCACCTGCTCTTCCACGCGGGCTTCTACGACGAGGAGGAGCTCCTGCAGACCTACCTCGCCGGCCGGGGTATGGAGGGCGCGGTGGCCAAGAAGCCCTGGACCGACGTGAGCCGCGCGGCCGCCGACTGGAACGGGATGGGGGATCTGATGCAGTTCGCGCTGCGCATGTACGTGCTCGGACCGCCCACGATCTTCGCGCTCGACATGGAGATGCGGCGTGCCACGCAGGGCGAGCGCGGTGTGCTCGACCTCCTGCACCACCTGATGAAGGAGTACGTGGAGCAGGATCGCGGCTTCGGCGAGGAGGAGTTCGACGACATCCTCGAGGCCGTGGCCGGCCAGCCCGCGCTGGAGTTCTACGCGCGCTACATCGAGGGGGACGAGTTCCCCGATCCTGCGCGCTACTTCGACGTCCTCGGTTTCTCGGCCGAAGGAGGCACGCTCGAGCCCCTGGAGAACGTGAGCGCGGCCCAGTCGAAGGCGCAGCGCGACTACTTCTCCGCCAGCGGGCAGCCCTGACGCCCGGCTGGGCTCAGAGAGCGAGCAAGAATTGCTCGCGAACGGGAAGCAGCGCCGTCAGGCGCTGCGCCAGAAGACATCTGAGAGGCTGTATCATCGATTCCTGCTCGGCCTCTCAGTTGGCCGGCAGCACGAAGCTCTGCAGGGGGCCCGAGCCGTGGGAGGACACGGCCCCGCTCGTCGACCAGGAGAAGAAGAAGGCCGTGGTGGAGTTGCGCGCCGCGGCCAGCACGGAACCGGAGGTGTCGAAGCCGAGCGTCGAACCGTACAGGACCGTGCCGGGCAGATAGCTCGCGCTCCCGCTCGGCAGGGAGATCTGCAGCAGCTGCTGGCCGCCGGTCACGTTCAGGATGCCCGCGAAGGTTCCGCTTGCGCTGCCCGCATGGCTGGCGAAGGTCTCGGCGAGTCCGAAGATTCCGAGGCTCGCCGTGGGCTGCGTGTGGTCGAAGGGCAAGCGCACGAGCTCGTGCTGGGAAGGCTGGTCGTGCAGGATGCCCATGACGAAGTTGGAACCGGCGCGCTCGATGAAATCGAGTCCGGCGACCCCGCTGCGGACCAGGTCGACGTCGCCGCTGGGCCCGTCCAGGCGGTAGAGCTCGCCCTGCCCGCTCGGACCGTCCACGTAGTACACCATCCCGGTCTGGCCAGGGATCTGGAAGACCCCGTCCGAGGTCTCGATCTCGCCCTTGCTGAGGAAGGGCGCCGCGCCGTCGCCGGAGGTGTTCGTCAGGTTGCCGAAGACGGGGGTGCCGCCGCCAGCGGGGAGCGTCGCGACGTAGAAGTCGCCCTTCTCGACGCCGCCGGCACCGTTGGACTCACCGACGATCATCATGACCTTGTCATGGTCGAAGAAGGCGATCACGCCCGTGTCGTTGAGCGTGTCGGTGAAGTGCGCGTCGGCCGTGATCTGG
This sequence comes from Planctomycetota bacterium, assembly GCA_031413955.1. Classification (GTDB taxonomy): domain Bacteria; phylum Planctomycetota; class UBA1135; order UBA1135; genus JABFRZ01. The sequence goes on along the minus strand of JANOGB010000602.1, from coordinate 2,861 downwards.
AACTCCGGAGGCGTGGGCAGGTTGGAGACCCTGCGCGTGAAGCACTCTCCAGTGAGGTCGGTCTCACCAGGAAGGAAGGCCTTCCAGGCCACCCGGCCGCCATCCGGAGAGAGTGCCAGCATGGGCGCCGCTTCGGTTCCGAAGCCCGGGTGCGCGATCGTGGTCGGTTGGTCGGAGACACACACCGAGGGGCCGCCCAGGCGGAAGGTGAACACGTGGGCCTGGTCCGGGGCGACACCCGCGATCAGCGCCACGGTGCTGCCATCCGCGCTCGCCACGATCCCAGTTCCGTAGTAAGGCAAGCGCACTTGCCCGCCAGGCGGCGGATTTCCCCCCAGACGGGCCCGCAGCGACTTCGGCACCAAGGGGACGAGCAGCGGGCGGCCACCGCGAACGAAGCGCAAGGGGCCGCGGCTGGTGAGCGCCGCGCCCCAGTCGGGGAGCAGGATCAGCCCCTCGCGCAGGAAGTCGAGCGGCGGCATGCCAGCGGTGAGCGGGCGGACCATGCCGGTCGCGAGCTCGATCTCGAACAGATCGCCGCCGGCGGCGAGCGTCGTCGAGACCAACATCGCGTCGCCCTGGCCGGCGAGGGCAACCGGTAGCGGGATCGGGTCCTCGGATCCGGACGGTCCCGCGCCGGGAAAGGCCGCCAGGAAGGACGCCAGGCCGTTCGCGTGGACGACGAAGAAGCCGAACTCCATGCCGCCGGTCACGAACCTGCGGTAGCGATAGAGCGAGCCCTGACCCTGGGGCAGGACCACCCTGGATGCGAAGGGCACGTCGGTCTCCAGGCGGGGCTGGTCGGGCTGGAACTGCCGGAATGCCATGCGCCCGGTCGCGTCGACCGGCAGGAGCACGATGCCCTGGAGCTCGGGGGGCCGGATCGCTGTCTGACTCGGGGCGGGATAGACCCAGACGTCACCCGGGGCCCCGATGGCAGGGCTCTTGAGGGCCGTTGCCTGGGCGCTGAGCAGGCCCATAGGAAAAAGGGCGAGAGCGAGCCGGAGGAGGCTTCGGGCGGTCATTGCGGGGACTCCAACTGGAAGGGTGGCCGCAGGCATGGCCATGCCCGCACCTACCCTATTCCAAAGGTGTACCACGCCCCGCAGCGGTCAGGGTGGGTTCTCTGGGCCTTATCCATCCAGGTTCGAGGCTGCCGTTCCGGATCCTGGATCGCGAACGGGGCCTCGGACCTGGCGAGAAGAGGCCCTTTTCCTACGGTCCGAGATGCAGGCTGGCATCGCCGCGGGGTTGCCCGTTCGCATCCAGCCAGGAGTCGAGCACGATGCCCGTGCTCGGGTCGGTCAATCGACGGATGAGCGTCGCCCCGAGCGGCCCGGCGAGCTCCGGATCGAGGGCGCCGTCGCGCAGGGCCGGACCGGCCGAAGGCGTATCGAGCCAGGTGTGGTTGTTGGACCCGTTCGCCACGCCGGTGGGCTCGACGATGCGGTCCAGGTTCAGTGTCACCCGCAGCGGGTCGAAGATCGTCGCCGGCGCGATGCCGAGCGCGCCCTTGCGGCCGGCAAAGTTGTCGAGCCGGTTCACCGGGGACCCGTTCTGGTCGAACAGGAAGAGCCCCGTGCCGAGGCCTGCCACCATGTGCGGGTAGAGCGGCGAGTCGAGCTGGTTGCCCGGGTTGCGCCCGAAGTGTTGCTGCAGCAGCGCGAAGTCGAGCGTGCCGTAGTCGCCCGTGCTCATGGCGCTCCGGAAGTCCGCGTACTGGGAACCGAAGCTGGCGAGACCCGTGTTCGTCAGGTGGCAGGTGGCGCAGTAGCGCGGGCCCTCGTCGCTCGCGTTCACCTTGCCACGGATCGAGTGCGCCATGAAAGCGTTGTGCGACAGCGACGGGGCCAGCGCGCCGGCCGGGTTGTTGCCGGCCGCGTGGCGGTCGCTGAACTGGAAGAAGCGCGAGAGCTGACCGTTCTGGTCCTCCCACTGGTACATCACCTTGGTGTTGGCGCTGTAGGTCGAGATCTTGCCACGCGCCGTGACGCCGAGCTGGAAGAAGAGCGGCGACTGGTAGGTGAAGTCGGCCGTGCGCTGCTTGTAGACGATGCGCTCGCCCGTCTGGTTGCTGAAGTTGTTGCCGGTGTTGTACTCGCCCGACAGGTGGCAACCCATGCAGGTGTTCGTCCAGGACGAGTGGCAGGCCGCGCAGTCCATGCGGTCGCTGTGGGCGAAGCCCGGCGTGACGCCGGCGGTCTGCTGCGGGCCGATGCCGTTCGACGGATCGCCGTCAGCGCGGCCCATGGCGTAGGAGGCCTTGGCGCTGTAGAGCACCTGGCCACCGGTCGGGTGCGTCTTGCCGTTGTTCACGACCGCGTCGCGCGTCTGCGGGACGTAGTGCACGCGCCCGTCGAGCTTGGAGGTCAGGTAGTAGACGCCGTCGGACTGGCGCACCACGTGACGCAGCACGTTGCCCTTGGCGTCCATCGCCAGCGTCTGGGTCGTGCCGTCGTAGGCCGTGCCGCTCTGCGTGGCAGCGTAGGCGTCGACCGTGCCGTGGCAGCTCTCGCAACGGATCGCGACCTGCTGCTCCATGCGGCTGGAGAGCTCGGTGCCCGCCGTGGTCGCGTCGCCGCCGTGGATGTCGAAGCTGCCGTGGCAGTCGATGCAGCCCAGGCCCTTCTCGTGATGGATGTCGGGCGGCGTGTCGTCGCGCCCGTCGCCGTCGTAGTCCTCGAACTCGAGGTACTGGTTGGCGTTGCGGCCGTTGAAGGTGTTGTTGCCCAAGGCCGGGTCGTAGAGCCGCTCGTCGTCGTGCGTGCCGCGGCGCGTCACGGCGTTGGCCGGGTACTGGCGGTTGTTCACAACGTCCGCGTTCTGGTCCAGACGGATGCCCCAGTACTGCAGCACCGTGC
>JANOGB010000601.1:0-2247 GCA_031413955.1 Planctomycetota bacterium | reverse complement strand
CCGGGATTTCAAGGAAACCGTCGTGGCGCGCGCGCGAAGCGATGCGAAATTCCGCGACGCGATGTTCGCGGAGGCGATCAACGCCTACCTGGCCGGGGATACGCAAACCGGCAAGGCGACGACGAGGAGTGTGCGCTCGTGGCCGAAACGATGGGTGCGCTGGTCAGAAACTGAGGCTCATCTGGGAGCGCCGGGCTCCAGCCCGGCTCTGCTTCTTCTTTTTCTTCTTTGCTATCCTTCCATGCTCGCCGGAGAGAGGAACAAGCCCAGAAAAAGAGCCGGGCTGGAGCCCGGCGCGCCCGGCTGAGCTAGAAGCCGATCACGATCCGGAGCCCGTTGCTGAGCTCGGTCTTGCCACCGCCGATCGCCGCCTGCACGAAGATCTCGCGCCCCATGAGCGCCGGGTCGCGCGGGAGGTCCATGCCGATGTACTCCTTCCCGGTCGCGAGGATCGGGCGCAGGATGGAGAGGCGCTGGCGCCCGTACGGATTGACCAGGAGCTCGCCCAAGGGCGTGAGCACCCCCGGCTCGAACACGCAGTCCGAGCCGAACAGGTAGGCGAACGTGGGCTCGACATGGGCGCTCACGTCGACCTCGACCACCCAGCTCGTACCCAGTCTGGGTGGCGTCACGCTCGCGAGACAGGGGCGGTTGACTCCCTTGCCGGAGATGACTTCGCTCACGGCCCGGCGTGGCCCTCCGACCATCGCCGTTCCGTGCGCTGCCAGCGTGAGCATGACGCCGCTCGGCGGCGGGCACCCGCCCGGCGCCGAGCCCAGCACCAGGACGCGCTTCTCGGGGTCACCCAGGACGTCGAGCACGAGATCGATCGAACCCGGCGTGTGTCCAGGGCGCGGCACGAACCAGATCCGCCCCAGCGGGGATGTGTAGGAGAGGATCTCCTGGTTGCAGGCAGAGCCTGGCAGCACGTGGAAGAGCGCGGGATGGTGGCCGAGCCAGGGGAGCTGCTCGATCCAGGCGCGATCGCCATCGTGGTACGCGATCTCGATCACGCTCAGTCCGGCGCGCTCGAGCGCCTTGATGAAGGCGACCGTGATGTGATCCGGGTGGCCGTGCGGCGCCACGAAGCGTACGCGCGTCGTGGAAGCGTCGCGGCCCATGCAAGAAACCACGGCCTGCCGGATCATGGCCGCGTCGTAATCGGCGTCGAAGAAGGCCCCGCCCGGGATGTACCAGGTGTCGCCGAAGCCACCGCCGAAGACCAGCACCTCGTCGTTCTCGAGCGGCAGAACGTACATGCAGGACGTGCTGATGAAGTCGTTGTTGGCCTCGTTCTGCTTGGCGCTGTACGCCACGTACAAGCCGAGCGAGTCGTCCTCCACGACCGGGACGTAGTCGTAGCCGGTCTTCGGCTGGTTGACGACGTTGTAGCGCGCATTCGTGGCGTGACAGCCACACGCGTCCGTTTGCGCTCGCACGGGGAGAGCGAGCGTGAGCAGGAACAAGATTGCGGAGCTGATATGCGGCAAGGTCGGAGCTCCCCGGGGAAGTGGGAGGGGGAGCGCGTCGGAGTTCGCGGCGCGCGTGAGGACGATTCTATTCGGATTCGCGCGTGTGGATAGACGAAAAGTTTTCAGCGCCGGCGCAGCGCTTCGCGCGCGAAGCCGAGCCAACCAATGATCATCAGCAATCCGCCGAGAGGCGTGATCGGACCCATGACTCTTTTCAAGAACTCGAAGCTCAGAGCGTAGAGCGAGCCACTGAAGAAGAGACTTCCGAGCAGGAGCAGGACACCCGGGTAATCTTTTCCGCTCGAGCGCTCGCTGAAAAGTCCGAAGGCGACCAGCGCCAGCGCGTGCACGAGCTGATAGCGCACGGCCGTGTCCCAGGTGACGAGCTGCTCGGGCGTCAGCTTGTCCTTCAAGAGGTGCGCGCCGAACGCGCCCAGCACGACGCCCAGGGCAGCCCACGAACAACCGAGCAGGATCCAGGCGCGCGCGTGCATCGCGGCAGGATAGGGAACAAGCTCGCGCCGGTCACCCTGGGAGCGCCGGGCTCCAGCCCGGCTCTGGTTCTTCTCTTTTTTCCTTGCTCGTCGGAAAACGGAACGAGCCACGAAAAAGCCCTCCGCTCAGCCGCCATCGGCGAGCCGCCCGCTGAATCGCCGGCCACGCCTATGGCGGTCCAAACGCGACCGCAACGCTTCTGGCGGTGGCTTTCGACGCGCTGAAGGACGAGCGCTCACCAAGTGCTATAATGGGGCCCGCGCGTACCAACACCACAACA
>JANOGB010000600.1:0-3697 GCA_031413955.1 Planctomycetota bacterium | reverse complement strand
GGATTCGGCGGCGTAGAACCGAGGCGATTCCCTAACGTCTTCCTCCGCCGAATCCGGCGGAGAATGGTGCGACTCCGTACCGCCGTACCGATGCTCGCGGATAGGATCACGCGCGCTCGATGGGCCCGGCCGACGAACAAGCACGCGATCCGCTCCTCGCGCGCCAGGGCCCGGGCGCGCTGCTCGCGCTGCTGCTCGCGATCGCGCTGAGCGGACTGTGGTCCGCGGTCCACTACGCGCCGGGCATCGACTTCTACCAGTTCTGGGTGGTCGGGCAGGCCGTGGAGGAAGGGCTGGTCGACGACGTCTACGCGCCGGCGGCGCGGCCGAGGCTCGGCCTGGCGTTCTACGCGCGCTCGACCCAGAGCGCGTCCCAGCGCCAGCGCGCCGCGGCCGAATTCCGCAAGCAAGAAGTGCAGGCGGCGTCGACGCCCTTCCTGTACACGGCGTTCTGGGCCTTGCAGAGCGGCGACTACGACGCGGACATCACGCGCTTCCGCATCCTCGGGCTGGCTTGCGCGCTGCTCTCGATCGTGGCCCTGGGCCGGTTCCTCGGATACGCGCCCTCCGAGATCCTGCTCGTGCTCGTCTATGCGTGCGTCGGGCTGCCGGCGCTGCAGAACGACCTGGCGGAGGGCAACGTCAACGCCCTGCAGCTCGGCTTCCTGGTGCTTCCGATCGTGCTCCTCTCGGGCGCGCGCCGCGCCTGGAAGACCGCGCTGGCCGGCGCGGCGCTCGGTCTCGGCCTCGCGTTCAAGCCCAACGTGGCGCTCGCGGCCGCGCTGCTCGGCGGATCGTGGGTGCTCGCGCGGCGCTGGCGCGAGCTCGGCCAGGCGGCGCTGGGCCTGCTGGCCGGAGTCGCCTTCGCGGTCGTGACTTCGAGCCTGTTCTTCGGATCCGCTGGCTGCTGGGGAGAGTGGCTCGCGCTGGCGCGCACGCTCGACCAGCAGCTCGACGTCGGCGTGCACTGGGGCAACTTCGCGCTCGCGCGGCTCGTGCGCGACGCCACCGGCTTCGACGCGGCCTGGGCGCTGCTGCTCGGCGCGCTGGGGCTCGTCGCCGCCTGCCTCGTGCGCGCGCGGCAGAGTGCGCAGCCGAGCGCGAGCGCAGGCCGGCGCGACGCCCTGCTGATCGCCCTGGGGCCCGTGATCTCGCTCTTCGCCGGGCGCCTCGCCTGGCCGCACTATCTGTTGCTCGCGCTGCCGCTCCTGCTCCTCGTCTTGCAGCCGCGGATCGGTGGCACCGAGGCCTCGGCGCGCGCGCGCGGCGGCCGCGTGTTCCTCACGCTGCTCCTCGGCGCGGGATTCTCGTCGCCGCTGCTGCTCGCCGTGCTCGGGGTGGAGAACCCGTACTCGTTGGCGCTGGCGCAGGCGTCCGCGGCGGTGCTGCTCTTCGCGCTCGGCCTGCTCGAGCTCCGGCGCTCGGCCTGCGCGGCAAGATGAGTCTCGTCCCGCCCGGGCCGCTCGGTACCCAACGGAACTCGTGAGCGCCATGGAAGCCTACCTCGAGTCGCTGGGGACCCCGTGGCCGGCGCTCTTCGCGGTCGCGGGTCTCTTCGCGCTGGCCTTCCTGATCGGTCGGCCATGGGTGCGTCGCGCTGCCGAGCTGGGCGCGGCGGAGCAGGTCTTTCTCGCGCTGATCCTGGGCCTCGACCTGCTGGCCGTCGGCCTCGTGCCCCTGGCCTCCTGGGGCTTGCTCGCCTCCTTGCCCATGCGCGCCGTGTTCGCGCTGGCGCTCGGGATCGTGGCGTTCCAGCTCGGTGCGCACGTACGCCGCGCTCGACCGGGTTCGTTGCCGTGGCACGTGCTCTTCTTCGTCGGGCTCGCGCTGGTCTTCCTCTGTCACGGCCTCAGCTATCCCTTTTCCTGGGACGATCTCGTCTACCAGGTGGCCGTGCCCTTGCGCTGGCACGAGACGAACAGCCTGCAGGTGTTCCCGGACAATCCCTACTCGGGTTTTCCCGGAGCGTTCTCGCTGCTCAACCTGCTGCTGATCGATGCGGGCGGCGTGCTCGCTCCCGGGGTCTTCAACGCTGGGCTGTGGTTGGTCCTGTCGCTGCAGCTCCTGACGCTCCTCGGCAAGAACATGGGCCGCTGGTCGAGCACGAGCTTCGCCCTGTCCTTCGCCTTGTCCTGGCCGGTCCTCATCGAGGCCATCTCCGCCTATGCGGAGCTCTTCCTCGTGCTGCACCTCGCCGCCATCGTCTGCCTGTGGATGCGCACGAAGGCGAGCGGGCTGCGCGCGCAGGTCCAGCTCGGGTTCCTGGCCGGCGCGGCCGCCTCGATCAAACTGACGGGCATGATCGTCCCGCTGCTGGCGCTCGCGCTGTTCGCGGGCGGAGCATGGTTTCGCTCGCCGCGCTCGGCGCGCACGAGCCTCGGACGCGCGGCCGCTTTCCTGCTGCCGCTGCTCGCCGTGCTCTGCGTCTTCTACAGCCGGCCCGCGCTGGCGACGGGCAATCCGCTGCATCCCTACTTCGCCTCGTACTTCACCGACGACGAGGCGGCCGTGGCGAGCAGCGTGTATCACCACGACGCGGGCACGGCCAGATTCGGCGTGCCCCTGGAGCTCTCGGCCGCGGCCGCCGGGCACTTCCTGCGGATCCCGTTCGCGCTCGCTCTGGGTCCGTTCGGCGACATGGCGGCCTTCGACGGTCTGATCGGCCTGCAGTTCTTGGTCCAGTTCCTCCTCCTCGCGCACCTGCTGCTGGCCCGGCTCCGCGGGCGCTCGTTCGTCAGCGAGCCCTGGGTGCTCTTCGCAGCGGCATGCGCGCTCTATGCGTTCTGGTTCCTGACCTCCCAGCAGGCGCGCTTCCTGATGCCGGCTTGCTTCCTGCTCACCCTGGCTGCGTCGTTCGCCTGGCCGCTCCTGTCACGGGCCCCGCGAGCCGTCCTGAACGCAGCCCTGCCCGTCCTGGCTCTGGTCAGCGTTCCGCGCGACAACTATCACCTCGCGGCGCGCGCCTTCGGGGTCCAGACGGGCGCCGTCTCGCCGCTCGAGTACATCGATTTCGCCAACCCTGACCGCTACATCTACGCTTGCCAGGGGATGCTCGAGAACACTCCACCCGATGCGCGCGTCCTGCTCCTGTTCGAGCAGCGCGGGCTCTACATCCCGCGCGACTACCGCATCGGCACGCCGTTCTTCCAGGGCAAGTACTTCACGCCGTCGGAGCGCACGCGCACACGCGAGGAATTCCTCGCCGTGCTGGCCGAGGAACGCATCACGCACGTGCTGGTCGGCTACAACCCCAACGATCCCGATCGGATGGAGAGCTATCTGCAGCGGACGACGCAGTTCCAGCAGTTGATCCTGTCCCTGGTCGGGCACGAGCTCGCCGTGCTCTTCGAATTGAGGGAGAACGATGGAGGCGAGGCCAGGCACGGCCTGTACGAGGTCAGGTCGAAGTGAGCTCGCGGCGCGGCATCCCAGGCGCTCGTCGGCGCAGGCAGCGCCCGACCCAGGGGTCCTGTCCCAGCACCAGCGCCAGCCACAGCCCCAGGGTCGGCACGATCTGGTAGGTGACGCGCGCCGCCGAGCTGCCCAGGTGCCATTCGAGTTCGTAGGGCGTGGACAGATAGACGAGCATCCAGCCGGCGAGCGCGTAACCGGCGAGCAGCGTCAGCGGACGCGCGCGGCCGCGCAGGACGCGCAGGGGAGCCAGCAAGCCGAGGCCGATCAGGAGCGCGAACAGGTC
>JANOGB010000599.1:0-5418 GCA_031413955.1 Planctomycetota bacterium | reverse complement strand
TGCCTTCTTCTTCGGAGAGAGGAACAAGCCAAGAAGAAGAGCCGGGCTGGAGCCCGGCGCTCCCGGTTGAGCTTTCAGCCGCGCTCGAAATACCTGCGCCCGAGCAGGCCCGTCGGCAGACATGTCATCTCCGCCGGCGCGGCGGGGTCGTCGTGGGCGTAGCGGTAGCCCGTGCCGTAACCCTGGCCCTTCATCAACGTCGTGACCGCATTGCGCAGGTGGAGCGGCACGGGCTCGTTGCTGGTGCGCGCCACGTCATCGCGCGCGGCGTCGTAGGCCACGTAGACCGCGTTCGACTTGGGAGCGCGCGCGAGGTACACGGCGGCCTGGGCCAGGGCGAGCTCGCCCTCGGGCGTACCGAGACGTTCGTAGGTCTCGGCCGCGTCGAGGCAGACGCGCAGAGCGTGCGTGTCGGCGAGGCCCACGTCCTCGACCGCGATGCGGATCAGGCGGCGCGCGAGGTAGCCGCGGTCCTCGCCGGCCTCGAGCATGCGCACGAGCCAGTAGAGCGCGGCGTCCTGGTCCGAGTTGCGCACGCTCTTGTGCAGGGCCGAGACGAGGTTGTAGTGCTCCTCGCCGCTCTTGTCGTAGAGCAGCGTCTTCTTCTGCAGCGCCTCCGCGAGCACGGCCGCGTCGAGCGGGCGTGTGCCGGCCAGCGTCGCGGCCGCCTCGAACAGATTGAGCGCGCGGCGCGCGTCGCCATCGGCAGCGCGCGCGATCCAGCGCAGGCCGTCCGCGTCGATGGACGCCTGGCCGGCGAGACCACGCTCCGCATCGTCGCGCGCGCGGGCCAGGATCGCCACGAGCTCGTCCTCGCTCAGGGGCTGCAGGACCAGCGTACGCGCGCGGGAGAGGAGCGGCCCGACCACCTCGAAGGACGGGTTCTCGGTCGTGGCGCCGATCAGCACGATGTCGCCGCGCTCGACGTGCGGCAGGAAGGCGTCCTGCTGGGCCTTGTTGAAGCGGTGGATCTCGTCCACGAAGAGCAGCGTCTTCCCGCCGCTCCTGCGGCGCTCGCTGGCGGCCGCGGCCATGACCTCCTTGATTTCCTTGATGCCCGCCGTCACGGCCGAGAAGGGCACGAAGCGCCGCTGGCTCGCCTGCGCGAGCAAGCGCGCCAGCGTGGTCTTCCCGGTTCCCGGCGGCCCCCACAGGATCAGGCTCGCCTCGAGCTCGCCGTGCAACGCCTTCGCCAGCACGCGCCCGGCGCCGACGAGGTGCTGCTGACCGACGAACTCCGCCAACGTGCGCGGCCGCATGCGCTCGGCCAGCGGTGCGTCCTTGGCGACCGTCCCGTCGAGCCGGTCGTCGCGTTCTTCGTCGTGGCCGAAGAGATCGCCGCTCACGCCACACCTCCAGCGCGCCGCGCAGCGAAGAGCAACACCGCCGCCGCGGCGTTGACGTTGAGCGACTCGGCGCCGCCCCGCATCGGGATCGAGACGGCCTCGAAGTCCTCGGCCACGCGCGCCAGCTCGCCCGTGAACTCGCCGCGCTCGCCCGTGAACCACAGCGCCACCCGTCCCGACCAGTCGAAGGAGTCGAAAGTCTTGCCCCCGCGCGTCCGCGCGCGGACCTGGCGGAACCCGCGCCGCGTCAGCTCCTCCACGCTGGCCGCGCTGGGCTCGATCTCGAGCAACGGGAGGCGCAACAGACTGCCCATCGAGCCGCGCAACGCCTTGGAGCTCCAGGGACGGCAACCACCGCGCGTCACGAGCAGCGCCGCGGCGCCCGCGGCCTCGGCCGTGCGTGCCAGCGCCCCCAGGTTGCCCGGGTCCTGGATGCCGGCCGCAACCGCGAGCAGGGCCTCCGCGCCCGCCGGCAGCTCGGCCAGCGTGCGTGCACGCGGCTCGCGCGCCAGGGCGAGACAGCCGGGCGACGTGTCGAGCGCGCTCGACCCCGCCAGCAGCTCGGCCCGCACCGCGCGCACGGCGACGCCGGCACGCAGGAGCTCGGCCAGGCGTTCGACGCGCTCCTCGGCCACGAGCACGGCCTCGAGCGCGAACCCGGCCGCGCGCGCTTCGTCCACCAGCCGATCGCCCTCGAGCAGCAGCTCGCCCTCGGCCCGCCCCGCGGCCGCGGCGCGCACGCGCTTCAGCAGCGGATGGGAGCTGGAACGGATGGTCTCGAAGGGCGCGCTCACCGAGCGAGAGAGCATAGCGCCCCTGGTTCGTGGAACAGGACGGTTCGTGGAACGGGCCGGCTCGTGGAACGCGGGCCGGCGCGGGAGCGCGTATCATGCTGTGCGCATGTCCCGCTCGCGCTGCCGCATCGAACGCTCATGACGGAGTACGCCATCGGCCGGGTCATGCGTGGGGACGCCAAGTCCTACCTGGTGGCGATCGAAGGCAAGACGCGCTCGTTCGTCCCGCGCGGCAAGCTGTTCGAGGCCAAGGACGAGGGTGACAAGAGCCCCGTGGTCGTCGGCGACCTCGTGCGCGTCTCGCTCAACGGCGATCCGCCGGGCGTCGAGGAAGTCCTGCCGCGCACGAACTACCTGCCGCGCGTGGCGAGCTCGCACGATCCGCGCCAGCAGATCTTGTTCGCCAACGTCGATCAGCTCTTCCTGGTGAGCTCGGTGGCGAAGCCGACCTTCTCGTCGAACCGGGCCGACCGGATCCTGGCCGCCTGCCGGTACCACGAGATCCCGGGCATCCTGATCCTGAACAAGCTCGACCTCGACAAGGACGACCAGGCGCGGGAGATCGCGCGCACATACGAGGAGGCCGGGATCGAGGTCCTGCCCTCGTGCGCGACCGAGGGGCGCGGGCTCGAGTCAGTCTCGGCGCGCATGCGCGGCAAGACCTCGGCCTTCTACGGCGGCTCGGGCGCGGGCAAGTCGACCCTGCTCAACGCGCTCGAGCCCGGCCTCGCGCTCAAGACCGGCAAGATCAGCAAGTACTGGGACCAGGGCAAGCACACCACCACCCACTCGCAGATGCACCGCCTCGCGTCACACGACGCCTGGGTCATCGACACCCCGGGCATCCGCGTCTTCCGCCTCACCGGCATCAACAAGGCCGAGCTGCCCGACTGCTTCCCCGAGTTCGCGCCCTTCGCCGGACGCTGTCGCTTCGGCCGCTCCTGCTCGCACGATCACGAGCCCGGCTGCGCGGTGTTCGCGGCAGTCGAGGCCGGCAAGCTCGCGCCCACGCGCTACGCCAGCTACGTCGAGATCCTCGACGAGCTCGTGCCCCCGCCGCCGGACGACACGCCCGAGCCGCCGCCCGAGGGTTGAGCGGGCTTCGCGGCCGAGCGGCCGTATCAGCCGATCCAGCCGCGCACGAGGGCGAGCTTGTAGACCCAGGCGAGCATGGCGAGCGTGACCAGCAGACTGCTCCAGCGTCGCCAGCGGAGGCGCGGGAGCTCCGCGTGCAAGTCGCGGCCGCGGGCGTGGCCGAGGAGCGCCCACAGGGCCGCGCCGAGTGTCGTGGCGAGCGCGACGAGGCCGAACGGCTGCGAGCGCAGTGCGGCGAGCGGCTGGCCGTGGGCGACCAGCGCGATCGAAGTCGTCACGCCGCAGCCCGGGCACGGCAAGTTCCAAAGGCGCATCGGCAGACAAGGCCGGAAGCCGAGTTGCTCGTGTGTTCCATAGCCGCGCGGGTCGGGTTGCAGCCCGCGGCCGAGCGCGAGGAGCACCACGGGCAGCAGGAGCGCAGCCAGCAGCACGAGCCAGTGCTCGCGGGATGGCGTGGGGTGCGCTGTTTCCAAGGCGATTCTGATCGTAGCAGGCCGCTGAAACAGTCCGTCGCGAGGCCAGGCGCGCTTCGTCTTGGCAAGGAACGCGAAGTCCCCGTGCGGCGCGGCTTGGATCCCGGACCGATCCGTGAAACCATGTGCGGCGGGTCGAGGGGAGCTCCGGCCATCGACCCGCGCATCGAGCGGACGAACGCCAGCCGTGGATCCTCCCCCGTCGTCAGGCCGAACGGCACGCGCATGGTGCGAACCGGGTCGGGAGCGGCGGCTGGCGATCCTGCTGGCGCTGTGCGTCGCCGCGACGCTGTCGCTCGGCGTCGCGAAACTGTTCGTGCAACGGGCCCATCCACCCGCATGGACCGTGACCGGCACCAACACCTTCGAAGGCTTCGTCTCCATCGATCGCTACTGCGAACGCGCCGCGCGGATCCGCGCCTGGCTGGTCGGAGACGATCCGGGAGGCGCGCAGGTCCTGGAGCACGTCCGCGCGCACGGACACGCCACCGCGCTCCTCGTGCCGGGGTGCGTGGCGCTCCTCAGCCTGGTCACGGGCTCGATCGTGCTGGCGTTCGCGCTGCTCTCGGCGGCGGCGTTCGTCCTGCAGGTCCTGCTCGTCGGGCTGCTGGCGCGCAGGCTGGTGCCCGGTGCCGCGCTCGTCGCGGGTCTCCTGGCAGCCACGCTCACCGCGGCACACTGCGACAGCGCGCGCACGGCGGTCCAGCTCCTGCTCGATCCCTTCACCGCCGCGTTCTCGACCCTGATCGTCCTGACCACGCTGCGTTGGCTGGAGCGCCGCGACGTGCGCACGGCCCTGCTCCTCCTCGCCGTCGAGTGCGTGGCTTGCACCGTCAAGCTCGCCGTCCTGCCCGTGCTGGCCAGCCCCGCGATCCTGGCCCTGATCTGTGCTCCAGGCAGGAAGAAGAGCGCCCTGGCGGTGACCATCGGCGTGGGGCTCCTGCCCCTGCTGGCGCTGCAGACCTACACGCAGCTCGTGCTGGACGAGTCCATGTTTTCCGCGGAGATCGGGGAGATGTGGAGCCGTAACGTGCCGACCAGGGCCTCGATCCGGAACTTCCTGGTAGAGATGGTCGTGCTCCTGCAGTTCGTGCCGTTCGTCCTGCTGCGCGGTTGCCGCGCGCTCCGGCGCGACGCGCTCGCGGTGCTGGCGGTGGGCACCCTGCTCCTGCTGAGCGTCGCGTCCGTCCGCCTGCACGACGACGCGCGCCTGTACCTGCCCGTCCTGGGACTCGCCCTCGCCGGAGCGACGCCTGCCCTGCTCGCGGTCGTACCGGAGCGCTGGATCGTGCGCGGGGCGGCGTTGTTCGCCGCCGTCAACCTGTCCGCTGCCGCAGTAGCTCTACTCGTGTAGCACTGACGATCAAGAATCGGCTCGAGGAGCGGCTCCCGTGAGCGACATCCTCCCTTGACGGCCTTTCTCTCGCCTACCCTTCAACCTCCTGGCCTTCCTGGAGATCGAAGCATCGGCGACTCGCAGCAGCAGCGCCCGCTCGCGCTCCAGCTCGTTGCGCAGCTCGTCCTCGGTGGGGAGCAACAGCCGGTACTTGGAGGCGAACAGCCGGCGGTTCTCCTCCAGCACGCTGTAGCGGACGATGGTCTCGTCCTTCTCGGTGCAGAGGATCAGACCGATGGTCGGATTGTCCCCTTCGGTCCGCATCCGGTCCTCGAACAGGCGCACGTACATGTCCATCTGGCCGATGTCCTGAT
>JANOGB010000598.1:0-8955 GCA_031413955.1 Planctomycetota bacterium | reverse complement strand
GAGAACGCCTGGCCGCAGGCAGGATCGTTGAAAATTTGCTCCGACTCCGTACTTCCGCTCCCTCGCGCAACACAGCTACGCTTTCCTGCTCAATGTCGTTCGCCGAGGAGGACAAGCCCGCGCCGGGAGAGCTCTCGTTCTTTCGCCAGAAGGAAGACGAGCGCCTCGAGCCCGCGCCCGGGCTCATGCCGGGCAAGCTCGTGGGCGAGTTCCGCCTGGTCGCGCTGATCGGCCAGGGCGGGATGGGGCAGGTGTGGGAGGCTGAGCAGCTCTCGCTCAAGCGGCGCGTGGCGGTCAAGTTCGTGCGCCCGGAGCGAGTGACCGAGAAGCAGCTCGAGCTCTTCGCCCGCGAAGCACGGGCCGGCGGGCGGCTCTCGCACCCGGGCATCGTCGGCGTTCACGAGTATGGCCACTCGGATGGGCTCGCGTGGATCGCGCTGGAGTTCATCGGCGGCGCCTGGACGCTGAAGGACTTCCTGGACGAAGTCGCGCGCGCGCCCGAGACGCCGCGCGGCTACGACCGGCACGTGGCGCGCTTCGTGGCCGAGGTGGCCGAGGCGATGCAGGCCGCGCACGAGGCCGGCGTCATCCACCGCGATCTGAAGCCGCAGAACATCCTCATCACCGTCGACGACCACCCCAAGGTCACCGACTTCGGTCTCGCCCGCATCATCGACGAGACGGCGCTCTCGCAGACCGGCGACTTCGCGGGCACGTACTTCTACATGAGCCCCGAGCAGGTCACGGCGAAGCGCATCGGCATCGACCATCGCAGTGATGTGTTCTCGCTTGGCGTCGTGCTGTACGAGCTCCTCGCGCTGCGGCGCCCGTTCCTGGGCGACACCACGCACCAGATCGCCGAGCAGATCGTCACCGAGGACCCGCCCGACCCGCGCACGATTCGCTCGAAGGTGCCGCACGATCTGGCTGTGATCGCCGGCAAGGCGCTGGAGAAGAGTCGCGACAAGCGCTTCCAGACGATGAAGGAATTCGCCGCGGATCTGCGGCGGTATCTCGCTGACGAGCCGATCCTGGCGCGGCCTCCGGGTGCTCCCGAACGCGCGCTGAAGTGGGTGCGTCGCAATCCCGCCAAGAGCTCGGTGGCGGGTGTCGTGCTCGTGGCGCTGGTCGTGATCTCCGTGCTGCTCGCCAAGAACGTGCGCACCAATCGCGAACTTGCGGCCAAGACACTGGAATCGGAGGCCCGTCGGGTGGAGGCCGAGCACTCCGCCGTGGCCGAGCGTCAACGCGCGGACGAAGTCCTGCGTCTCTCCGATCTGCAAGACCAGGAAGACCTCGTGCGCACCGCGGACGAGCTGTGGCCCGCGCGACCGGAAAACATCGCGCGCTATCAGGACTGGATTCAGCGGGCCCGACGACTCGTCGAGAAGCTGCCCGCACACCGGGAAACGCTCGCCCAGCTCCGCTCACACGCCATTCCCCGGACGGAAGCGGAGCGGCGTGCCGAGCGCGAGAGTCATCCCGAGTGGGCGCGCCTGCAAGCACTCGAGGGTGAGCTGTCCTTCCGCCGCCGCGCGCTCCTCGAACGTCGCGACGGCGTCACGGCCGAACTTCCCGGAGTCGACTGGAGCCAGTACCCCGACCCGGCCCTCCCGCTGAACGAAGTCGCGTGGCGCATGGTCGATCCCGTGCGCACGCGCTTCGGCGACGAGCTGCTTGGCCTGGTCCTCGCGACGCGCGCCTTCGAGCGTGGAGCCGCCGGCGAGAAGCACGTCATCGGCGACACGCTCGCCTGGGCGCTCTTTGCCCTGGGGCGTGATGATGCGGCCCTGGCGGCCAGCAAGGCGGCGCTCGCGGCCGCACCCGAGACAAAGAAGGCCGAGTTCGAGGGCTACCTCGAGAAGCTCGAGCGGGCCGTGGACGAAGCCGCTTCGAACGAAGCCTTACGTCGCGCCGAGACCCGGCTCGCCGAGCTGGATGCCAGTCGGGCGGAGCTCGACGCGCGGGTCGACCAGCGACGCGACTGGTGCTTTCCCGAGGAGCACGAGCGCTGGTGGAACAACCAGCTCGTGAAGCTCATCGCGGAACTCGAGGCGCTGCAATCCGGCTTGCTCGCGCCCGACGCGGTGACGCCCGGGCACGGCTGGAGCATCCCGAAACGCCTTGCGCTCGCCCAGCGCCTGCGCGACGGCTTCGCTGCCGGCGGGGAGCTGGAGCGCGCGTGGAGCCGCGCCCTGCCCGACATCCGCGCTGCCTATGTCGGGCTGGAGATCGCCCCGCAGGTTGGGCTCGTTCCGCTGGGCGTCGATCCAGCCTCGAAGCTGTGGGAGTTCGCCGACCTCGCGACCGGAGAGGTTCCTCGACGGGGGAGCGATGGGAAGCTCGTCGTCGGGGAGGAGACGAGCCTCGTCTTCGTGCTGCTCGCGGGCGGGTCCTTCGCGATGGGCGCGCAAAAGACCGAGCCCGCCGCGCCCAACTACGACCCGGATCTGGCGTCCGACGAGACGCCGGTGCGAGAGATCACGCTCTCACCCTTCTTCCTCTCGAAGTACGAGATGACGCAGGCCCAGTGGCAACCCACCACGGGCGAGCAGCCGAGCCACATCGGTCCAAAGAACTGGACAGCGACCTGGAACCGCGACGAGCCCAGGCCGCTCCTCACCCACCCGGTCGAGAAGGTGAGCTGGACCGAGTGCGTGCGCCAGTGCCGGCGGCTCGGCTTCGCGCTCCCGAGCGAGGCACAATGGGAGTACGCCGTTCGCGGCGGAACGCAGACGCCCTGGTGGTTCGAGGCGGAGGCCGCCGCGCTCGCCACGGCGGGCAACGTGGCGGATAGCCAGTCCAGGAAGTTTTCCCAGGCTGGCTTGCAATACGCGACCTGGGACGACGGCGCCGCGGTGCACACTCCGGTCGACGCGCAGGACCCGAATCCCTTCGGCTTCCACGGCATGCTCGGGAACGTGTGGGAGTGGTGCGCGGACGGCTACTACGCCTACGGTTCCTCGTCCGTGCGTGATCCGGTCGCGCCGACGAATCCCGGCGGGGCTCGCGTGCGCCGCGGTGGCGGATACGGTTCCTCGTTCACGGACACGCGCAGCGCGAACCGCGGCAACGACAACCAGGACACGGCCGTGGCAGAGTGCGGCCTGCGGCCGGCGCGCGCCATCGAGCGTCCCTGATCAGCGGCCAGATTCGACGCGTACCACGTCGGAGAGAGAGACGCGGCGGGAAGCACCGTCGAGAGTGAGCACCTGGAGGTAAAGCGTTTCGCCCGGAGGCAGCGTGCCCAAGGACCAGCCTGCCTCGCCGCTCGCGAGCGTCAGGGCCCGCCCGACGAGGCGCGAACTCTGTGGGTCGAGCAGGTTGACGCCCTCGATCCCCGCGACGCCGTGGAAGCCGAGACCTTGCGCAGACAGCAGCCAGGCGGCCGACGCGGCGCTGGCCGTGATGGTCGCATGACCGTCCTCGACTGCGAGGCGCGGCGCCTGCTCGCACGCAAGCCAGCGCGAGCCGGTCTCGAGCGCCGGGTCGAGGTCCATCCCGCGAGTCTCGAGCATGGAGCAACCTCGGAGTTCGATCGCTGCGAGCGCGACCCCGCTCGCCGTGGCACGCGAGCGGCTCGCGAGCTCGAGCACGCCCTCGATCGCGCCGCCCTGAAGGGCCACCGCGGTCGACTTCGAGAGGCGCATGGCTGGTGCGCTCGTGTTGCCGCGCACGCGGACGTCCTGGAAGAGCACCACACCCTGCGCGTGCTCCACCACCACCGCCGGATGCAGCCCGCGGCGTGCGTCGACCACGAGATCCACGAGCTCGAGCGAACGCTTCGAGGAGAGCTCCGCGATCCTGAGCGGAGCGTGCGAAGCGTCGATCACCGCGCCCGTCCGCGCCACCAAGCACAGGTCGAAGGCGAGTTCGCGGCCAATCTCGAACGGCGCGTGCGTGCCGCGCGCGAGCTCGAGCGTCACCGGGGCGCTCTGGCGGCTGCGGGAGAGCTCGGTCAGCGCCGTGTGTACGTCGGGATACCGGCCGCCCGGCCCGACCACGAGCGGCAGGCTCGGCGGCATCGGCGGAGCCGGCGTCGAGCCGCCGGAGCGCGGCACGATGCCGGAGGCGGGCAGCATGACCTCGCCGATCAGGCGCAACTCGCCGTGCGTCAGGCGTTCGTAGAGGCGGTAACGCGAGCCCGCGAAGGCTGTGAACGCGTAGTCGAGGAGCTCGTAGCTGCTCGCGCCCACCGACGGCATCTCGCCGACGTCCACGAACGTCCCCGGCGGCTCGGGTGAACGTCGCACGAGGAAGGACTGCGAGTCGATCTCGGAAACCGTCTGCCAGGTGGTCATCACATAGCTCGGCCCCCAGCTCGCCGTGAAGCCCTGCACGTCGCTTTCCTCCGGCGGCGCCCAGACGATCCGCTCGGGCGGCGAGCTCTCGCCCGGATCGATGTCGAACATCTCGGCCGTCGAGGCGTCGGGCGCGAGGTCGCCCGACCAGTTGACGAGCGTGATCGGCATGCTCGCGAGCGTCGTTTTCACGTTCGAGACGCCAGCGGCGGAGAAGCTATTGTCGAAGCGCAAATAGCGGAGCTGCGTCGCGAGCGAGCGCTCGATGTCGAGCAGCACGCCCCCGGGCGCCGGGTCGTCGAAGACGCCCGCGCGCAGGTCGTACGGCGCCGCCGCGAGGCTCACGCTGGGGCCGATCACGATCCCGCTGGAGGTCATCCCGCTGAAGACGAAGCCCTTGGCCGCGAGCGTCGAGCCCGGGTCCAGCGTGAGCGCGTAGCGATTCGCGAGGTAGCCCGTGAGACTCGCAGGATCTGCCGGTACGCCATCCAGACACAGCGTGCCGCCGCTCTCGACGGTCAGCGTCCCGGCGAGCTCGAGCGTGCCGCCCTCGCCGATGTTCAGCTTCCCCCGGTTCCCGATCGTCACGCCTTCGGCCGCTGGAACCTGCAGCACGCGCGCCCCGACGTCGAGCAGCGCGATCGGATCCAGCGCGTCGGCATCTGCGATCCGGATCCCGTTCGCCCCGCTGGTCGTGATCTTGCTGTCGACTCCTAGCACCACCGTACCGTTCTGCAGCAGCAGGTCCCCGCCGATCTGGAGGTCGGCCGTCAGAAGGTTGACTGATCCTGCGATGTCAATGGTCACGTCGGCCGGCCAGCCATCGTCCGCCTCGAAGTCGGTGACATCCGGAGTCGACCGCTCGATGCTGAGCGAGCACGACGTCGTCACGTCGCCGTGGAAGCAGAGCTCACCCGCGACCACGCACGCTCCCGTCCCCATGACCTCGAGTTGACCACTCGATGAACTGGACAATGTGGCACCGACGTCGAGCCCATTCCCGACGCTCAGGCTGCCGTCGATGGAGAGATCGCCAGCGACCGTGACGGAGCCGCCGATGTCGAACGTCGCCAGTGGAGCAACGCTGACGCTCGCGTTGCCCAGGAAGTCGCCGGTGATCGTGAGCGGGCCTCCCAGGAGCTCCAGGTGCGCATCTGCGCGCACGGCCGGCGAGAAGCTCAAGCCGATGGTGGAGCTACCGGTCAGCGTCCCGTCGGTCTCGAACACGAGCTGGCCCGCGCCGGTGATCGGGCCCTCGACGACTGCGGCGACGAAGACGCCCAGGCTGTCCATGCCGGCCGAGATGTCCAGCGTGC
Source organism: Planctomycetota bacterium (assembly GCA_031413955.1). GTDB lineage: Bacteria > Planctomycetota > UBA1135 > UBA1135 > JABFRZ01. The sequence goes on along the minus strand of JANOGB010000598.1, from coordinate 3,338 downwards.
CTCCGCTCTGGATCCAGAGCGAGCCGCAAGTCTGACCACTGACCGAGATCACGGGATCGTTGGCGGTAGTCGCGGCGTCGGGGATTATGGCAATCAGCGACGAATCGGGCACGCCGAGAGTCCAGTTCGAGGCGTCCGTCCAGTCACTGTCCGTCGCTCCGGTCCATTCGGTCGACAGGAGATAAACGTAGGAGGCGCCGGACGTCTCTGCGTCATTATTGCTTTGGTCGCCGTTCACGCCGGTGTCGACGCTGTCTTCGCCCGAAGCCCCGACCACCGCCGTGTTGCCGGATACCGATACCGAGTCGCCGAAGAAATCGCCAGACTCCGAGTTGAACCCCTTCAGGTAGGCCTGCTGAGTCCAGTTCGTCCCACTTCGAACGAACACGTAGGCGGCACCGGAGGCGAAAGCACTGTTGTCGTTCTGGTTGCCGTTCACGCCGGTGGCGTTGCTGGCCTCCAGGGACGCTCCGACCAACACCGTGTCGCCGCTGATGCAGACGGAATAGCCGAAGAAATCATCGGCTCCAGTGTTCGAGGCCTTGAGGTAGGCCTGCTGTGTCCAAGTCGTGCCATTGCGCACGAACACATAAGCAGCACCGGAGTCGGACGCGCCGTCGTCGCCCTGGTCACCGTTCACGCCTGTCGCGCTGCTGTCCTCGTCGCGGGCACCGACGACCACCGTTTCGTTCGAGATCGCCACCGAGATGCCGAATATGTCGAGAGCTTCCACATTGGAGGCCTTGAAGTAGGCCTGCTGCGTCCAGGTCGTACCATTGCGAACGAAGACGTACGCAGCGCCGGAGTCATCCGCGCTGTCGTCGCTCTCGTTGCCGTTCACGCCGGAAGCGTTGCTGTCCTCCCAAATGGCTCCGACGGCGACAGTGTCGCCTGAGATCGACACTGCGCCGCCAAAGAGGTCAAATGCATCCGTGTTGGAGGCCTTGAGGTATGCCTGCTGCGCCCAGGTCGTGCCGCTGCGCACGAAGACATAGCCGGCGCCGGCAGCATTGACGCTGTTGTTGCTCTGGTTGCCGTTCACTCCGGTGGCGTTGCTGGCCTCGCCGTCGGCCCCGACGATCACGGTGTCGGCCGAGATGGATACCGAGTAGCCGAATTTGTCTGTTGACCCAGTGTTCGAGGCCTTCAGGTAGGCCTGCTGACTCCATGTCGTTCCGTTGCGCACGAAAACGTAAGCGGCCCCGGAGTTGAGTGCGCCGTTGTTGCTCTGGTCACCATTCACACCGGTAGCGTTGCTGTCCTCCAGATCAGCACCGATCACCGCCGTGTCGCCCGAGATGGACACCGAGAGGCCAAACATGTCGACGGCTCCCGGATTGGAGGCCTTGAGGTAGGCCTGCTGGGTCCAGCTCGCGCCACTGCGGACGAACACGTAGGCGGCGCCGGAGTCGTTGACGCTGTTGTCGCTCTGGTCCCCGTTCACACCCGTGGCATTGCTGTCCTCCCTGGGAGCACCGATGACCACCGTATCGCCCGAGATGGACACGGCGGCGCCGAAGGCGTCGACGGCATCGGTGTTGGAAGCCTTGAGGTAAGCCTGCTGCGCCGTCGGATCGATCGTAAGCGGGTAGCTCGCGCCGCGCTCGTCCACCACGAGGCGTAGCCCTCCGGTAATCCGCTCGAGGCGCGCGGGAAGGCTCCTCCCCGCCGCGTCGAAGACGACGAGCCCTGCGTATGTGAGAACCGCCGCGCCGCCCTCGTTCACGAAGTGCGCCCCACGCTCGTCCTCCATCACCTGCGCCCGAAGACATCCGCGTACCGACAACGTGAACGAGAGCGGTCCGTCCGCTCGCGCTGCCGCGCCCGGCCGCTCGCGCAGCGTGTACCCGTGCTCGAGCCCGCGCCGGTCGTTCACGTACCACTCCGCGAGCGTCCCGTCCCACTCGTACTCCACCCGCGAGCCCTCGGCACGCACGCGCGCCTGACTCTCGACCTCGCGCTCGGCACCGGAGAAGCCGTAGCTCCGGAGCTCGAGCCCCCACGTCCACCCCCCCGCACGGGGCGCTGTCGTGAATCCGCGCCCGTCGAAGTGGGTTTCCCATTGCTGACCCGGGTTGCGCGCGCGGTAGCCGCCCTCGACCGGGTACGCCGCGTGGCGACCGACTTCGTGGGCCTCGCGGATGCTGGTCCATTCGCCCGCCGTCAGGCCTTCGGGCACCGAGCCCTCTTCGGGCGCCGACAGCTGGGCTGCCGTCGAGGGCCCGTCGAGCTCATGGGTTCCAGCTTGGAAGAAGAGCATGGAGCTCGTGCCCCATGCGAGCCAGGTGCGCATCATCGTGAGTTCCTCTTACCCCAAGGTCGATCCTGGGACGAATCGAACGGGCGGGGCACATTCTGCCAGCGATCCGTCGCGAATGGGCAGATTGGCTGGCTGAACTCGCCGAGAAAACAGGACACGTCGGCAAGGAATCCGGAGCCGACCGGATTCGACACTACTGGTGCACGCCCGGCGCCTCGTGCCCCGTGCGGTCGACCCACTGGCGGTAGTCGTCGGGGAAAACGAGCGGCTTCCTGGCGATGCCCTCGCCGCTGCCCGAGAGGTCGAGCACGCGCGTCGCTGAGGCCGCGCAGGAAGGCGCGGTCGTGGCTGACGAAGAGCATCGTGCCGTCGAGGGCTGAGGGCACCAGCATCTCCAGGCGCGAGCGCTCGCCGCCGGAGAGGGCACGGATGTGCCTGTCGATGTCGTCGCCGGGGAAGTCGAAGGCACCGAGGAGGTTGCGCTTGGAGGGAATGGTGGCCAGCGGAAAGGCGTGGTCGATCTGCTCCCAGACGGTGACGCTCGGGTCGAGGATCTCGAGCGCGGACGGAGCGAAATGGCCGAGCTTCAGACGGGCGCCGAGGTGCACGGTGACGGAGTCGGATCGATTGGGAAGCAGCCGAAAGAGGGGCTTCAGGAAGTTGTGTGGGCGGAGCTGGAGGAATCGTCCCAGTGCGCCCGTGAGTGGTGCCGCTCGGGTGGAACGTCGAGGGAATGAATCCGAGGCCGTGGAGCGAGCTCGACGGGAACCCCGCTCGCGGAGGCTCGGCAGATATTCTTCGAAGAACTGGCGAACGAATGAGGGACGCCGTGCGTCTTTGTGTCGTCGCGAGCAAGGGGGGATTGCGCTCGCACTCCGTCACCCCGCGCTTCGTCACCAAGAATTCGTCACGAGGAGTCACCATGAAGAGTTCCAGCGCTCGTCGGCGTTCCAGTGTTCCGCACTCCGCTCGGCCAGAGGTTCGCGGTGTCTGTCACGTCGTCCTGCGAGTTCGGCGCGGCTTGCCGTGGCTCAGGACGCCGCGGGTGTATCGCGTGCTCGAGCGGGCGTTCCGGCGG
>JANOGB010000597.1:0-15974 GCA_031413955.1 Planctomycetota bacterium | reverse complement strand
TCTCCTCATTCCCTTCCCTCGGAAAACGGAAACAAGCCAAGAAGAAGAGCCGGGCTGGAGCCCGGCGCTCCCAGGGTGAAGAAGAAGACGTAGGATGAATCGAGGAGCCAAGACGAATGTCCGCGTGCACGAATCGCCGTTTCCTCGCGCTGACGCTGCTCGTGCTCCCGTCGGCCTCCGCCCAGTCGCTCGCGCGCTTCGTGCCGGTCGAGTTGGGCGGCAAGGACGCGAACGCGCTCACCTGGGAGCTGCGCTTCGTGCGCGAGAGCACGCGCAGCATCGAGCTTCAGCCCTGGCCTCTGCACGAGATCGGCTGGATGTTCGTGCGCGCGGAGGGAACGCAGCACAACTACGACGAGCTCGCGCCCTTGGCCGAGGACGCGACGCGGCTCCGCCTCGAGCGCGAGAGCCCGGGCCCGCTGCTCGTCGGCTGGGACCTGCCGCCGCGGATCGAGCGCATGCATCCGGTCGAGCTGCGCGCATTCCTCGCAGAACGCTCGGACCGAAGGACCATGCCGCGCGGGGTCGAGGCACTGACGTCCAACGCGACCGTTCTCGTCCTGCGCCTGGAGTCCCTCGCGCTCCGCGCGCGCCCGGCGGGCGGCGCGGCGCTCGCCGAACCGTCGGCCAGCGCGATCAGCAAGGGCGGCCAGCGCATGGAGCTGCGCGCGCTCGTCGATCCGAGCTTCGTGCAAGCTGGCAGCGACTTCGCGTTCAAGCTGTATCTCCCCGCGGGTGGCGCCGAGGGCGTCCTGTGCCGCGCCGTGCACCTGGCGAGTCGCAAAGCGCAGGCGCTCGAGCTCCTCGGCGACGGCAGCCTGCGTGTGAAGCTCGAGCAGCCCGGGCCGTGGATGCTCGAGGCCACGCGGCTGCGCGCGCTCGGCGGCGCCGAGGAAGCCGCGCTCGAGCTCGCCAGCACCACGCTCGTGTTCGTCGTACGCGGCTCGACCGCGCCGGCGCAGGAAGGCGGCGGGCGATGATCGTCGCCACGCTCCTGCTGCTGCCCTTGCCCGTCCCGTGGGCGCAGACCACGCAGAGCAACCCGCTCTACCAGCAGCGCTGGCAGGAGCTCGGACCCGCGCCCATCACCAGCGGCCCTTATACCGGCCGCGTCTCGGCCATCGTCTGCAGCCCGAGCGATGCGAACCGCGTCTTCGTGGCCGGGGCCGACGGCGGCGTGTGGCGCACCGAGGACGGCGGCGCGAGCTGGCGCGCGCTCACCGACGAGATGCCGACCACGGCGATCGGCGCGCTCGCGCTCGATCCCTCCGACCCGGACGCGGTCTTCGCCGGCACGGGCGAGGCGAACTTCGCCAACCACAGCCGCCATGGCCTGGGGATCTACCGCTCGCTCGACGGCGGGGAGAGCTGGGAGCACTTCGGAGAGACGACGCTCGGCGGCCGCTGCGTCTCCGCGCTCGCCGTCGACCCGAGCGACGGCGACGTCGTCTATGTCGCGCTCACGCGCGCGGGCGGCTTTCCCGAGCTGGCAGCGGCCAAGGGTCACCCTGGCGCGGGCGGGGACCTCGGCGTCTTCCGCTCGGGCGACCGCGGCGTCACATGGACGCACCTCGGCGGAGGCCTGCCCAACCTCTCGGCCACGAGCCTCGCGCTCGATCCCTCTGATCCGAGCCGCCTCTACTGCGGCATCGGCCACATCTTTGGCCACGCCGACAACGGCGTGTGGCGCTCACTCGACGGCGGCGCGAGCTGGAGCAAGCTCGCCGGCGGACTGCCCACGAGCCTGGTCGGCCGCGTGACGGTCGCGCTCGCGCCGAGCTCGCCGTCGCGCCTGTACACGCTCGTCGCGCATTCGGCCGATGCCGCCGGCGGTGGCGCGTCGACGCTCGGCGCGTGGCGCAGCAGCGACGGCGGCAACACCTGGACCTTGCTCCCGGTCCCGAGTTTCCAGGCGACCTACGGCTGGTACCTGTCCGTCGTCAGCGTGCGCCCGACCGACCCGAACACCGTGTTCCTGGGCGGGCTCACGCTGGAGCGTTCCACGAACTCCGGCGCCGGCTGGAGCACGGTCACGCCCCCGCACGTGGACCTGCACGCGCTCGCCTGGGATGCCGCGGGACGGTTGTGGGCGGGAGACGACGGCGGCGTGCACCGCAGCTCGAACCTCGGCGCGAGCTGGAGCGCGCGCAACACGGGCCTCGGCCTCACGCAGTTCTACGCCGGCATCTCGACCCATCCGAGCGACGACCAGATCGTGCTCGGCGGGCTGCAGGACAACGGCAGCGTGCGGCGCACGACCGACGCGACCTCCTGGAGCGCGGTCTTCGGCGGAGACGGCGGCTGGACGCAGCTCGCGCAGGCCTCGCCGAGCACTGTTTTTGTCGAGTACCAGGGCACGGCGAACCTTTTTCAGTCGAGCGACGGAGGCACGAGCTTCAGTTACTCCGGAACCGGCATCGACACGAGCGACAGGAACTGCTTCCTGCCGCCGTACCTGATCGATCCGAGCAACGCGAGCCGGATGTACTACGCGACACAGCGCGTGTGGCGCAGCACGAACGGCGGCACCACGTGGAGCGCACTCAGCGGCGACCTCACCGCTGGCACGGGCGCCATCCGCTCGCTCGCGCTCTCGCCCGCGGACCCGAACGTGCTCTGGGCCGCGACCAACGACGGACGCGTGCTGGTCTCGACCAACGGCGGCGCGAACTTCACCCTGCGCCTCACCGGCAACCCCGGCTGGCCGCGCGTGACGCGCGAGATCGCTCCGCACCCGAGCGACCCGGACGGCGCCTGGCTCGCCGTGGCGCGCTTCGGAATCGCGCAGGTCCGGCGCACGACCGATGCCGGCCTGAGCTGGACCGACCACGACGGCGTTGCACCGCACCCGCTGCCCGACCTCCCGGTCAACACGATCGCAGCGCTCGCCGGTTTGCCCGACCAGCTCTTCGCCGGCACCGACCGCGGCGTGTACCACTCGCCCGATGGCGGCACGAGCTGGTTCCGCTACGGCACGGGCCTCCCGAACGCGCCGGTCATCGACCTGCTCGTGCAACCCGAGCGCAACCGCATCCTGGTCGCCACCCAGGGCCGCGGCATGTGGACGATCCGCCTCGCCGTGCGCCCGCGCCGGCTGTGAGGGTACGAGTGCGCCGAGTGACGCCCGCCGCGACCGCTTGGCTGCAGTGACTTGACCAGCCTATCCCGATAATCTAGATAATCGGGAATGAGTTCCCGTTTATCCGAACTCCCCCGAGCGCTCGAGATCGATTTGGCGGGCGCCAAGGCCGCCTTCCTCTGGGGGCCGAGGAAGGTGGGCAAGAGCACCCTCCTGCGCCAGCTCTTCCCGAAGGCCAGGACCTACGACCTGCTCGACAGCGAGCAGAGAACCCGGCTCCTGCTCCGCCCCCATCTGCTGCGCGAGGAGCTGCTGGCGCGCAAGGACAAGCTGGTCGTGATCGATGAGATCCAGAAGGTCCCCGCCCTGCTCGACGAGGTGCACTGGCTCATCGAGAACACCGGGGTCCGCTTTCTCCTGTGCGGCTCGAGCGCGCGCAAGCTCCGGCACGGGGCAGCCAACCTCCTCGGTGGCCGCGCCATCCGCTTCGAGCTCTTCCCCCTGACGAGCCATGAACTTGGAGAAGTGGACCTGGACCGTGCCCTCGGACACGGACTGATCCCAGATCACTATCTTGCGGCAAGACCTGAGCGGGCCCTGCGCGGCTACGTCCTCGACTACCTGGAGCAGGAGATCCAGGCCGAGGCTCTCACCCGCAACATGCCCGCCTTCACCAGGTTCCTCGAGGCAGTCGGTATCGGACATGGCGGGCTCCTCAGCTATGCGAGCGTCGGTCGGGATTGCGGGGTCTCTCCCAAGACGGTGCGCGAGTACTACCAGATCCTCGAGGACACTCTGCTCGGTCACACGCTCCCGCCCTGGAGGAAGGCCAAGAAGCGCCGACTGATCGAGACCTCCAAGTTCTACCTCTTCGACCCGGGCGTCGTGCGCGCGCTGCGCGGCATGCACAAGATCGAGCACGGCACGGTCGAGTTCGGCCAGGCCTTCGAGCACTTCCTGATCGAAGAGGTCCGCGCCTACCTCTCCTACTCCGAGAAGCACTTCCCGCTCGCCTTCTGGAGGACGAGCACGGGCTACGAGGTCGACCTCATCGTCGGAAACCTGGAGCTCGCGCTCGAGTTCAGCTCTTCGCGTCTGGTGAGCCCAGAGAAGGCGAAGGGCCTGAGAGCCTTGATGGCGGAGCACCGAGTTCGAAAAGCCGTGGTCGTCAGCCTCGACCCGACGCCGAGAGAACTTCCCGGCGGGATCCTCGTGCTGCCGTGGAGGGAGTTCTGCACGGGGCTCTGGCAGGGAAGCTGGGTCTGACGGACGAGAGCGCTCGCACCCCGAGGCTTGCTCAGCGGGCGGAGGTGGCGGAGACCGGCAGACGGCGAACCCTTCGGAATGGTCCAGTTCCGCACCGGCGAGCTCGACGTCATGCTCACCTTCGGCGAGTCGGGTCCTTCCGCAGCCCCGCCGACGGGCGGCACCCTCCGGGAGCTCGCGGACTTCCTGAAGAAGAACTGACCCGGGCGGCATTGGGGAGAATGGAGTCATGTCCCCGCCCGATCCGTTGTCCCCCGCCGCGCTCCTCGCCGAGAGCGCGTGGCTGCAGCGCCTGGCCGCGCGCCTGGTGGCCGAGCCTTCCGGGGCGGCCGATGCGGCGCAGGAGACGCTGACCAAGGCCCTCGAGCGACCGCCCACCGCGGCCGTGCCGCTGCGGCGCTGGCTGGCGGCGGTGCTGCGCAACGTGGTGCGGCAGGAGCGGCGCACGACGGTGCGACGCGAAGCGCGCGAGCTGGCGCGGCCGGTTGCGTTCGAAGCGGAGCCGACCGACGAGCTCGCCGCGCGCCTCGAGCTGCACGAGAAGCTGGTCGGCGCCGTGCGCGCGCTGGCAGAGCCCTACCGCACCACGGTCGCGCTGCGCTTCCTCGAGGATCTGCCACCGACGTGGGTGGCGGAGCGCATGGGCGTGCCGGTGAAGACCGTGCACACGCGCCTCGAGCGCGCGCTCGAGCAGCTCCGCGTACGCCTCGATCGCGAGCACGGCGGACGCAAGGCGTGGGTCGGACTCCTGCTGCCCCTCTCCACCCTGCGGCCGCCGCTCGAAGCGGCGGCCCCGACCACCCTCGCACCACTCCTCACCCCCTTCCTCGCCATGGGAACACTCTGGAAATGGACGGGCGCCTGCGCGGCGCTCGCGGCCCTGGGCTTCTTCACAGTCCGAGCACTCGCTCCCGCCGAGCCGCACGCGGCGCCCAGGAGCGCGCTCGCCGCCGAACCTGCGAACACGGAGCTCACAGCGCCCGGGACGACGGAGATCGCGCTGCAACCGAGCATGGAACGCGAGGCGATCGCCCCGCAGTCGAAGGCCATGGCGCCCATCGTTCCCGAGCCGCCCAGGGCCGCTCCGGCGCTGATCGCGGGGCTCGTGCTCGACCTCGAGCGGCGCGCCGTCGCGGGCCTCACCGTCACCTACGAGCGCGTCGACTCCACTCCGAGCCACCCGAGCTCCGCCGCTCCGATCGACGCGCAGGCCGAGAGCGACGAGCGCGGACACTTCGCGTTGCCCGCTATCGAGGGCACGCACCGCATCGTCGCACATGGCCGCGGCTACGCGACGGTGGTCGCACCGACTCTGGCCGGCTCGCTGCCACCCGAGCCTCCGCTCGTGTTCGTGGCGCCCGAGCGTGCCTACGCCGGCCGGGTGGTCGACACGGCGGGTGCGCCGGTCTTGGGCGCGGAGCTCGAGGTCTACCTGGCCGAAGCGTTGGCCCGCGAACTCACGCCCGGTGCTTTCATCGGCGGCCTGCCGCTGGCGCGGGCGCACAGCGACGCGCAGGGCCGCTTCGAGTTTCCTTCCATCGGCTCCGCTCCTGGCAGCCGGCTCTCTGCCACGGCCAACGGCCTCGGAACCGGCGAGATCGAGCTGCCGAGCGAGTCGAGCTTCGATCTCCTGCTCACCCTCGGGCTGGTACCGCTGGCCGAGAACGCGCTCACGGGCCACGTCCGGCACGCCGACGGGCGTCCGGCGAGCGGCGCCTACGTCTCGACCGGCGGCGCGGCCACGCGCGCCGGCGAAGATGGCTCATTTCAGCTCTTGCTGGAGCCCGGTGCGCGCGCCGAAAGAGTTCGCGCCATCCTCGCAGGCTATCTTCCGGCCGAGCTCGAGCTGGGCGGGCTCACGAGCGAAACCCGTTCCGACATCGTGCTCGTCCTGGGCGAGGGCGCGCGCACGATCACAGGCCGCGTGCTCGATGGCCAGGGCGTACCGATCGCCGGAGCGCGCGTGTGGACGGCAGATGGCGAGCCCTTCGGAATGGTCCAGTTCCGCACCGGCGAGTTCGACGTCATGCTCACCTTCGACGTCGAGAGCGTGATCGCCGGAGCGCGCACGCCGCAGGAGGATGGTCGCCGCGCGCTGAGCGACGAGGACGGGCGCTTCGTGTTGACCTCGCTCGCAGAGCGCCGCTACGGGCTCTTCGTCTTCCACCCGCGCACGCAGGAGCTCGCGGGCCCGGTCGAGGTATCTGCCGGCGCGGATGACGTCGTCCTGACGCTCGCCGGTGCCGAGCCGGCGCAAGTCGTTGCCGGCCGGGTCACGAACTTCTCCGGCGAGCCGGTGGCGGGCGCCTCCGTGCGCGTGCAGCGCAAGGGCCGCGCGAGCTTCGGTGGAACGAGGACGCACCGCGCCGAGTACTCGTTCCGCGCCCAGACCGACGCCGAGGGTCGCTTCCGCTTCGAAGAGCTGTGCACCGTGGGCACCGAGCTCCGGGTCAGCTCCGAGCAATCCCCCGACGAGATGATTTGCCCCCTGGGCGTGGAGCCCGATCTGGAGCGCATCGTCGTGCGCCTACCGGCCGTCTGCCATCTGCGCGTCTTCCTGGACGACCCGGCGGGTGCAGATGGGCTGATGCTCGAGGACGAACGCGGCGAGTCCCTCAACATCACCATGCAGATCGGAGGCGTGTTCATGTCGGCCACCGCGATCGCGCTCGCCGGCGGCGTCTCGGACCTGATCCTCACCGACGAGCGCGCGCGCACGCTGGTCCTGCAGAAGGGCAGCGAGGAAGTCGCGCGCATCCCGCTCCTCCTGCGCCCGGGCGTGGTGAACGAGATCCGGCACTGAACCCGCCGGCCCGTGCAGCGAGAGTCGGTTGGGCAGTGAAGGGCAAGCGCGGCTAGGATCGCGCCCCCGCGGCCCCTACCCCGAGCCTCTCGAGCATGCAGATCGCTTCTCGGCGCACCGTCATCGCAGCCCTCCTCCTCGTCGCGTGCCGCGGCTCCGAACCGCGTCCGGAGGTCGCGCTCGCGAGCGCGGGGAAGAAGCGGCTCACCCTCGAGCAAACCCTAGGGCAGGGCGAGAAGGTGGACTTCTCGGGCGAGCTGCCGGAATACGGCTGGGCCGCGGACGGCGTGCACATCGTGCACACGGAGAAGGAGCGCAAGGTCTGGATCGATCCGCGGACCTGGGCCGAGTCGGAGCCCGTGAAGGAAGAGAAGAAGGAGGCGGGCGCCGACAAGGCCGACGAGAAACAAGCAGAGGAGGAGTTCGCGCGCGCGCTCGCCGCAGCGGGAGTCGGGGAGGAGCTCGTGAAGAAGGCCAAGAAGGTGAAGCGCGCGCCGAGCGGGTCCGTGCTGGGAGAGGTCGAGGGTGAGCTGTGGTGGGCGCAGGGCGGCGCGGCGCGCGTCCTGGCCGGCACGGAGGAGGGCGAGCTCGAGCTCGAAGAACGCTCGCCGGACGAGCGCTTCCTCGCCTTCGTGCAGGCGAACGACCTCGTGCTGCTCGACCTCGAGAACGGTGTGCGCGCCGACGTGACGCAGGACGGCTCGCCCGACGTCTTCAACGGCAAGCTCGACTGGGTCTACCAGGAGGAGGTCTACGGGCGCGGCGACTTCAAGAGCTTCTGGTGGAGTCCCGCTTCACGGCACATCGCCTTCCTGCGACTCGACGAGAAAGCGGTGTTCGACTTCACGGTCGTCGACAACATCGAGGAGGGGAACTTCCGCGTGAAGGCAGAGACGACGCGCTACCCCAAGGTCGGCGACCCGAATCCGGTCGTAACCCTCGGCGTGGTCGACGCCACGGCACCGACCAGCGTGCGCTGGATCGATCTCTCGCAGCATGTCGCCGCCGAGCCCATCGTCGTGCGCGTCGATTGGGCACCGAGCGGCGAGCTCCTCTTCATGGTCCAGGATCGCATCCAGACCTGGCTCGAGCTGTGCGCGGCCGATCCGAGCACGGGCAAGGTGCGCACACTCCTGCGCGAGACCTCGAACGGCTGGGTCAACCGCGCCGATGCTGCGCGCTGGCTCGCCGACGGCACGTTCTTGTGGCTGAGCGAGCGCACGGGGCAACGCCACGTCTACCGCTACCGGGCCGACGGCACGCTGGTCGGCGCCGTCACGGCCGGAGACTGGAGCGTCACGGGTATCGAGGAACTCGACGAGGCCAGCGGACGAATGTGGTTCACGGCCACGCGCGACGGCGCGGTCGACTCGAACCTCTACCGCATCGGTTTCGACGGCACGGGAATGCTGCGCTTGACGCGCGGCCCCGGCCGGCACTCCGTGCGCTGGAACCAGGCCAAGACCTTCTTCCTCGACCGCTGCTCCAGCCTGGCCGAACCGTCGCGCCTGGTCCTGTGCGATGGAGAGGGAGCGCCCGTGCGCGAGCTCGGCAGTGCCAGCATCCCGGACCTCGACGCCTACGCCACGAGCCGCTGGGAGCTCCTGCGCATCCCCGCGCGCGACGGCTTCGAGCTCGACGCCGCCGTGCTGCCGCCAATCGACTTCGATCCGGCGCAGCGCTACCCGGTCTGGCTGCCGACCTATTCCGGCCCCGATGCGCCCTCGGTCTCGAACTCCTGGAGCGGCTCGAGCTGGAACCAGTTCCTGGCGCAGAACGGCGTGATGGTGTTCACGGTCAACGTGCGCTCGGCCAGCGGCAAGGGCCAGGCCGTGATCGAGAGCTGCTACAAGCAACTCGGCGTGCAGGAGCTCATGGATCTCGAGGACGCGCTCGACTGGCTGTGCAAGAACCGCTCGGCCGATCCCGCGCGCATCGGCATCACCGGCGGCAGCTACGGCGGCTTCATGGCGGCCTACGCGCTCACGCACTCGGACAAGTTCGCGCTGGGTCTCGCCGCGAGCGGCGTCTACGACTGGCGCATGTACGACACGATCTACACCGAGCGCTACATGTCGACGCCCGCTCTCAATCCCGACGGCTACGCGAAGACGTCGGTCGTGGAGGCCGCGGCGAATCTGCAGGGCCACCTCGTGCTCACGCACGGCGAGATGGACGACAACGTCCACCTGCAGAACGCCATCCAGCTCATCTACGCGCTCGAGAAGGCCGGCAAACGCTTCGACTTCGTGCTCTACCCCCAGAGCCGCCACGGCCTCGACCGCAGCCTGCGCGCCTACGACCGGCACCTGACCTGGCGCGTGATCCAGGAGGACCTGCTCGGGGTGAAGTGAGGATCCAGGAGGTCGTCCGCTTGGTCCCCCGCTATTCTGCGCTCCGATAGATTGGAAAGCCGTCGCGAGCCGGTCGTCGATGCCGTTCAGCTCACTCCTTTTCATCCACCTGTTCCTGCCCTGCTTCCTGTTGGTGTACTGGCTCACGCCGCGGGCCGGGAAGAACTGGGTCGCGATCGGCGCAAGCCTCCTGTTCTATGCATGGGGCGCGCCGAGTTTCTTGCCGGTCGTGATCGGGCTCGGCGTCGTCGACTACTACCTCGCCAAGGTGATCGCGACCCTGCGCGAGAACCCGACGACCCGGCGGCGAGCCAAGCTCCTGGTCGGGCTGGGCGTGACGATGCACCTCTCGGTGCTGGCGTACTTCAAGTACTCCAACTTCTTCGTCGAGCAGGTGAACGAGCTGCTCGCGTTCCTCGGCACCGGACTTCTGTCGTGGACCAAGGTCGTGCTGCCGATCGGCGTCTCGTTCATCACCTTCGAGGAGATCACGTACCTGTGCGACGTCTACCGCGGTGACTCACGCCCGGCGCGCCGCCTCTCGCAGTATCTCCTGTTCCTGACGCTGTTCCCGCACTCGATCGCCGGGCCGATCTTCCGCTGGAAGGACCTCGAGGCACAGCTCGCCGAACGCCAGCATTCCATCGCGCTCGCCTGCTCCGGTTTCGAGCGTTTCGCCCTGGGCCTCGCCAAGAAGGTCTTGGTCGCCGACTCGGTCGGGATCATCGCCGACGGCGTGTTCGGGTTGAAGGGCGCGCAGATGACAGCCTCGCTCGCGTGGCTCGGGGCGGTGGCCTACGCGGTCCAGATCTACTTCGACTTCTCGGGCTACTCCGACATGGCCATCGGGCTCGGCCGGATGATCGGCTTCCGGTTCAAGGAGAACTTCGACCAGCCGTACATCTCGGCGAGCTTCACCGAGTTCTGGACGCGCTGGCACATCAGCCTGTCGACCTGGCTGCGCGACTACCTCTACATCCCGCTCGGCGGCAACCGCAAGGGCCGCCGGCGCGCGCTGGTCAACCTGATGATCGTGTTCCTGCTGTCGGGGCTGTGGCACGGCGCGGCCTGGACGTTCGTGCTGTGGGGCGCGTACCACGGCAGCTTCGTGACGCTCGAGCGCCTGCTCGCACACCGCCGCGATTTCATTCCGCGAATCGCCCAGCACGCCTCCACGCTCGCGCTGGTCGTCATCGGCTGGGTGTTCTTCCGCGCCGGTACGGCCAGGCAAGCGTTCGACATGATCGGCGCCATGCTCGGCCTCACGAGCGCCACCTCCACCGAGCCACTGCCCGTCGACGCCGTGCTGTTGCCTCGCTTCGCGGTGTTCGCGCTCGTCGTGGGCAGCGCGATCTGCCTCGCGCCGATCGTCACCAAGTACCGCGAGCGCGGGCCCTCCTGGAGCCGGATCCCCCGCGCGTTCCACGCCTTGCCCCGCGTCGGCTACTTGCTCCTGTTCACCGCCTCGGCGATTCACCTCACCAACATGCGGATCACGCCGCTCATCTACTTCAAGTTCTGATGACCGACCGCCACGAGAAGTTCCTGGATGGCGCGGTCCTCTGCGCCTACCTGGCGCTGGCGACGATGCCGGGGATCGCCATGCTGAGCGGGATACGCGGCCAGGTGCTCCACGGCGTGTTGCCGCCGACCCCACGGCCCGAGCTCGAGTTCGCCCGTGTGTTGACGGAGGAATACCAGCTGGAGTTCGGCGCCTGGGTCGAGAGCAATCTCGGCATCAAGGGCACGTCGATCGCCACCGACAACACGATCCTGTACCACGCGTTCGGCGAGACAAAGCCCGGTGCCCCGGTGCGCATCGGCGAAGATGGCGTGCTCTTCCTCGACCAGGACCTCGACTACTTCAACCGCTACGAGTTCATCCCCAAGCCCGCCTTCATCCGCGCCACGGCCGCGCGGATCGCCAAGGCACAGCGGCTGCTCGCCAAGCGCGGCAAGGCGTTGGTCCCGATCATCGTGCCCGGCAAGGCCACGGTCTGGCGCGACAAGGTGCCGGCGGTGTGGAAGCTGCCCCTGGGCGAACCGCGCCCCACGGACACCCTTGTCTACGAACAGCTCGTCGGCGCGCTCGATCACTACGGAGCCCGGTACGTCGACATGCGCGAGACGATCACGACTTCGAGCACCGCGCGGGCGCTGCTGTTCGGCGCCGATGCTCGCCACTGGTCGGAGTACGCGGCATGCCTGGCGATGGACGACGTGGCTTCGCTGTATGCCGAGCTCACCGGCAAGCCGCGGCCCGAGCATGCCAGCGAGCTTGAAATGGTCAGCGCGGTTCCTGGGAGCGATGACTTCGACCTGTGGCGCATGCTGAACGCGAACTTCGTGGCGCGTGCGGCTCCGAGCACACCGGCGGCGCGGCATGCCCCGCCGTCGACGCTCGCGCCACGCCCGACCATCCTGTTCGTGGGTACCAGCTTCTGCTGGAGCCTGCTGCGCGAAGCCGATGCGAGCGGACTCTACGGAACGCTGCACCTGAACTACTACAACAGCACGTTCGAGACCTGGCCGGTCCGCGGGCACAAACCGGTGGAACCCGACACCGAAGCCTGGCGCGAAATCGTTCTCGGCAAGGACCTGTACGTCCTGGACCTGTTCGAGGTGTTCTTGTGCGCCGACGGATATCTCGACCTGTTCCTGCGCGACTTCGTGCCCGAGCTGGAACGGACGCGCTGAAGATCAGCGCGACCATGCTGCGACTGCCGGGATAACGACGCGGCGGGGACGGTCGGCGGGCCCGCTTTCCAGGCGCTGGAGCGAGTTCGACCCCGAGACCGGGCCTTCCGCGTATCCTCTTGGCCCAGTTCCTCTATTCCGCCCCCGCTCGTTCCCCACCAGAAGCATGTCCCTCGCCGCCCTGCTCTTCGCCCTGAACGCGTCCGCTCCCTCCGCCGTCTCCGACTCCTGGCCCGCCTGGCGCGGGGCGGATGGCAGCGGCGTCGCCAGCGGCTCGCCGCCGATCGAGTGGAGCGAAGAGAAGAACGTGCGCTGGAAGGTCGCGCTGCCGGGCAAGGGCTTGTCCTCGCCCATCGTCTGGGAGAACCGCGTGTTCGTGAGCACCGCGGTCGGCACGGGCAAGAAGGCGGAGCCAGCTCCCGAGGCCGAGGGTGAGCGCGGGGATCGACCGCCGCGCGGAGACGGAGAACGCGGCCGCCCCCGCGGCGAAGGCGGTGGAGAGGGCGAGGGCCAGCGACCGGGCGGCGAGCGCGGCGGCCGGGGGGGCTTCGGCCGCGGCGCTCCGATCGAGGAGCAGGACTTCGTCGTGCTCGCCCTGGACCGCTCTTCGGGCGCGATCCTGTGGCAGAAGAAGCTCGCCACGCTCATGCCACACGAAGGCACGCACTCCGACGGCTCCTACGCCTCACCCACGCCCGTGACCGATGGCGAGCGGCTGATCGTCTCCTTCGGTTCCTTCGGGATCTTCGCGCTGAGCTTCGCGGGCGAGGTCCTGTGGCAGGTCGACCTCGGCGACATGCAGATCAACAACTCTTTCGGCGAGGGCAGCTCGCCCGTCCTGTGGGGCGAGCTCGTGCTCGTGAACTGGGGCCACGAGGGCGATTCCTTCCTGGTCGCGCTCGACAAGAAGAACGGCCAGGAGCGCTGGCGCACGGCGCGTCCGAAGGGCACGGACTGGTCGACGCCGCTGCTCGTGCGCGCAGGAGGCCGCACCGAGCTCGTGATCGGCGGTGCGCGCACCTCGGCCTACGACCCGGCCACGGGCAAGGAGCTCTGGCACCAGGGCGAGGCGGGCGGCCGAAGCGGCGCCATCGCGAGCCCCGTCGCGATCGACGAGCTCGTGATCTACGCCAGCGGCGGGCGCGGTGGCGGCGAGGCGCGCGGCCTGGTCGCGGATGCCAGGGCGAGCGAAGCCGCGGCCAGCAAGGACGAGCCGACCGAGCCGATGTGGTCGCTACGCATCGACGGACCGCACGTGCCCTCGCCACTCGCCTACGAGGGCAAGGTCTACCTGCTCAAGCAGGACTCGGGCATGCTCAGCGTCCTCGATCCGACCAGCGGCACGCTCGACTACGGCCCCGAACGCCTGAAGGGCGTGGCCGACGTCTACGCCTCCCTGGTGGCGGCCAAGGGCCACATCTACGTGGCCGGCCGCGACGGCACGGTCGAGGTGCTCTCGACCTGGCCCAAGATCGAGACCCTGGCGGTCAACAAGCTCGAGGACGGCTTCGACGCCTCGCCCGCGATTGCGGGTGACGAACTTTTCCTGCGCGGCAAGGCGAATCTCTACTGCCTCGCGCAAGAGTGAGAGCCTGACGAGCCGCGGGGCTGGCAGAGCGCACTCTACGCTCTATGTCCCCTCGCCTTACCCACACGGCCGGAGAGGTCTCGGCACTGCAGGGGTCTAGCCTGGCTCGAGGAGCGCGCCTCGCTGTTCAGCCTTGACTGCGGAGCAACGCAGCTCGTTCCAGGCGATGAATCACTTTCCGCTGAACGACGCGAGGATTGCCAAGACTCTTCCCAGCACGAACCTCGGTTCCGGTGTGCTCCTTTTCCTTCGCGGCGCGTGCGTGGCATCGCTGCTCTGGCTCGCGCATCCCGCATCTGCCCAGAACCAGAGCTGGATCCGGCGATTCGGGACGCCCCAGCTGGACAGCCCGGGGGCCGCTGTTTCCGCTGGAGCCAGTGGCGTGTACGTGCTCGGACAGACCCAGGGGAGTTTCGGCGGGCCGAACGCGGGCGGGTACGACATCTGGCTGGGGCGCTTCGACAGCGGCGGGAGTCAGACCTGGGTCCGTCAGATCGGCTCGAGCGCGTGGGAGTTCGGCAACGGCGCCGCGCCGGATGGGTCGGACGGCGTGTTCGCCTGCGGAGGAACGGAGGGCGGTCTCGGCGGCCCGAACGCAGGCCAATCCGACGCCTGGCTTGCACACTACGACGGTTCGGGGAACCAGACCTGGATCCGGCAATTCGGGACGAGTGAGTGGGACAGCGCCGGCGGCGTCGCGATGGACGGGGCGGGAGGCGTGATCGTGGCTGGTAGCACGGGGGGCAGCCTGGGTGGCTCGAACGCTGGCCAGAACGACGCCTGGCTGGCACGCTACGACGGGGCGGGGAATCGGCTCTGGATCCTCCAGATTGGCACGAGCCTCGACGACTATGCGGGCACCGTTTCGCTGGATGGAACGGGCGGCGCCTACTGGGGAAACTGGACGGAGGGAAGTCTCGGCGGGCCGAACGCGGGCGGAGGTGACGCCTGGCTGGCACGCCATGACGGCGCTGGAAACCAGCTATGGATCCGCCAGCTCGGGACGCACAGCGCGGACGTGATCCG
The DNA here is from genome assembly GCA_031413955.1 of Planctomycetota bacterium. Classification (GTDB taxonomy): domain Bacteria; phylum Planctomycetota; class UBA1135; order UBA1135; genus JABFRZ01. Next base: position 1,161 of record JANOGB010000597.1, on the reverse strand, counting down.
GGCCTCCGCACCGGATGGGGCTGGCGGGGTCTACGTCTCTGGTTACACCGCAGGCAGCCTTGGCGGACCGAATGCTGGAGATACGGATCCCTGGGTCGCGCGCTTCGACAGCGCTGGAGGCCAGACCTGGATCCGGCAGTTCGGAACGAATGCCATCGAAGACAGCTATGCCGTGTCATCGGACGGCGGCGGCGTGTACGTGGGAGTCGAGGGCCTCACGGCCACCGGCGGCCTGCTGACTCCCTCGCTGACGCGCTTCGACGGAACCGGGACCCAGCTCTGGACCCGCTCGCCCGCGCTCGACGGAGCGCAGTCCTTTCGAGGCATCGCCCTGGAAGGGTCGGGTGCGGCGTACGTGACGGGCGGGTACACCGAAGTCTGGATCGCACGCTACGAGCCCATCTGCGGCCCGCCTTCGGCCACGTTCCGGAACTCCGGCCCGAATCCGCCGAGCCTGCAGGTCACTCCGCCGATGCTCGGCAGCTCCTTCACGGCCACGGTCGACCTCACGACCACGGGCCACGACGTCGCCCATCTCTTCGCCTACGACGGCGCAGCCGACATCCGGCTGCGCGGCGGCCAGCATTTTCTTTGCGCCAATCTCCACGGTAGCGGGCTGCTCTACAGCCGCACGGTCGCCGGCCCCGTGGCGACGTTCCAGATCCCGATCCGCAACGACGCAAACCTGTGCGGCCTCCACTTCAGCATGCAGGCCGTGCACTATGGCGGAGTCGTGCCCTTCGCGCTCTCGAACGCGCAGGACCTCGTCATCGGCTTCTGACGGACAACGCGGCAACCTCGACCGACGGATGCGCGCTCTGCTTGCGCGCCCGAGCAGGCCCCTGCTGCCTCGCCGCGAGTTAGGGCTCGCGCAAGAATTAATTGGTCATTTCGGCGAGCCATCGCCGCCGATGGCAAGGCGCGCCGACGCAGGCAACCTGCATGGTTTCCGAGGAGGCGCAACGCCGCCAGCGGCGACGAGGGCCGGCGAAATGACCAACTAATTCTTGCGCGGGCCCTTAGTACTACTGTGTCATAAAATGGATTGACGGTCCCGCGGCCGATGCGAGGATGGCCGGATGGCGACTTCGTCTTCCGCGGCGTCACGGCTCGTTGCCTATCTCGATCAGCTCGGCGCGGCCGTGGGCCACGCCGACCGCA
>JANOGB010000596.1:0-8032 GCA_031413955.1 Planctomycetota bacterium | reverse complement strand
GGATGCGGTGTGGCGTCGTTGGGGCTCCCCCGAGTATCGCTGCTAATCCGCGTCGCCCCCGCGCCTCCCCCCCGCGAACCGGGCTGGCTCTCGGCTGGCGAGGGATTCTTGCTCAGCCTCTGAGACCGTCGGCGGCCCAGGATCACTTGCCGATCCAGGATGTTCCTTTAGAATGACCCTCGCCGTCGGCGCGGCACCGATCCAGAGGAGCCCACCGATCCAGAGGAACACGGAAATGAACGCTTGGAAGAATGCCTTGGTCGTCGCGGCCCTGCTCGTGGCTTCGACGGCGGCTGCGCAGAGAGCGACGCGGACCCTGGACAGGAGTCTCGGGTCTGCTCGGGCCATCGGAATGGTCGGAGACGGCTCCACGCGCTCGATCGTCGTGTTCGATGCGAACACCGACACGGTGCTCGGGTCGGTCCCGCTGGGGACCGGCGCAACGATCTGCTATGGCGACTGCGTCATCACGTCGGATCTGAGTCTCGCCTACGTGGTGACGGTCGGCGCCGTGATCTGGGTCGTGGATCTCACGACTTCGCCGCCCAGCCTCGCCTCCGGAACCAACCCGATCTCGATCCCCAATTTCGGGCTGGACATCGTGCTCACGCCCGACGAGCGGTTCCTCATCGTGTGCGGCGGAAACAACCCCCACCCCGTGGCCGTCGTGGACGTCGCCACGCGTACCGTGGTCGATACCTTCTCGACCGGGAACGACTGCATCGCCGTGGACGCCGGTCCGGACGGGACCGTCCTCGTGGCTTCGGACACGCTGAACCGCATCAAGCGCCTGGAAATCGATGCCACGGGCAACCTGACGGACACGGGCGAGTCCTTGGTGGAGACCAATCCCCTCAACCTCTACGAGCTGCCGGGAGAAACGGTCGGACTCGTCGTCGTCTGGAACACGGGGCAGGTGCGCTCCTTCACGATCCCGGGCCTCGCGCTGATCGACACGCTGAGCACGGTCGGCGCCGACTTCGGTGTGTGTGCGCTCGCCGACCCGAGCAGGAACCGTATCTACGTCCGCAAGGATCTGACCCTGCAGGCCTTCCCGTTCGACTCCGCGACCGGCGACTTCGGAACGATTCCGGACTGGAACGTGACCCCCGGAGCCGTCGTCGTCTGCTACGGAGTCGAGCAGCTCGCTCTCCATCCGGACGGGTCGAAGCTCTACACCACCGCGCCGGGGGGCCTGCAGATCCGGGATCCAGCGAGCGGAGTCTTGCTCGGAACCCTCACCCATCCCGACATCGTCGCCCCCTCCGGGCTGTGCATCGCTGGTTCCGTGGAAGTCGAGGAGGTCCTGGCCACGATGGACATCAAGCCAGGCTCCTGCCCGAACTCCTTCAACCGAGACGGCCACGGCGTGCTGCCCGTGGCCCTCGTGGGCAGGGACGACTTCGACGTCACCCAGGTCGACATCGCCACGCTCCGACTGCGCCGCGCCGACGGCATGGGCGGATCCGTGCTCTCGAACGAGGAGCTGCCGGGTCCGATCACCCAGGTGGCCGACGTGTCCGAGAAGTCCGAGGGCGAACCCTGCGTGTGCCGCAAACTCGAGGGCGACGGGACCTCGGACCTCGAAGCGCACTTCAAGGGCGACGACCTCGTCTTCGCCCTCGAGCTCGACACACTCCCCACCGGAACGCTCGTCGAGCTCGCGTTGACCGGCGAGCTCCTCGACGGCACGCACTTCTCCGCCAGCGACTGCGTGCGCCTCGTGGCTCCGGGCACACCGCCGGGAGCGCTGACGATCACCACCGCGCGCGATGGCTGGGTCCAGGTCAGCCCGCTCGACTTGCAGCTCGACGGAGGCGGGTTCGACCGCTTCGAACGAACGTATCCGCTGGGGACGCCCGTCACGCTCACGGCTTTCGAGATCGAAGGCCTGCCCTTCTTCGCCTGGGTGGTGGACGGCGTCACCCAGAAGCCCGGCCAGCGCACACTCCAGCTCCACGTCCGCAGTGATCATTCCGAGCTGAGAGCGGTCTACGGCAACGAGCGCGCGCGCCGGTAGCATCATCCGCCCACGACCACCGTCTTCACGTTCACGAACTCGCGCAGGCCGAACTCGGCCAGCTCGCGCCCGAAGCCCGAATCCTTGATGCCGCCGAACGGCAGCCGTGGGTCGGAGCGCACGAAGTCGTTGACGAAGACGCTGCCGGCCTGGATCTCCTCCCGCGCGAGCCTCACTCCACGCTCAGCATCGCGCGTGAACACCGCCGCGCCGAGACCGTAACTCGTGTCATTGGCGAGCGCGACGGCGTGTGCCTCGTCACGTGCCGCGAGGATCGCAGCGACGGGTCCGAAGAGCTCTTCCTCGTAGGCGGGCATGCCGGGAACGACGTCGGCGAGCACGGTTGGCGGATAGAAGAACCCCGGCCCGGCCGGCAGCTCTCCGCCCAGCAGCCGGCGTGCTCCGCGCGCGAGGCTGCGCTGCACCTGGTCGTGCAACGCGGCGCGCAGGTCCGCGCGCGCCAGCGGCCCGAGGTCGACTGCCCGCTTCGGATTCCCCATCGACTTCGCGCGCATCTCGGCCACCACGCGCTCGGTGAACTCCTCGCGCACGGCCTCGACCACGATGAAACGCTTGGCCGCGATGCACGATTGCCCGCCATTGATCAAGCGCGAGGCGACACAGGCGCGCGCCGCGAGCCCGAGATCGGCATCTTCCAGCACGAGATACGGATCACTTCCTCCCAGCTCCAGCACACACTTCTTGAGCACAGCACCTGCCACCTCCGCCACCGCACGCCCGGCGCCGGTCGAGCCCGTCAGCGTGACAGCCACGACACGCCGATCGCGGATCAGCGCCGGCACTCTCGCGACGCTGATCGGTAGATTTGCGCACAGCCCCGCTGGCAGACCTGCAGCGCCGAAAAGCGACTCGAGCGCGCGCGCGCAACCTTGCACGTTCTCGGCGTGCTTCAGCAACAGACCATTGCCAGCCATGAGCGTCGGCGCAGCGCAGCGCACGACCTGCCACAACGGGAAGTTCCAGGGCATGATCGCCAGCACCACGCCCAGCGGCCGGAACGTCACGAACTCGCGTGCACCGGCGCGCGGAGGCTGCGCTGGCTCGTCGGCCAGCAGGCCGGCCGCGTGCGCCGCGTAGAACGTGCACGCCCCCGCGCACTTCTCGACCTCGGCCCGCCCCTGCGCCAGCGGCTTGCCCATCTCCTCCGCCATGAGCAGGGCCAGTGCTTCCTTGCGTTCCCCGAGCAGCTCCGCCGCATGCCGGAGACCTCCGGCGCGTTCCGCGAACGACGTCCGCGCCCAGCGCGCGCCGCTCACCACGGCCTCCGTCAGCCGGCGCTCGAGCTCCGCCGACGCGAGCTCCGGCCAGACCTGCAAACTCGCGCCGCTCGTCGGATCGATGGACTCGAGCGCGCGCCCCACCACGCTCAGCTCAGACCGAGACGCCGTAGTCGTCGGTCTCGTCGATCGGGTACTGCGGGCCGCCCGGACCACCCACGCGGCTGGCCCACGGATCGGGTTGCGCGAGCGGCGGCACGAGCCGCTTCGAGACCTGCGCCGCCGCGTGGTAGCGCGCGCCGCGGGCGATGCCCTGCCACAGGAGTGCCGTCTGGCCCAGCACGAAGAGCACGAGCAACGTCCCGGCTCCGGACTCGGAGCCGAGACCGCGGTCGACGTTGCGCGCGAGCGTGCCGAGCGCGAGCACGGCCCCGGCCTCGAGCACGAACAGGAGCATCATCGGCCGCAGCGTGCGCAGCGGGTGCAGGAAGATCAGCCCCCAGGTGCACAAGCCGGCCCACACGGCCGAGCGCGTGTCCTGCAGGGCGAGGCGCGTGCGCGTGTAGTCGCCCCACACGAGCAGCAGAGCGACGAGCCCGCCGTAAAGCCCATCCTGCGTCCAGGTCGCGAAGACCGCGCTACGCTCCGAGACGAGCACGTCGAGCTCGCCGTCCTCGGCACCGAACAGGAGCCCCATGGCCATCTTCCACGGCCAGCCGTACATCACCCACGAGAACAGCGCCAGCGTGAGCAGCGTCACGATCCAGACCCGCGCGAAGCGCCAGAAGTAGCGCGCTCCGCCCCACAGGAACCTGCGCAGCGAGTGGCCCTGTGTGCGTTCGAGGAAGACCTGCAGCCAGCCGCCGCCCGCGAACACGCCAAAGAGCATGACCACGAAGGCCAGGGCGGCCGCGATGCCGGCAGTGCTGTGCCTCAGCGAATCGAGCTCCGGACCGTGGTCGAAGCGGAAGCTCTCGTCCATGTAGGAGAGCACGCTGCCCGGCGCGTAGCGGTGTTCCAGCACACCCGCGTAGAAGCCGCGCCAGGGAACACTCAGCACGAGCGCCAGGCACAGCGGTACGAGCCAGCAGGTGAGCCAGATCGGCGTACGCCCGACCGTCGTGCGCAGGGCACCCAGGAAGACCGGCGGCCGCGGACCGGTCAGGTCTTCGTCGAGCAGCGCGTTCAACTGAGTCCCCTCAACCGCCCAGCCCCTGTATGAAGTGCAGGTAGTGCTGGTACTGGGCGAAGACGCGCTCGGCCCAGCGCCAGGGCGCGAATCCGTCCTTCTCGTCGTACCAGCGGTTGTTGGAGAGGTCGCGGTCGATGTAGTAGCCGCGCTGCGGATCGATGACGGCTGAGCGGAGCTTCTCGTCGCTGTCGAACTCGATGCGCTTCCAGGTCGCGACTTGCTGCTCTTCGCGGGTCCACACGAGATCCCGGGTCGTGCCGTCTCTGAAGGTGAGCTGCACGGGCAGCGGCAGGAAGAGCTCGCCCTTGCGGCGCAGCTCGACCTCGACGTGGAAGGGCGTCTTGGAGTCTTTCTCGTCTCCTTCCTCGTCTTCTTCCTCGTCCGACTCCTCGGGTTCGGCGCGCTCCTTCTCCAGGAACTCGCCGCCCTCGGCCTGGAAGAAGCCGCGCCGTTCGGCGCGCTTCTTCTGCTCGACCGTGATGCTCCAGTCGACGGTACCGGTGCCCTGGAACAGCTCGCGGAAGTACCAGTCGAGGCTCTCGCCCGAGCCCTCCTGGAAGGAACGGTAGAAATCCTCGGGGCAGGGGTGGTCGTAGCGCCAGGTGCGCGCGAAGTGGCGCATGCCCCTGAAGAAGGCCTCGTCACCGATCATGCCCTGCAGCGTGCGCAACGCGACGCCCGTGCGCGGGTAGCTGTTGACCCCGTAGCTCTCGCGATCGGCGTACTTCCACGCGGCGGTCTCGATCGGATCGGAGTCCGGATCGGCGAGGTAGCCGACGCGGTCGGACCAGCGCGCATCGGTCCATTGCGGGACGAACGTGAAGAGCGGCTGGTCGCGCCAGTAATCGAGCACCCCGGACGGCGACAGGAAGCGCAGCTTCGGATTCTTCACGAAGGGCAGCGGCACGCGCAGCTCCTTCGCCGCCAGGGCATCCCCGATCGGGCCGCCGCCAGGCAGGTGCGCCACGCGCACGCCGTCCACGGGCACGCTCGCGTAGTCGGTCGTGCCGCGATCGAGCCCGTAGACGCGCGTCAGCACCTCGGAGTCCGTGTAGGTGTTGAGACCCTCGTCCAGCCAGGCCGCCTCGAACTCGTTGTTGCCGACCAGGCCGTACCAGAACTGGTGGCCACACTCGTGCACGGTCACGCCCTCGGGCGTGTGCATGTCCTCGGTCGCGAAGAGCCGCGTCCCGCAGGTGAAGAGCGTCGGATACTCCATGCCACCCGCGGCCGCGCCCCAGGCCGGGTCGACCACGGTGATCAGCTCGTAGGGATACTCGCCGAACCACAGACCGTAGAAGAAGAGCGCCGCGCAGGTCGCCTCGAAGTGCCGCTTGCGCTGCTTCCAGCGCTCCGGGTGGATCAGCACGGTCACGTCGACGTCGCGCAGCTTCGGCTCCTCGCCGAAGATGGCGCGCGCCTTCTCGACCTCGGCGGGAAAGCGCTCGGCCCAGTCCTGGAAGTGAAACGTCTGCCGGTAGACCTGGAAGCGCGGGTCGGCGGTCCAGGTGAAGTCGTGCACCAGCGGACGCTTGCCGAAGGCGTCCTCGCGGCGCTGGTCGGCGGGCGAGGGCGCGACGAAACGCACCTCGACGCGCCCTTCCTTGGAGGAGTCGTTGACCTTGAAGCCCGAGGCCCCGACCTTGCCCTCGTACTCGATCGGCAGGTCGAGCGTGACGTCGTACGTGCCGTAGTCGGAGTAGAACTCCGTGTTCGCGTGGAACTGATGGCAGTTCCAGCCGCGACCCGCCTCGTAGACGCCGAGCTTCGGGAACCACTGCGCGACCAGCAGGAAGTCGTCCTTGTAGCCGGTGCGTCGGCGCGCAAGCGGAAGCTGCGACTCCCACTCGATCTGCACGCGCACGGTCTCGCCCGGGGCGAGCGCTTGCGGCAGATCGACGCGAAAGACGGTGCGGTCCTCTTCGTTGCCGTCGTCGGGACGCTCGTAGGTGAGGCTCGGCAGGACGTCCTCGAAGCCTCCGTTCTCGGCCCCCGCGACCCGGATCGCGAGGATGCGGCTCCAGCCCCAGCCGTCCTTGACCTCCTTGCCGCGCAGCTTGCCATCCGACTCGATCAGGTGGGTCGAGCGGTTGTTCGAGAACGCGTTGAGGTACAGGTGGAACCACAGGTCCTTCACAGCCTCGCCGCTGCGATTGGTCCAGCGCAGCTCGAGCTTCCCGTCCAGCCCCTTGGTCTCCCCGTCCAGGCGGGCCTCGATGCGGTAGTCGGCGCGGCTCGGGCTCGTCTCCCGGGACTGGGCAAGAACTTCCGGGAGCGCCAGGCCCAGAACGACACCGGCGACCCCGATCCGCAGGCCTGCCCGGAACACCCGGGAAGCCGAGAACGGGGGGCGGAAGCGGGCACGCAACCTCATTGCGGGCAAGAGCCTAGCAACCGCCCATGGGGCCGCGCTCCAGCCGGATTGCGGATGTTCCCCCTTTCCGCTCATCCCGCGGATCGGAATGCCGATAAGTAGACCGCAGAACCCTTTTCCCAATCTCTGATTGGAGGGGCAGATGGACATCCAAGGAAATCACTCAGGACCGGAACGCTCCAAGGAAACCTTCGCGGCGCGACAGCGCTCGTTGATCGACGCGAATCGAGCCCTCGTGCGCGCGGCGCGCCAGAACCTCTCGACCGCCGCGAAGGAGCAACTCGCCGACGCGAGCGAGCGCACCGCCCGCGCAGCGGAATCGCGCCGCGATGCCGCGCGAGACGATATCCGCCTGACCCCGGCGGCCCAAGCCGCCCGGCAGCCGTCCACCGCCGAACGCGAAGCCCGCGTGCGCGAGCTGGCCGAAGCACACCGCCTGGAGCAGTTGCACACGCCGGAGCGCATCGAGCGCGCCGCGCAACGGCTGCTCGAGGGCTGAGCTTCATCTGGGAGCGCCGGGCTCCAGCCCGGCTCCGTTGTCTTTCTTCTTTCCGCTCTCCGCGGCTCCGGAAGAAGAAGAGGAAGAGCCGGGCTGGAGCCCGGCGCTCCCGGGTGAAGCTCAACCCGCGGCGGAGCCATGCGTGTCGGCGGCGATGCGAGCTTCCTTCCAGCGCCCGCGGCGGAAGAGCAGGATCGAGCTCACCGCCAGCACCGACTCGGACACGCACACCGCCCAGAAGACCCCGTCCGGGCCGAACTCGAGCGGCCGCGCCAGCACCCAGGCCAGCGGGATCTGGAAACACCAGAAGCAGAAGAAGTTGAGCCGCGTGGGCGTGAGCGTGTCGCCGGCCCCGTTGAAAGCCTGGGCCACGACCATGCCCCAGGCATAGAAGACGTAGCCGTAGGCCAGTGTGCGCAGCGCACGCACGCCGATGGCATGCGTCTCCGGCTTCGCGGTGAACAGGCCTACGAGAGCGGGCGCGAAGGCCAGGAACAGGGCCGTCACCGCGCCCATGAAGACCATGTTGTAGCGGCCCGTGAGCCAGACGGAACGCTCGGCGCGCTCGGGCTCTCCTGCGCCGAGGTTCTGGCCGACCAGCGTGGCAGCCGCGTTCGCCAGGCCCCAGGCCGGCATGAGCGCGAAGACCACGATGCGGATCGCGATCGTGTAGCCCGAGAGTGCCTCGCTCCCGAAGGGCGCCACGATG
>JANOGB010000595.1:0-2392 GCA_031413955.1 Planctomycetota bacterium | reverse complement strand
GGAAGAAGAGGGCCAGACAGGCGAGCGTCATGTGGTGGTGCCATCCGACCCAGGAGCGCACCTCGTACCCACGTTCCAGAGGTCGCCGACCTGCTCCCGCCAATTAGGTGTGCACCACATTGTCATTCCGCCGACCCGGCGGGTTTCGCCTTCTTCACTGCGCGCCAGCCGCGATGCCGCGGCTTCGGCTTCTTGAGCTGTGTGAACGCGACTCGTGGGGCCTTGAGCAACGGGTGATCGAGGAGCTGGAGCGCGTCGTGCTGCGCCGTCGTCATGTTGGTGATGGTCACTCCGTCGTGCCCCTCGATGCGCAGCGTGTTGATCCCGTCGAAGAGGCGGAAGATCACCTCGGTGGTCGGTTGCTGAGTCCAACCCTTGTTCCCGGGGAAGTCGGCCTTCCGCTTCTCGAGGAGGCGGCGGACCTCGCGCTGGATGAGGGCGTAGACCATCAGCGCCAGCACGTACACGAGGCCGAGCGCGCCGATGCGCGCGTCGGTCTTGAGGAACAACGGCGCGACGGCCTGCGGGTTCTTGAAGATCCGGATCGCCGTCTCGACCAGGTTCTGTTCCTGGTACGTGCGGAAGAGCTCCTCGTCCGAGCAGCTCCCCGCCCCAGTCGACGGGCGCGTCGTGATCAGGACGAAGCAGCTCTCGCGAAGGATCGCCTCATCGACCCACGTTCCAGAGGTCGCCGGGCCACCCCTGCCATTTAGTTGGTTGCCAATGTCGCGAGTGGCGACGGCGCCGCTGCCCCGCACGATCCACAGAGCATGGCCGACATGCGGGAGGCCGCGCGGGGGGAGTGCATCGCGCGCACCGCGCCAACGCAGGCGAGTATGCGAGGCGTTGTGGCCCCAGGAGCGCATCACTCCCGCTTTCCGGAGACGCATCTGATGCGCAAGGACGCGCATCTCGAACGGAGGGTCGGAGGATCTTCGACATGTGGCGGCCGGCGTCGTGCTGAGTGACCGTCCTTGCCTCGCGCCACAGTGCGGGCGAGGAGAGACGCATGGAAGCCAGCACGAAGCGCCTCGACTTCATGCCGATCATCGGCCGTGCGCTGCGACAGCTCGACGTCGCGAAGCTCGTGAACGAACTCGTGCCCATGGACTCGCGTAGCTGCGTCAGCGCGGGAGAGTGCGTCGAGGCGTTGATCGTCGCCATCCTCCTGGGCAAGCACACGCTCTACAGGATCGACGAGCTCCTCGAGCCGTACGATCTCGCCCTCGCCTTCGGGTGGACCGGGAGCTGCGAGCAGTTCCACGACGACCGACTGGCGCGCGCGCTCGACGACACATTCGAAGCGGGCCTGACGAAGGTCCAGGGCGCCGCGCTCGTGCGAGCCGTGGAGGTCCACGACCTCGAGCTGAAGCACATGCATGTCGACACGACGTCGGTCTCCGTCTACGGCGAGTACGCGGGCAGCAGGAAGCCCGCCGATCCTGAGGACGAGAGGGCGATCCCGCACGTCACGAGGGGCCACAGCAAGGACTACCGGAGCGATCTCAAGCAGATCGTCTATGGGCTCGCGGTGTCCGGTGACGGCGGGGTTGCTGCCCTTGGCCGCGTGTCCTCCGGCAACCGCTCCGACTCGCAAGAGACCCGCTGGCTCATGGCGCGCCTGGCGGAGGTCCTCCCGGATCCGACGGACACGACGATCATCGGTGACTCCAAGCTCTTCTCGGGGGAGACGCTGCTGCTCGCGCGCAAGCACGGCTTCCACCTGGCCACGATGCTCCCGAGGAACGTCGGCATTTGGGGCGAGGCGTTCACGGCCTTTCGAGCGGCACTCCTCCGAGACGAGCCGTTCACCCAGCTCAAGGTCGTCTACCCGAAGACGCTCGGCGAGGACGGCGTCGTCGTTGTCCACACCGAAGGCGAGCCCGAGAAGGAGTGGCGCGGTCGCTCGTTCGACCTCGTCTACCGGTGGAAGGACGAGGCGACGGGCACCGAGAACGAGTTTCCCGTTCGCTCGCTCGTGGTCGAGTCCACGACGCTGCGCGATCAGAAGACGACGATCGTTGAGGCACGCCGGGACAAGGAGCGCCAGAACCTGGAGAAGATCGCCGCGCGACTCCGCAAGCGCGAGTTCAACTGCGAGGAGGACGCGAAGCGCGCCGCGGCGGCCGCAATCGAGCGCCACGGCCCTGACCTGCATCGCCTTGTCGCTACCGTCGTGCCCGAGCAGCGCCCTTCCAGGAGGCCGGGCCCCGGGCGGCCACCCGCCGACGAGCCGCGCGCCATGGAGACTGTGTGGCGCGCGGTCCTCACGATCGAACATGACCAGCACGATGTCGATGAGGCGATCCTTCGCGAGAGCTGCTTCGTCCTGATCACGACGCGCCCGTCGACTGGGGCGGGGAGCTGCTCGGACGAGGAGCTCTTCCGCACG
>JANOGB010000594.1:0-14502 GCA_031413955.1 Planctomycetota bacterium | reverse complement strand
CGTCGACTCCCGGAGAGCCGAAGCCCCGGAGGCCCCATCCTCTCTGGATTCTCCCTCCGTGCGTCTCTGCGTCCTCTGCGCCTCTGTGGTCCTGCTGATTCTTGCTCAGCCAACAAGCGGTTCGGCGATAGAAGATCAGCGCGCGCGCGGGTGTGCGCGCTCGTAGGCCTCGCGCAGGCGCTCGATCGAGACGTGCGTGTAGATCTGCGTCGTCACGAGGTGCGCGTGACCGAGCAGCTCCTGCACGGCGCGCAGGTCGGCCCCGCGGTCGAGCAGGTGCGTGGCGAAGCTGTGGCGCAGGGTGTGGGGCGAGGCCGGGCGCGTCAGGCCCGCGCGGAGACAGGCGCGCTCCACGATGCGTCCCAGCGCGCGCGTCGAGAGCTGGCCGCCGCGCGGGTTCAGGAACACGGCGTTCGCGGCCGCGGGCGCGGGCCGCGGGCGTCCTGGATCGGACAGGTACTCCTGCAGCGCGCGCACGGCGTGGCTGCCCAGGGGCGCGAGCCGCTCTTTCTTGCCCTTGCCGCGCACGCGCGCCACACCGCGTTCGAGGTCCAGGTCCGCGCGCTCGATGCCGACCGTCTCGGCCGCGCGCGTCCCGGCGGAGTACATGCACTCGAGCAGCGCCAGGTCGCGACGCCCGCGCGTGTCCGTGCTGGCCACGGCGGCGAGCAGGCGCTCGACCTCGGAGAGCTCGAGAGCCTTCGGCAGGGGTCGCTGCGCGCGCGAGGACCGCAGGCCCATGGCCGGGTGAACCGGCGCCAGTCCCAGCTTCACCAGGTGCTTGAAGAACGAGCGCACGGCCGAGAGCCGGCGCTGGATCGAGCTGCGCGAGAGCCCCTGCTCGTCGAGCGTGGCCAGGAACGAACGCAGGACGCGCGCCGTGACCGCGCTGGGCTCGTCGATCTCGCGCGTGGCCAGGAACGCGAGCAGCGACTCGAGATCGCCCTCGTAGGCGCGCAGCGTGTGGACGGAGGCGCCGCGCACGGCCGCGAGCTCCTGCAGGTAGGAGCGGACCAGTTCGCGGAGTGAAGCGCGCTTCTTCGTCACGCCGTGATCATAGGGGCTCGCGCAGGCAGGACCTGGCCGCGTCGGCGAGCCATCGTCCGACGGCCGGGGGTCTTCGCGAGGCTACTCCTGCCGCGCGCGCCGCCTCGGTTCGGCGGGCTGGGGCGGCGGCGGCGCGGGCAGCTTGGGCAGGCCGCTCTGCTGGTCGCCCCAGTAGGCGCGGAGCCCGGCCAGCAGCGTGACACGCGAGCCCCAGTTCTCGCCCACCGCGAAACCCTCCTTCTCGCTCACGTCGAGCACGCCGAGCAGCGTTTGCGCCGCCTTGGACTGCTTCTCGAGGTACGCGAGCGACTGATCGAGCAGCATGCGCGTCTCGTCGTGGCGCTGCTTCTCGGCCGCGAGTTCGCTCTCGAGCAGCGCGACTCGGGCCTCCAGGCCCTGGGCGGGCGGGCTGGACTGGGTCGCCTGGGGGGGCGGAGTCGGATGGGCCGCCTGTGCCGGCGCGTTCGTGCGCAGAGAGAATGCGACGACGCTGGAAAGAGTCAGGAAGGAGAGCACCGGGAGAAGTTTCTTCATGGCGAGGTGCCTATCGGACGGGCGGCGCTTTGCCTGTAGACCCTCCGCTACACCGGATCATCCGCCGGAACGGGATCGTTCGTCGGAACAGGCGGCAGCCCCAGGATCAGGAACACGGGCAGGACCGACACGGCGGCCGCGCCGAGATAAGCCGCCGTGCTGCCGAACTTCCAGTACGTGAGGCTGGCCGCGATCGGCCCGATGACGCGCGCGAGGGCCATCATCGAGCGGTTCGTGCCCAGCGCGAGACCCTGGCGATCCGCCGGGGCATAGCGCGAGGCGAGCGCGGAGAGGCACGGCATGGCCAGGGCGCTGCCGACCGCCATCAACCCCAGCCCGGTGTAGAGCGACGCGCTCGCGCTCGCGAACGCCACGCCCGCGAAGCCCGGCACCAGCACCAGGAGGCCGAGCAGGGCGAGCTTCCTCTCGCCCAGGCGCGGGGCGAGGTGGCGCACGATGCCACCCTGGACGATGGCGATCAGCAGCCCCGAGAAGACGAACATCCAGACGTTGTCGCGCGGGCCGTAGCCGAGCCGCTCGGCCGCCAGGAAGGTGAGCGTGAACTCCATGCCACTGAAGGCGGCCAGGAACAGGAACGTGACGTGGTTCGTGCGCGCGAGACCCGGCAAGCGCAGGCGGCGTAGCTGGGCGAAGGGATCGAGCACGCGCGCGTGCTGGCTCGTGCCGCGGCGCTCGGGTGCGAGCGTCTCGCGGAAACGTAGCGCGATCCACACGAGGTTCACGAGCGCGAGCAGCGTGGAGGCCAGCGCGGGCGCCGAGAACGGGTTCCAGGCGAGGCCCGTTTGCCAGGTGACCGCGGCGTCGCTCGGCGCGAGCGCGCGCGCCGCCTCGCACAGCACCGGTCCGAGGATGAAGCCGAGGCCGATCGACATGCCCACCAGGCCCATGCCGCGCGCGCGGTCCTTGCCCTCGGTCACGTCGGCGATCACGGCCGAGGCGGTCGAGATGTTGCCCGAGCACATGCCCGACACGAGCCGCGAGACCACCAGCAGCCAGAACGACCCCGAGAAGATCCACAGCGCGTAGCCGAGCGTCGTGCCCGTCAGCGTGATGAGCAGCGTCGGCCGGCGCCCGATGCGGTCCGAGAGTCCGCCCCACACGGGCGCGAACAGGAACTGCAGGAGGGAATAGAGCGAGCCCAGGAGGCCGCCGAAGAGCGTCTGCACGGCGTTCGTGTCGGCGCCGGCGAGGCCGGAGAGGGCCCGTTGCAGGCCACCGATCGCGCTGTCCGCTCCCTCGAGAGCCAGATAATGATCCAGCATCCGCGGGAAGATCGGGAACAGGATCGAGAACCCGACCATGTCCAGGAACACGGTCAGGAGCACGACGGGTAGCGGCGATCCGCCCTTCGACCGTCCGGCCTCGCGCGGCACTTTGGAGTTGCTCACGCCGTCCTTGTACGGTGTCGCGTTCTCCGGCGCCACGCGATGCCGCCCCACTTCCGCTTCCAGCCGCGGGTCGAGCCGCTGACAGGGCCGGCGGGCGAGCTCGAGCTCGTGGAACTCGCCGCGCGGCTTCCGTCCGGTCCCATCGTGCTCCTCGAGCGCTGGCCGGGTGGCACCAGCGTGCTCGCCTTCGCGCCGCTCGCCGGGCGCCCGCCACGCAGCTCGCTCGGATTGCGCTCATTCGTCGCACGCCTGGAGTCGCGCGCGGGCGATCCCGTGCCGGGGAGTTTCCACGGCGGCTTCTTGGGGGCGCTCGCCTACGAGCTGGGCGCGGCGGCGGAGCGTGGGCTCGTACTGCCGCCCGATCCGTGGCGGTTGCCGGCGCTCGTCGGCGGGCTCTACACGGATTTCCTCGTGCGCGACGAGACGCGCCGCGAGACCCATCTCGTGCTGGGCGAGGATCCGGGCGATGGGCGAGCGAGCGTGGCCGAACGCGCCCGGTCGCTGGCTGCACGCTTCGCTCGATCCGCGCCCGGCGAGCCGTGTGTCCCGGAGGGGCCACTGCGCCGCCTGGTCCCCTGCGCGGAGCACGCACGACGGATCGCGCGTGCGCGAGAGCTCATCGCCGCGGGCGAGATCTACCAGGCCAATCTCAGCTACCGCCTGGAGCGCGAGGTGCGGGGCGACCCGCTCGCGCTCTATGCGCGCCTCGCCCGCCTGCACCCCGCGCCCTACGCGGGTTTCTTGCGCTTTTCCTCCGGCGCGCTGCTCTCGGCCTCGCCCGAGCTCTTGCTCGAGTTCGGCAGCGACCGGCACGGAACGCTCGCGCGCACGCGGCCCATCAAGGGCACGGCCCCGCGCGCCGCGGATCCGGAGGAAGACCGCGCCAACGCCGCCGGTCTGCTGGCGAGCGCCAAGGACAGGAGCGAGCTCGCCATGATCGTCGATCTCGAGCGCAACGACCTCGGGCGCATCGCGCGTGCGGGGGGCGTGCAGGTCGAGGGTTTCCCGAGCCTCGCGAGCTACGCCTCCGTGCACCACCTGATGGCCGACGTGGTGGCCCGGCCGCGGGCCGGGATCGATGCCGTGGCGTGCCTCCTGTCCTTGTTCCCCGGCGGCTCGGTCACGGGCGCGCCCAAGCTACGCAGCATGGAGGTGATCGCCGAGCTCGAGG
The DNA here is from genome assembly GCA_031413955.1 of Planctomycetota bacterium. GTDB lineage: Bacteria > Planctomycetota > UBA1135 > UBA1135 > JABFRZ01. Next base: position 10,341 of record JANOGB010000594.1, on the reverse strand, counting down.
GCGAGGGCCGCGGGTTCGCCTACGGTTCCCTGCTCGCGCTCGACACGCGCGGACACATGCTGGCGAACCTCCTGATCCGGACGCTGATCTGGCGCCCGCGCCCCGCGCGTGGACCGGGCGCGGGCGAGGTGACCTTTCGTGTGGGCGGCGGCATCACCTGGGGCTCGGATCCGGCCCTCGAGGAGCGCGAGGCCGAGGCCAAGGGCGTGCTCCTGGCGCGCGCGCTGGAGGGCGAGTAGCGCGGATGGCTGTGGCATCAGCGCGCGCCAAACGCTCTGCTCTAGGACCATGTGGTCCCTGCTGCTGCAGAGCGCTCTCTCGTTCGCGGGCGATGAAAAGGGCGCCGCGCCCGGCGATCCATGGGCGGGGCTCGATCAGGCCCTCGCCGTGCTGGCGCCCGCGCCCGAGGCCGGTCCCTTCTCGCGCGGCCTCCTGCTGCGCACCTTCTACACCGCCTCGGCCGACGAGGCCAAGGCCGTGAGCGACGACGTGGACGTCTCGGGCTTCGTGTTCGAGGACGTCGACGTGCACTTTGCCTACCGCGAGGGCGACATCGCCTGGCGCGTGAGCGCGGACCTGGATCAGGGCAGCCTGCAGCTCGAGGACGCCTACGCGCAATGGCAGCACTGCGACTGGTTCGTGCTGAGCGCGGGGCAGTTCAAGCCGCGCGTGCTGCGCAGCGGCTCCATGCCCGCGAGCGAGCTCCTGTTCCGCGAGCGCACCTTCCTCGGCGCGGCCTTCGACGGCTGGGACGACGGCTTCGAGGTCGGCGGCCACTACGACCAGTGGGACTACTGGCTGACGCTGACCGACGGCTCGAACGGGGCGAGCTCGGACCATTTCATGAGTGCGCGCGGCGAGTGGGCCCTGTACGACGCGGCCTTCGAGGATCGCGAGGGCGCGCGCGGCTCGCCCAACCATCTGCGGGCGCTCCTGGGCGCGTACTGGTTCCTGGATGCCGCACTCTCGAACTCGGACGGAACGGGCTGGGGCGCGGATCTCGCCCTGACCTTCGGCCCCTATTCCATGCACGCAGAGTGGGCTGACCTCGGTGAGGAGTTCACGCGCGACATCGACGTGTTCAACGGTTACCTGATCACGCTCGAGGACGGCAAGCCGCTCTCGGCCACGTTCAGCCGGCGCGTGGCGCGGGATGGGGAGGTGGCTCTGCGCTTCCAGAGCGCCGACGACGCCGACTCCACCGAGTCCTTCGGCGTAGGCGCGAACTGGAGCCCGGGCGGCGGCCCGGCGCGCTTCGTGGCGGACGTGGCGCTGGTCGAGGGCGACACGCGCGACTTCTCGCTGTTCTCGCTGGGGATCGTGCTCGGCTCGAGCGGACTCGCGCGCCCCTTCGCCGAGGACCCACGGCACTAGTGTCCCGTCTCGCAGCGGAGGCCCCGCGCTGGCTCGACGGTCGCGTCCTCGGCGCGCGCGAGCCGCTGCCGGCGTTCGCCGCGCCGGGAGTCTTCGAGACCGTGCGCGCCGAGCAGGGGGCGCTCTTCTTCCTGCGCGCACACTGCGCGCGGTTCGAGCGCGGCGCGCGCGCCCTGGACCTCTCCTGGCCGCCGCCCTGGGACCCGGTTGCGGCGCTCTTCGACGTGACGCGCGCGCTCGGGCCGGCCGCGGCCGCGCTGCGCCTCACCTGGGCGCCACCCCATCTCGCCGTGGTCGCGCGCGCGCTCGATCCGCCGCCGCAGGCCGTCGAGGCCTGGCTGGCCGCGCCCGGCCGCGTCGCACTGCCCCGGCCCTTCGGCGTCAAGACCACCGCACGTGCGGCCTACGACGCGTTGCGCGCCGAGGCTCTCGCGCGCGGCGCCTTCGAGGTGCTCGTGCGCGCGGCCGACGGGGAGCTCGTCGAGGGCACGATCACGAACCTGTTCGTGGCCGCGGCGGGGGAGCTCGCGACGCCGCCGCTCGCCAGCGGAGCGCTGCCCGGCATCGTGCGCGCGGCCATCCTCACCGAGCTCGAACAGGTGCCGCTGGTGGACGATCGCGGGCGTTCCTGGGCGGTACGCGAGCGGGTCTTGACGGCTTCCGACCTGGCCAGGGCCGAGGAGGTCCTGCTCTCCAACTCCATCCTGCGGGTTGTGGGTCTGGCGCGCCTGACGGGCCTGCGGGAGGACCTGCCGGGCGCTCGCGGCCCGCTCGCGCGGGCCCTTCTCGCGCGTTCCGTGCGGCTCGAGTCCGCCACCCGCGACTGCGGTACCATCCGGCCCGAACCCCACTAGAACAGCCTGTCCGTGCATCGGGGCCTCCGATGCGGGAGACTACCGGCGGTCCTCCAGCCCACGATTCCCATGAGCCTCTCGGTCCTGTTCCTGTCTCTCGCGCTCCTCCCTGGACCCAGCCCGCGCCTTCCGGTACCCCAGGAGGAGCAGCAGATCGTGGATGAGCGTCCGGAGGTGAAGGCGCTGCTCGACGAGCTCGACCCGCTCCTCAAGGCCAAGGGCGAGAAGGACAAGGAAGCGGTCGAGGTGCTCGACAAGCTCGTGCAGGAGTTCCCGGACTCCGGACCGAAGGACCGCTCCGCGATCGTCAAGTCCTTCGCCGATTGTTTCGACCTGAAGCGCACCAAGGAACTCGAGGAGGGCATCCCCGACGATCGTCTGTACCGGGCCGCCGCCGTCTCGCTGGGTTTGATGGGACCCGAGAGCGTGAAGCCCCTCCTGGCCCTGATCGGAGACAAGAGCCACCGCAAGAACCAGGGCCTGCAGATCGCGCTGACGCAGGCACTCGGCAAGACCAAGAGCCCCGATGCGGTGAAGACCTTGATGGACCTGCTCAAGCACAAGGACGCGCCCATGCAGGCCGCGGGGGCCGAAGCGCTGGCCTACTACTCCGATGCGCCGGAGGCCAAGCGCAAGCTCATCTTCGAGGAGCTGCTGCGGACGATGATGGACCAGAAGACGAAGAAGGACACGAACGTGACCGATCAGGAGGCCCAGGAGCGCTGGAACATCATCTCGGGTCCGATCATCGAGACGCTCCAGAAGCTGACCGGCTTCGGCCAGTCCGATCCCGAAGAGTGGCAGCGCTGGTGGAACGACAACAAGAAGAAGAGCTGGGAAACGAAGGCCGGCTGAACCACGGCCGGGCGGGTGGCTTCTCCACCGCTCTGGTCGTCGCGTTCCTGCTCCTCGGCTACGCCGCGCTGCGCGTTTTCGAGCTCGTGCCGAGCTCCTCGCCGGCCACGCTCGAGAGCGCCGCCGAGCCGCTCGAGCGTCCCGCCCAGCTGGCCTGGCGCGCGCACGTCACGCTGGGCGAGGCCCGCGTCCTGGCGCTGCTCCTGCCGCTGCACGGCGAGCCCGCGCTCGAGGAGTTCCGCGCGCAGGCGCTGCGCGCGCGCTACGAGTTGCCGGAGGGCGAGCCCTGGCGCCTGTACCTTTCGCTCGAGGAGCCGAGCGCGACGCCCGTGCTCGTGAGCTCGGCGCACGTCGGCGAGGAGCTCGTGCCCTTCGCCGCGCTCGCGCGCGCGCCCGCGGGAATCGACCCGGTCCACGCCCTGCTGGCGGCCGCTCCGGGGGTGCTGGAGGTCGCGCGTGCGCGGCCCATGGTCCTGTGGGGTCGACTGTCCGCGGACGCGCCCGTGCTCGCCCTCGCGAGCGCGGAACACGCGGCGGTCGGTACGCTGGCGGAGGAGGACGCAACCGCTGCGCCGCGCTGGTACGCGGGCACCGAGCGGCCGCGCGCGGAACCGGAGGCGCTCGGGGACGAGATCGCGCGCCTGGAGCGCGAGCTCGAGCACGAGCGCACCCGCCGCGCCGAGCGCGAGCAGGCCTTCCTGGAGTTCAGCCGGCTGCTGGCGGAGCTCCCGGCGGGCAAAGAGCTCGGCCTGAGGCTGGAAGAGCCCGACTCGCCCGCGCCGCTCAGTCCGGAGGAAGAAGAACGCCTGGCGGCGGAGGAGAACGCGCGCACGCGCGCCGCGGAGCTCGGGCGCTCGCTGCGCGTGCTCATGCGCCTCGAGGGCCTGCGTGGTCTCGATCTCCTGGAGGCGGGCACGCTCCAGAGCGGACCGCCCCCGGCCATCGGACCGGTCGTGTTTCGTTGTCTCGACGAGCGCGGCCGGCTGGCCGGTAGCGTGCGCGCCGAGCGCTTGCGGCTGGAGGGCAGCGTGTCCGCGCACACCCTCACGCTGGTGCTGGAGCAGGGCTCCGAGAGCCGCGGGGGAGAGCCGATCCCGTTCGATGGCGGCCAGCGGCGCATCACGCTGCAGGACGTCGATCCCGAGCCTTGGCTGGCGGAATGTCCCGAGCTGTTCGAATCCGCCGACCTCGCCGACCACCGTGACGACGGCCGCTGGGCTCTCACGGAAGTGCGCCGCGAGCTGAACCGTTTGCTGGCGCTGGACACGCGCATGGGCTGGTATCGCCTGCACTCGCTGGGGGGCGTGCGCGGCACCGAGCTGGTCGACGTGCAGCTCGAGGAGCTGGAGCCGGCCGGCCACCTCCAGCGGCGGATGTTTGCCGACCGCCTGCAGCTCCTGCTCGAGGACGGCAGCGTGGTGCTCGACCTCCGCGACGGAGCCTTCGTGCGTGGCGGGGAGAAGCAGCCCTTTCGCGACGGCCGGCATCGGATCGTCCTGCCCGCGGCGAACGTGGCTGCCTGGCGCGCGTCTGCCCTGCCGGGCTTCTCGGATCCGCCCGCGCTGGAGAAGCCGGCGCAAGAGGAGACCTCCGGAGGGTAGCCTCTGGGTCTGCATGGAACGGCGCCCGCGACGTCCCGAGCCCGCGCGCGGGGAGCCAGGGCTCTTCGATGCTGCCGAGGTCGTGCCCACTCCGGCGGTTCCGGCGCCGGCCGTGCCCGCCTCGGGACCCGAGCCCGTGGTGCCCGTCCCCGAGCTGCCCCGTTCGGAGCCAACCCGCTCCGAGCCAGCCCCGCCGCCGCTCTACACCGTCGCGCAGCTCTCGAGCCGCATCCACGCTTCGCTGCAGGAGTTGGGGCGCGTGCGCGTGGAAGGCGAGATCGCGCAGAAGAAGCGTACGGCCTCGGGCCACGTCTACTTCGACCTGAAGGACGAGCGTGCCAAGCTCGCCTGCAAGGTCTGGCAGAGCCAGGTGCCGCGCGTCCTGCGCTTCGAGCTCGCCGAGGGCGCGCAGGTGATCGCCTGGGGGCGGCTCGACCTGTATGCGCCGCAGGGCAGCTACAGTCTGATCGTCGACCGGCTCGAGCCGCTCGGACTCGGCGCGCTGCTGGCGCAGCTCGAGCAGCGCAAGCGCGAGCTGCAGGCGCGCGGCTGGTTCGAGCGCAAGCGCGCCCTGCCGAGTTTTCCGCGCGTGATCGGCCTGGTCACGAGCCGCGACGGCGCCGCCCTGCGCGACTTCCTGCGCACGCGCAGCCTGCGCTGGCCGGGCTATCCCGTGCGGCTCGTGCATACCACCGTGCAGGGCCCGGGCGCGGCCGAATCGATCGCCGCGGTCCTGCGCGCCCTCGACGCCTCCGGCGTGGACGTGATCGCACTCGTGCGCGGCGGCGGCTCGCTCGAGGACCTGTGGGCCTTCAACGAGCTCGCGGTGGCCGAGGCCATCTGGAACGCGCGCGTGCCGGTCGTGACCGGCATCGGGCACGAGAGCGACACGACCCTGGCCGACCTCGTGGCCGATCACCGCGCGCACACGCCGACGGACGCGGCCCAGGAGCTCATCCCCGATCGCAGCGAGCTGTGCGCGCGCATCGCGCGCCTGGGCAACTACCTCGGCGAGGCCTTCGAGCGTCTGTTCGAGCAGCGCACGCAGCGCTACACGACCCTGGCCGCGCGCCCCGTGCTGCGCAATGCCGCCTGGATCCTGGGCGAACGCACGCGCACGCTGCGGACCCTGCACGCGCGCCTGGACGGTTCCTTGCTGGCCCAGCTCGGGCGGCGCGGGACGGTGCTCGCGCGCGCCCATGCGCAGCTCGCCCGGCGCACGCCCGCGGCCGAGCTCGCGCGGCACAGCCAGCGCCTGGCCACGGCGCACGTCAAGCTCGGCGCCGCCGCCGCGCGCGCGCTCGAGCGCCGGACCGGCGCGCTGGCCGTGAAGGCGCGCTCGCTCGAGGCGGTCTCGCCCCTGGCGGTGCTCGCGCGCGGCTACGCGATCGTGCGCCGGGCTGAGGACGGCGCGGCGCTGGTCGGTGCCTCCCTGCACGGTGCCGCCGTGCACGATGCCGCCACGCTCGCGCCCGGCGACGCGCTCGAGACGCGCCTCGCGCGCGGCTCCTTCCGTTCGCGCGTCGAAGCCGTGCGACCTCCCGAAGGCGCTGCGTGAGCGCGACCGGCAGCTGGGCCGTCGTCGTGAACTGGAACGGCGGCGAGCAGAACCTCGCCTGCCTGTCCTCGCTGCGCGAGCAGGGCCTCGCCGCGGAGCGCATCGTCTTCGTCGACAACGCCTCCAGCGATGGATCCCTGGAACGCGTCCAGGCGGAGTTCCCGGCGCTCGTCGTGCTGCGCAACGCGACCAACACGGGCTACGGCCACGGCACGAACCGCGGCATCGAGCACGCCCTCGCGCAGGGCGCGGAGCGCGTCTTCCTGGTCAACAACGACGTGATCTTCTCGCCCGGGACGCTGGCGGGTCTCGAGCGCGCACTGTGCGCGGGTGCCGGCATCGTCGGGCCGCGCGTGCTCTTCGCGCAACCCTCCGAGCGGATCTGGTGCGCGGGCGGCGTGCTCACGTTCCGCACCAACCTCTCGACCATGCTCGGGCACGGCGAGCCCGACGGGCCGCGCTATCAGGTCACGCGCGAGGTCGACTACATCCCCGGCTGCGCGCTGCTGGCCTCACGCGCGGTCTTCGAGAAGATCGGGCTGCTCGAGGGCGACTACTTCGCCTACCACGAGGACGTCGAGTTCTGCTGGAAGGCGAAGCAGGCGGGTTTTTTCGTGCGCGTGATCGGCGCCCTCGCCGCGCACCACGACGCGCACTCCTCGACCGGCGGCGGCTACAACCCGCTGCGCAAGTACATGATGGCGGTCAACACCGTGCACTTCCTGCGCCGGCACGGAACGTTCTCGCGCTGGCTCTCCTTCTGGGTCTTCGAGGTGGCGTCCCTGCCCTTCGTGTGGCTCTACCGCGCGCTGCGCGGCGAGGGCCGCGCGGTGCAGGCCAAGGCCCGCGGCACCTGGGACGGCCTGCGCGGCCGGCAGGTGACGGCCGAGCGGATGCGCGAGCTGTCGGCGGGGAGCTAGCACTGTCTCCCCTCGAACGAGATCCCGCGCGCGCGCTGAAGCTCTCGGCGCACGACGGTTCGACGGCTGCGCTCCTGACGCTGGGCTTCGTGCTCGCGAGCGGGATGCTGGGGCGCCTCGCCTACGATCTCGGCCGCGCGAGCGTTGTGTTCCTGGTCGTCGTTCTGGGCGCCTTCGTCGTGTTCCTCGTCCTCGGGGTCCGCCAGGTGCGCGCGGCCTGGAGCCTGACGTCGGCGGCGGCGCTGGCGCGCGGCCAGCGGCTGGGGCTCGCGCTGGCCATTCCGGTCGGGCTCCTGGGCTCGGTGGTCGACTGCATGGGGCTCTCGTTCCACGGCTGCAGTCCGGTGTGCGCGGGACTCACGTGGTTCGTCGCACCGGCGGTCGGGCTGCTCGCGTTGCTGGGTGGCTGGAGCGGCGCACGCGGCTGGCGAGTCTCGGCGCTGGCGCTCGCCTTCGTGCTGCTCGTCCCGAACTGCCGTTGCCGCAACCCGGTCAACGTCTTCTGGATCGACTTCCTGGGGCTCAGCCCGGCCTGCTTCCTGAGCGGCTTCGCGGTCGCGATGGTGGCGCTCGGCGCGCTCAGCACGGGCCGTTTCACACGCATCTCGCTGGCGCTCGCCTGGAGCACGAACGCCATGCTGGCCGCGTTCTTCGTCGGGCACCACTACTTCGATTGGCCCTGGTGAGCCCCGGCGACACCGCGCTCGGGGCCGCGGCTAGAATGTGCCCCGTGTCCCTCGCGGTACTGCTCCAGACCGGCCGTGTCGCCGCCCAAGCGACGGTCGCGCGCCTGCAGGCCCTCGCGATCGACGCGCAGGTGCTGGACGAGCCGAACGTGTTCGTGAAGCTCGCGAGCGGCGGCAACTACCGCGTGCACGTGGCGGTCCCGGAGGAAGAGCTCGAACGCTCGCGCACCGAGCTCGCGCGCTGGGAAGCGGACGCGGGGCCGCGCGTCGAGGCCCTGACTCGCGAGTTGCGCTTCGGCTTCTTGCTGGGCTCGCTTCCCGCCCTGGCGCTGCTGCTCTGGCTCCTCCTGCGGCACGAGAAGAACACCGGCCTCTGGCTCGCGATCGTTCCGGCCTGGCTTGCTGGTTTGATGGGCTGGGCGTTCTGGGACCGGAGGCGGCGGGCGCGAGCGGAAGCGAAGAGTTGATCAACGCGCAGGCGCTCGCTTGCGCGTGCGCCTGGTCTCTTTCTTCGCGGCCCCGCCCTGGTCTGCGAGCGGGTAGTCGAGCCCGGAGCGCAGCGCTTTCTGCATTCCGCGCAGCTCATCCAGCAAGGCCTGCACGAGCTCTTCGCGCCGATCCATCAGCCGATAGCCGTCCTGCGCTCGCAGGTACCCCTTCGCGCCCGGGTGCTTCGCGAACAGCGCCTTCTCGCCCATGCGTTCCTTCCAGCGCTCGAAGCGCGCGCGCTTCTCGAGCAGGGCCTTCGCCACGAAGGGCATGACCATCGTGTAGTCGGCCTGCAGGCTCACGCAGGTCGACTGGTAGGCGTCCTTGTCGACCTTGCCCCAGGTGACGGCCTCGGCCGGCGGGCAGGACGAGAGCGAGCCGTCGTGCAGCGGCGCGGTGGTGATCTGGACGTCGTAGAGATATCCGGGGACGCCCTCGAGCCCGAGGATCTGCGAGAGCATCGGCTCTGGCTGCAAGTTGAAGTTCTTCGGCACGCCGCCGCCGAGGATGAGCGTGCCGATCGCGCCGTGCTCCTTGGTGCCAGAGCGGTGAAAAGCGCAGCTCTCGAAGACTTCTTGGTTGAGGTCGAGCTCGAAGAGGAACTCGTCGCCGAAACACTCCTTCAACGCCCACAGGTAGACCGAGTTCAGGAACACCGAGCCGTCAGCCGGCGCGCCCACGAAGATCGGGATCGCCTTGCGCGTGCACAGCGCGAGCAGGCCCTCGGGGGCCTTGTTCGCCTTCTCCTGCGCGGCGTAGCGCTGGCCGAGCAGGAAGCGGAACTCGGGCCCGCTCATCCGGCGCTGGAACTCGGGAAGCTGGAGCAGTGCGCGGATGAAGCGGTCCTGCTCCAGCAGCGTCTCCTCCGGAAAACCGACGTCGGTCACGCGAATGGTGCTCTCGTCGCGCAGCGCGCCGTCGTCGCCGTGGCGGCTGACGCGGAAGAAGGGACGCTTCTCGGCGCCGTTCAGGGCGCGGTGCCCGTCGTGGTAGCAGACCGCGTCGGTGGTCGAGACCAGCAGGAACCAGCCGGTCTCGAGCAGCGGGTTGAGCCACGTCAGGTGCTGGCCCGAGAGCGTGACCGGGCCCGAGACCGCGAGCGACATCGGAATGCCCTTGCCGATCGCCTCGTCGAGCAACTGCCACACGCGGCGCACGTCCGAGCCGCCGAAGGCCGGCAGGCTGTCCTCGAACAGGCGGTCCAGGCCCTCGGCTTCCTCGACCGAACGGGTGACGAGCTCTTCGTTGCGGACGGCGGGGCACGAGCGTTGGTCTTGTCGCGTGGGGCTCATGGTGGCTTCCTTGGAGGGCGAAGAGTGTACGCGCGCCCCTGCGTTGCTCCCACCGCGCGCGGGGGCTAGGCTCGCGCGCTCCAACCATGAGCCAGTTCAACGACCAAGCAGCCAAGCGCTACGCCGTCCAGGACTACAAGCCCAAACGCGCGATCGAGGGCCTCGAGATCGTGCAGCTCAAGCGCTTCAACGACGACGGCGGCTCGATGACCGAGCTCGCGCGCCTGGACGGCGGAGCGGTGCAGGGCCTGAAGGGTTTTCAGGCGCTGCAGATCAACTACAGCACGATGGAGCCGCTGGCGATCAAGGCCTTCCACCTGCACAAGCGCCAGACCGACGTGTGGTACGTGCCGCCCGCGGACAAGCTGCTGCTGGTCGTGGCCGACGTGCGCACGGGCTCGCCGACCGAGGGTCTGGTGCAGCGCATCGTGCTGGGCGACGGCAACTCGCGCCTGGTGCGCATCCCGCCGGGCGTCGCGCACGGCGCGAAGAACCTGCGCCCGGCGACGCCCACCACGATCATCTACTTCGTCGACGTCCAGTTCTCGACCGACGAGAAGTGCGACGAAGGGCGCCTGCCCTGGGACCACTTCGGCGCCCAGGTCTGGGACGTCGAGCGCGGCTGATTTCACCTGGGAGCGCCGGGCTCCAGCCCGGCTCGGGTTCTTCCTCTTCTTCCGGAGTCGGAGAAGAGAAGAGAAGAACCAGAGCC
>JANOGB010000593.1:0-23139 GCA_031413955.1 Planctomycetota bacterium | reverse complement strand
TCTTCTTTGCGGGCTGAAGACGACGACGGAGAAGAAGAAGAAGAAGAAGAAGAAAGAGCCGGGCTGGAGCCCGGCGCTCCCAGGTGAGGATCCGCTATCCTGCGTCTGTGCGCTGGATCCCCGCTCTCTTCCTCCTCGCGGCCCCTCTGCTGGCCGGCGCCCAGCAGGGGAACTTGCTCGATCCGGCCGTGCGCGCGCTGCTGCACGAGGAGCTTTCGGGCGAGCTCGCCAAGGAGTACGTGATCGCGATCACGCGCCACCATCGCATCCAGGCTTCGCGCGGGTACCACGAGGCGGCCGAGTGGGTGCTGGCGAAGCTGCGTGAGTTCGGCTTCGACGAAGAGCACGCCTGGATCGAGACCTATCCCTCCGACGGGAAGATCCACTACCAGACCTGGCAGTCGCCCTCGGGCTGGGATATCCGCGCGGCCGAGCTGCGCATGCTGGAGCCGCGCGACGAGCGCATCCTCGGCTTCCCCGAGAGCGCGATGAGCGTCGTCACCTACTCGAATCCGGGGGACGTGACGGCGGAGCTCGTGTGGGTCGGCGACGGCACGCGCGCGGCGGACTATGCCGGCCAGGACGTGCAGGGCAAGTTCGTGCTCGCGACCGGCTACGGCGGCAGCGTGCACCGCCAGGCCGTGCTCGCGCACGGCGCCGCGGCGGTGGTGTGCTATCTCGACGACGAGCGCGCGGCCGAGCACCCCGACATGCTGCAGTACACCGGCATGTGGCCGAAGCCGGACGAGCTCGAGCGCACGACCTTCGGCTTCAACCTGACGAACCGCCAGGGCGAGAAGCTGCGCGCGCTGCTCGCAGCCGGGCAGCGCGTCGTCCTGCGCGGCAAGGTCGAGGGCGTCGGGCTCGAGCCGTTCGTGATGGGCGTCGTGGTGGCCAAGATCGACGGTCGCACGCGAGCGCAGGAGGAACTGCTCTTCAGCGCGCACCTCGATCACCCCAAGGAATCGGCCAACGACAACGCCAGCGGCTCGGCCGCCAACCTTGATATCGCGCGCACCTTGCGGAAGCTGATCGACGCCAAGCGCCTGCCCGCGCCCGAGCGCACGCTGCGCTTCCTGTGGGTGCCCGAGTGGCACGGGACCATGGCCTACCTGGACGGGCACGTGGAGGTGCTGGGTCCGACGCGCGCCGAGGGTCAGGAGAGCGTGGTGCTCGCCAACCTCAACCTCGACATGGTCGGCGAGGACACCGAGCTCTTGCACTCGCGCCTGATCCTCACGCGCAGCCCGCTCGCTGTCCCGGGCGCGCTCGACGCGGTCGTGGCCGACATGGCGGCGATGGTGGACGCGCTGGAGGTGCGCACGCCGCGAGGCAGCCGCTCGAGTTTCCACTACCGCCAGGTGCCGTTCTCGGGCGGCAGCGACCACATGATGTTCCTGGATCGCGGGATCCCGAGCGTGATGTTCTCGCACGCGCCCGACTACACCCACCACACTTCCGAGGACACGCCCGACAAGGTCGATCCGGTCGAGCTCGAGCGCTGCGAGCTGATCGCCGCGGGCGCGCTGTGGTACCTCGCGAATCTGAGCGAGAGTCAGGCCCTCGACCTCGCCTGGGCCGCCTCGGCCGACGCGCTGGCGCGCTTCGACGAGGGCGCGGGGGCCGTGCGTGCGCGGCTCGCGCGCCTGGCGCCGGAGACGCTCCCGCTCCGGGCGCAGGCAGCAGACGAGGCCCTGGTGGCGCTCGGCACGCTGCTCGAGGGCGTGTTCGCGCACGTGCAGGCCTGCAACCTGTCGGCGCGCGCTGCCGCGCCCCTCGCGCAGTTGTTGCACGAACAGGCGGAAGGCCTGCGCGAGCGCGTGCAGAACATGCGCAAGGCCCTGGCCATCGAGCTCGGCCTCCCGCTTCCATCCGGCGAAGGACGGCGCGGCCTGGCGGAGCTCCGGGCGCAGCTCCGCGGGCCCGAGGCGCGCGTCGTGCTGCGTGCGACGCGCGGTCCGCTGGCCTTCGATCTCCCCGCGCGCGCGCTCCCGGCCGACGGCGCCGCCTGGTATGCGGCGGGCGAGTGCCCGTTCCAGGACAGCGAGCGCCGCTTCGAGCTCCTCAACTTCGCCAATCTCGGCCTGCCGCTCGGTGCGATCCGTTCTGCCTACTCGGCGGAGCACGGCGCGGTGAGCCAGGCCGACGTGAACCGCTATTTCGAGGATCTGCAGTCGCTCGGTTTGCTCGCGCTGCGCGAGCCGCCCGCGAAGACCCCGTCGAAGGATTGAACCCGTGCTCGTCGTGCTCCCGCTGCTCGCTCTCGTTCCCGCGCTCTCGTTTCCGCAGACCAGCGCCCGCGGCTACTCCGACCAGGACGAGCTGGACGGCGTCATGGGCGCGGGCGTCAAGGGGAACATCGACCTCCGGCCCGTGCTGTTCTTCACGCATTCGGCGGGCTTCGTGCACGACGTCGTCAAGCGGCCCGAGCCCGGGCAGCTCGCTCCGGCCGAGGAGCTCTTCACGCAGTTCGCCGCAGATCGCTTCCGCGTGACCTGCTCGCAGGACTGTGCCGATCTCGACGCGGCCAACCTGTCGCGCTACTCCGCGCTCGTCTTCATGACGACCGGCGAGCTCCCGCTCTCGCCCGCGAACCGCCAGGCGCTGATGGACTGGATCGCGCACGGCGGCGCATTCGTCGGCGTGCACTGCGCGACCGACACCTTCTACGAGTACGCGCCCTACATGGAGATGATCGGCGGGACCTTCGACGGCCACCCGTGGCACGAGGAGGTCACGGTGCACTTCGAGGATGCGCGCGCGCTGGGCTGGCACGCCCGCGAGATGGCCTTCGGGCAACGCAAGAAGCCGTTCGTGCTCAGCGACGAGATCTACCAGTTCCGGAACTTCCGCCGCCATCCGCTGAACGTGCTGCTCACGCTGGACCCGAGCTCGGTGGATCTCGCGCTGGGCAAGCGCGCGGACCAGGACTACGCCCTCGCCTGGACGCGCGACTGGGGCGAGGGACGCGTGTTCTACCTCGCTCTCGGCCACCGCGAGGAAGTCTGGCGCAACACGGACTTCCAAGAGCTGCTCCTCGGCGGCATCGCCTGGGCGATCCGCGGCCCGGACTACCCCGCGCGCCCGCCCCGGGAAGCGCGCATCCTCTTCGGCCTCTCCACGAAGGCCTCGGACGCCATCCCGAACGATCTCTCGCGCTGGCAACACGCGGACGGAAGAGCCGCTGCCTGGAAGCTCGTCGGCGAGGCCGCGCAAGTCGTGGCCGGCACGGGTGATCTCGTGAGCAAGGACTCCTTCGGCGATGGCCTGTATCACATCGAATTCTCCACGCCCGCGATGCCCGACGCCACGGGCCAGGCGCGCGGCAACAGCGGCGTCTACCTCCAGGGCCGCTACGAGGTGCAGGTGCTCGACTCCTACGGCCTCGAGCTCGGCCTCGGCGACTGCGGCGCGATCTACGGCAAGCACGTTCCCGCCGTCAACGCCAGCCGCGCGCCCGAGCGCTGGCAGAGCTACGACATCGAGTTCACCGCGCCGCGCTTCGACGCCGCGGGTGCGAAGACCTCCAACGCGCGCCTGACCGTCTGGCACAACGGGATTCAGATCCACGACGACGTCGAGGTCGACGGCCCGACGGCCGCGGGCGATGGGAGCGAGGCCCCGCTCGGTCCGCTGCTGTTGCAGGACCACGGCAACCCGGTGCGCTACCGCAACGTCTGGGTGCTGCAGCGCGGCAATTGAGTTCGTCGGGCCTTCCGGCGAGGACGACGTAGTTCTCGTCGGTCTTTCGCCCGCGCTCCTGGCTCAGGACACGATCCGGGTTCCGCTCGAGACCTTCACGATCCAGGCCGGGATCGAGCTCGCTCAGGATGGCGACACGGTGCTCGTCGCTCCCGGCCGCTACGTGGAGGTGCTCGACTTCCTCGGCAAGGCCATCACCGTGCGCAGCGAGTCCGGTCCGGGGAGCACGATCATCGACGGGAACGGTGGATCCTTCTTGCCAGGTTGCGGTCCATGGTGCCGACGTGCACGTCTCCGGCTCCGCCAAGCCCAGGTTCGAGCGCTGCACGATCGTCGCGAACGCGGTCGAGCAGGGCAGCGTGGGCGGCGGCGCCGAGCTCCTGAACGCGCTCGACCTCGAGCTCGGGAACTGAGCCAGTCGGCCTGGGCCGCAACTCAGGCCGCCGGGTCCTCGGCGACCAATCCAACCTGTCCTGCAATCCGGAGCAGGTTCTTGTCCGCCGAGGCGAAGTTCACGTCGTCGTCGAGGCCCTCGAGCAGTTCGAGCGCGCTCGCGATGTGCACGGCGTCGAGCGTCCGCAGCGGATGACGCGTGCAGAGGGCTGCGGCGCGGTCGATGACGGCCGCGTTGATGTCGACCAGCGCGAAGGTCTCGAGGTCTTCCTCGAGCTGCCGCCACAGGCGGACCCGCGCGGCAGGAGTCAGGTCCCGCTCGCGCACGCGGCGGGAGAAGGCCGACATCGCCTCGACCAATACGACTCGCGAAACCGCACGTTCCGATGGTTCAGCGAGCCAGCCCGACACCTTGGCGCTGCCCGGTTCGGACACGTAGCGCTTCACGAGCGCGCTGGTGTCGAAGTAGCGGATCAACCGCGATCCTCGATGATGTCTTGCGAGACGGGGCGAGCTCCCTTGAGCTTCATCGGCTTGAAGCGGCCGCACTGGCTGCGCTTCGGGAGCGTGATCAGGCCGAGGGCTGCGAGCCGTGCCCAGCGCTGCTCGCTCGAAGCAGTGTCCGATTCCAGCGGGCGCAACATGGCCACGGGCCTGCCATGGTCGGTGACGACCAGGGTTGCGCCGTTGCGCACGAGCCTCAGGTAGTGGGAGAGGCGGTTCTTGAGATCGCGCGTTCCGACAGTGACCATGCGGGGGTGCAATTGTAGCCACCGTAGCTACACTCGGCAAGCCGCGACCGCCGCGCAGGATTCTTTTTTTGGGGGGCGGAGGAAGCCTTTCAGTTTCAGCCCCTTCGATTCCGTCGGCTGCCGTGCGCTACGGGAGCGACTGAGCGGGAGCGCGGGCTCCGAGCGCCGAGAATAGCGCGTAACCCGCGAAGGCCGCGGCAAGCGAGAGCAAGAACGGCAACTCCGCGTCTCGAGCGTTGGCGACGACGTAGGTCGCCAGCCCGCCGAACAGCGCCGCGTATGCGCTCGGCGCCCCGCCGCGGCGCGTGAAGAGCCCGAGCAGGAGGATCACGAACAGGCCCGCGCTGCCGAGCGCGGAAGCCTGCTCGACGAGGGCAGCGACGCTTTCGCTGCGGTGGGCGAGCGCGTACGCCAGGAGGCCGAAGCCGACCACGCCGAAGCGCGCCAGGCGTACCTTGGCGCGCTCGCTCGCGGCGGGCAGGCGCGGCAGGATGAGGTTGTGCGAGAGCAGCGACGAGCACACGAGCAGGGTGCTGTCGACGGTCGAGAGGATGGCCGAGACCAGCGCGCCGGCGAAGAGCATGTAGCCGAGGGTCGAGAGGTGCCGGCGCGCGAGCTCGGGCAGGATGGACTCCCCATCCTCGAGCCCAGGCAGGAGCGTGGCGCCCACGAGCCCGAGGAACACCGGCACGCTGCCGACGAGCACGTACAGGAAACCACCGGCCAGGGCCGAGCCACGCGCGACCGAGCTCGAACGGGAAGCGCTGACGCGCACGACCAGCTCCTGGGCCACGACCGAACCCAGGATCGGCACGCACCAGGCCTCGAGCAGCGCCAGCGAGGATCCTTGCTGCGGGACGAGCGCCACGCGCTCCGGCCCGATCGCGTCCAGCGTCGCCTGCCAGCCGCCGGCCGCGCCCACGACGCCGAACAGGACCACGCCCAGGCCGACGATCAGGCACGCGCCCTGCACCAGGTCGGTGATCGCGTCGGCCAGCAGTCCGCCGCAGGTCGTGTACACGATCACGATCGCCGCCGCGAGCGCGATGCCGAGCTCGGTCTCGAGCTCGCCCGCCGACGAGAGCACCTGCCCGAAAGCGCGGATCTGCGCCGCGGCCCACAGGAGCGAGGTCGGGATCATCAGCAGCGCCGCGAGCTGCTCGACGCCGCGCGAGTAACGCGCGCGGAAGAAATCCGCCAGCGTCGTCAGGCGCAGCTTCCACAGCCGGACGGCGAAGACCAGCCCCATGAAGACCACGCACAGCCCGTAGGCGAAGGGCTCGCTCGTGCCGAGCGAGATGCCGTTCTCGTAGGCCTCACCCGCGCCGCCGAGACACGTCTCCGCGCCGAACCATGTGGCGAAGATCGTCCCGCTCGCCAGCAGCGGCCCCATGCTCCGCCCGGCGACGAGGTAGTCGTCCTCGGTACGGATGCGGCGCGAGACCCAGAACCCGATCGCGAGCTGCAGCGCGACGTACGCCAGGATCGCGAGGAGGAGCGCGTTCACGCGGGCGCAGCAGGCTCGCGGGACGGACCTGGTGTGTCAACGAGCTGTTCCCGGCGCGGCTCCAAGAGCGGCAGGGGATTGTGGAGCCTGTTCCCGCAGGGGTGGGTTTACCCTGGTCGTTCGGCCCGGAGCCTCCGCACTCGAAGGCCCCGGATCCCGACTCCGGGCCGTTCCCCATGGATCGTCCCTCGACTCGTTCCTGGATCCTCCCGTTCGCCCTGGCCGCTTGCCGGAGCGAATCGGACTCCGCGGCGCTCGTCGTGCAGAGCATCTCGGTGCCGGACTTCGGGCTCTGGGAATGCAATCGGCCGATCGAGTTCGCCTTCGAGCAGCGCATCGATTTCGCCAGCGTGAGCATTCGATCGATCCACATCCGGACCTCGGCCGGCGTGCCGGCCGCCGGAACGTTCGCCGCAAAGGCGATCGACGCGAATGGCGACGGCGCGGCGGATGGCACCGACGAGCGCGTGGTCGTGTTCTTTCCGAGCTGCCCGCAGGCCGACGATCTGTCCGATGCGGGATTGACCCCGGGCGCGCGCTATCTCGTCACGCTCGCGGGCACGGACTCGGGCGCAGATCCCGCCGCAGTCCTGCGCTCTCTCTCCGGGAATGCACTCGCGCAGACGGTCGTGCTCGCGTTCGAGACGATCGCGGACCTCGCCCGCACGTTGCACGACGAGAAGCCCGGCGCGCCGGCGCCGCTCCTGCGTGCCGCGGGCGCGAGCGCCGGCCTGGCGTGCTACCTCGAGCTCGGCGAGGATCCTGCGAACCGAGTGTTCTTCGAGGCCGGTCCGGTCTTCGGGCGAACGCCCAGCGCCTTCCGCGCGCCGCTCAACCTGCTCGGGGATCCTGCGACGCACGTGGCGTTCGTCGTCGTCTTCGATCAGGTGATCGACAGCGCGCCCGCGAACCTCGCGCACCTCTGGCTCGAGTACAACGCGACGCTGGTCCCCTCCGGCTGGCGCGCATTCGAGACACGCGCCGAGCTCCTCTCGAACTGCCGCCCTGGCGACCCGGTCGTGCGGCTCGTCCCGTTCGGCTCGTTCCCACCGGGAGGCTTCGTGCGCGTCCAGATCGAGGCCGGTTTCCAGGACCTCGTCGGCGAAGCGACACCCTTCGACTCATTCGTGATCACCGAGGTCACGACGGTCGCGTTCACGAGCCTGGATCCCGCGGGCGCGGTCGCGGACGAGCTGCACGAGGAGTTCGACTTCGGCGCGGGGAGCCCGCTCTCGCTCATGGATCCCGTCGCGGCACTCGGCACCGAGTCTGCGCTGTGGGGCCAGGGCGAGCTGCGCTCGAGTCCCGGCATCGTCGCGCTCCCTCCCGAGCTGAGGGAGTTCGACTGGGTCGTGCGCTCCAGGGAAGTGTTCACGTTCGACACGACCTCGACCCTCATCGCGGGCGGTCCGAACGGCGTACGTACGATGGTCCAGGAGACGAGCGGCGGCTTCGTCGCGCTGCGCAACCTGTTGGTCGAGGCGAATGGCGAGGTCCGCGTCGTCGGTCCGAACCCGATGGTGATACACGCCTCGGGCACGGTCACGATCCGCGGCCTGATCAACGCGAACGGCTTCGACGCGCCGGACCTGCCCGCCTCCGGGACGAACCCCGCAGAGGGAGGCCTGGGCGCCGGGGGCGGTGGAGCCGGGGGTTCGGGCAACCCCGGCGTGGACGCCCGGGGGAACACGGGTTCGGGGGCCTTCGGTGCGGAGGCTGGCGGTGGGGGCGGCGAGAGCGGCTTCGCGCCCGAGACTCTGGGCGCCCTGGCGCGTCGCGGTGGCGGGGGAGGAGGCGGACGCTTCGCGAACGACCGGGATCCGCTGAGCGCAGAGCGCGGCGGAGACGGTGCGGACGAGGGCACGGGCGTGGAAAGCGGGCTCTCTCCGGCTCGGGGCGGAGCCACGGGCCCGGAGGTCTTCCTCGACGGCGACCCCTCGAACGATTTCTACGGCGTGCAGCCGATCGTCGACGCGAGCGGCACCGTCGTCGGGCGGCGCCGGGGCGAGCTCGAGCGCATCCACGCCGGCAGCGGCGGGGGGAATGGCGGCGATTCCATCGCGGCGGACGGTCTTCCTCTGCCCCCGGTTCCCACGCGAGTCGTGGAGGGCGGCGGCGGAGGCGGCGGCGGCGGCGCGCTTGTGATCCGCGCGCGAGGTCCGATCGTCTTCGGCCCGCGCGGGCAGATCCGCGCCAATGGGGGGAGCGGAGCCTGCAGGGGCGCCCCCTTCCAGACTTCCGAAGGTACGTGCGGAGGCTCGGGCTCCGGGGGACAGGTGATCCTCGAGTCGGCCGAGGCGATCGACTTCACGGGGGGCGGTCCGTTGATCGTGGCGCGAAGCTGGATCCAGGCCATCGGAGGACCGCGGGCCCTCCAGCCGCCCTCTTCGCGGGGATCCGGCGGCGTGGGAGGACCGGGTGTCGTGCAATTCCACGTCACGAACCCGGAGCGCGCGATAGGCGATCCGGCTTCGAACGTGATCTTGCCTCTCGACGCGCTCACCGAGCCCGATCCGCTCTTCAAGGTGTGCCAGCCGCGGCCCCACATCCTGTTCCTGGCCGGAGCGCGTTCGAGCGCGCGCTCACGCTGGGTTCCGCTCGCCGCCGCCGGGGAGGGCGGCGCCAGCGGGCCGGAGAGCACGCTCGCCTTCCTGTTCGACGGCCTCGAGACCGCGCCCGGAGAAGACCAGGGGAGAGTTCGCACGAGCGGTGGGCGCGTGGTCGAGCCGACACCGATCCTCGGACCCGAGAATCTTGCCGAGCCCGGGGTCGAGTTCCTTCCCGACGGCTCGAGCCTGAGGCTCTCGGGGCCCGTGCTCGCGCCGCTGCGCGCGAGCGCGCAGCCGATCTCGCCGGACGTCTACCTGCGCACGCCAGCGCTGCTCGAGGGGCAGACGCTGCGCTTCGCGAACGCCGCCGATCCGGAGCGGCGTACGGACTTCACGATCGCCAGCGCGCGCTACGACGACGGGTCGTCCGCGCTCGTGCTCGCGGTCGGCAACCTGCTCGCGCCGCTCGGCGAGCTTGCCGCGCAGCTGGGCGGGGCTGGCCAGGTCGAGTTCGCGCTGGTCCCGCGCTTCTTCCGAGTGCGCCAGGGTCCGCTCGGCGTCGATCTCCTGCCCGACTCCCACTACGTGCGCATCCTGTTCCAGGGTGCCGCAGACGATGGCAGCGGTCACGCGGACGACGTCGACCCGCTGGTGGACTGGACCGGGGACGTGGCCGAGTTCGACGCGCTCGCGCCGGGAGCACTCGCATTCGTGCGCTTCCAGGTCGAGTTCGAGCTCGACGCCGACGGCGACGGCTTCGACCCGGACGCCGAGCCGCTGGCGCTCGAGTTCTTGCGGCTGCCGTTCCGGTACTAGCTTAGCTAGTGGCGAAAGTACGGAGCCTGGCACGGTTTCGCGCGAGTCCGAGTTCGCGCAGGAGTGCGCGGCGGTTCCGGCGGACTCGTGCAAAACCGAGCCAGGCACCTCCCTTTCGCCGCCGTACCTATCCGCCGCCGCTGCGCGGAGCGCCCGTAAGCCCGCGCTCGAAGGCCGGCAACTCGAGGTAGCGTGGGTCGATCGCGTCGAGAGTCGTCTGGATCGACTGCGCGAGCTCCGGCTGGCCGCCCTGGCTCAGGCGGGTCTGGATCATCCGCGCGGTCTCGACCGGCGCGATGCCGAGGCCGTCGAGCGCGGCCGCGGCCTCGGGTGCCTGCGCGAGCGCCGCCAGGATCTCACTCGTCGCGCGCTCGAGGGCGTTCTGCTCGAGCTCCACGCGCGCCCGTCCGGCGCGCGCGAGCGCCACGTAGTGGTCGGCGCTGGTGAGGTGGTCGGCGTGGGCCTTGGCGTCGTGCTCGAAGCGCGCGATACCGCGCTCGTAGGCGGCGAGGGCCTTGTCGCTCGCGCCCGCGCGGCGGTGGTGCTCGGCGGCCACGAGCGCGGCGTAACCCGCGAACCACTCGAGATCGCCGGGTGCATCGGGCCGCGCGAGCCGTTCCGCGTAGGCGGCCTCGAGACCGTCCGGGCCCTGCTCCCACAGGATCCGCCCGCGCAGGCGCTCGTGCAGGCTCCACGACCCGGAGAAGCGCGCGAGGCCCTCGTCGAGCGCCTGGTTCGCGCGCGTGGTCGCGCCGAGCCAGCGCAGGAAGTCGTAGCCGTCGGCCACGTTCGCGTCGGTCCCGAGCGGGTGCTGGGCGAGCACGGCGTAGGCGGCGTGGATGTCCGCCAGCCACTCGGGCGGCCACTGCGTGCGCTCGCGGTAGGACTTGGCGATCGCGCGCTGGCGCGCCGCTGCGAAGAGCGCGAGCACGGTCACGCTCGTGCGTTCCTGCGCCGTTCCAGCGCGCGGCATGCCGCCCTCCACCGCGGCCAACGCGCGCGCGAGGGCTTCGTCGCGATCGCCCTGCGCCGCGGCGGTCGTGGCAAGGACAGCGTCGAGGCGCCAGCCCTTGGCGCCGAGCCTCTCGGCCGCGAGGGCCGCGTTGCGCGCGTCGGTCAACAGGAGCGCGGCGAAGCGCTGCTCGCTGGCCGGATCCTGGGCGCGGGCGAGGAGCGACTCGGCCAGTTCGAGCTGGGCCGCGGCATCCGCCGGACGCGCCTCGGCCGCCGCAGCCACGTTCTCGATACGCGCGGCCGGCCTCTGGGCGTGCTCCGCGGCCGCGCGGTACTGCGCCGCGATGTTCTGCGACCAGCCGGTCACGTCGATCCACTTCGAGGGCTCGGCCATGCCCCTGTGCACGGCGACCAGCGTGCGCGCGCGCGGGTACTTCTCCGCGAGGCGCGCGGCGGCGGCCATGAGCTCCTCGCGCTCGCTCGCCTGCATGGGAAGCTTGAGGGCCTCGGCGATCAGGTCGACCGCGCCCTCGCAGTCGGCGCTCGCCAGCGCGTGCCGCGCCAGGCGCGCGAGCTCGAGGTCCAGCCCGAAGATCGCCAGGCGCAGGAGGTCGATCTGGTCGACCTCGCGGTGGGTGAGCGTGGCAGTGATCAGCTCGCGCCGGACCTCGCGGCTGCTGCGCTGGTAGGCCGTCTCGAGCGCGACACGCTCGAGGACGCTCGCACTCGAAATGCGCTCGGCGAGCGGCAAGTCGTTCTGCACTTCCGGCCGCGGCGGGGGGCGGTTCTTGGCGCCTTCGCGGTAGGCCGTGAAGACGGTGGCCGTGTCCCACGAGTAGTAGACGTCGTACGTCCTCTTGCCCGAGAGCTCCAGCAAGATGTGACGCGGCGCGATGCGCTTCTCGTCGAAGTATTTCTCGTAGAGCACGGGCTCCAGCGCGATGTGCTCGCCGCAGGTCACGCTCCCGAAGCGCGGGCACAAGACGCGCCGGCCCTGCTCGTCGTAGTCGCGCTGCGTGTGCCGGTAGACCGAGGCCATCACGCACACGTAGGGCTCGAGCAACTTTGCGGTCGCCTCCTCGCGGTAGCGAATCCCGGCGAAGTGCTCGCTGGCCGGCTCGCCATCCATGCTGACGCACGCCAGGATCGGCTTGCCGGTCGCCTGCGCCACCTTCCACGCGTCCTCGAGCGTCCGCTGCCAGTGGACCAGGACCGGGCGCTGCCAGTCCTCGGCCGTGGGCGCGGGCCACATCGACTCGACGCTCGCGCCGGGCGGCAGGGCGAGCGGCGAGCCCATGCCAACGGCGTCTTTGGAGGGCGGCGCGTCCTGGGCGTGCGCGAGGGCAATGCAGGTCAAGAGCGCGAGCGAGCGCAACAGTACGCGCCGGCCGGCGGCGCCGAGGGTTCGAGTCATGGCGGAGTGCGCCGTTGGGCGCGGGGGCTGGAGCACAGGCTAGCGCCTGTGCGCTCGGGCCGGCAGGAGGCCGCCCGTGGATGTCGGCCGGAACGTAAGCTTTGCGCCCCACGACGGGCGCACCGCCCTCGATCGAATCGCCGGAAAGAGATCACGATGGCCAAGGAGCAATGGATCGATGTCGGCCCCGCGGACGAGCTCGGCAGGAAGACGCTGCAGGAGGTCGTGCTCGGGAAGAAGACCGTCGCGCTCTCGTGCCAGGGCGGACGCTTCGGCGCGGTCTCGAACGTCTGCAATCACGTCGGCGGGCCGCTCGGGCAGGGCAAGCTCGAGGGCGAGTACGTCGTGTGTCCATGGCACTACTACAAGTTCCATCGCGTGACGGGCGAGGGCGAGCCCGGCTACGAGGCCGACCGCGTGCCCAGGCACGACGTGAAGGTCGAGCAGGGGCGCGTGCTGGTCAGCAGCGAGGCGGTCACCAAGCGCAACAAGGTGCACCACGATCCGCACCCGCTCGAGCGCGAGCCGGAACGGCACGACGGGCCGCTGCGCGTGCTCGGGATCTCCACCACGAACATGGACCCGGCGCACCCGCGCACGTCGACCTCCGAGCTCTTGCTCGTGAACGCGCTCGAGCACGCGCGCACCGCGCTCGGGCTCGAGACGCGCCTCCTGAAGCTGGCCGAGCTCTCTTTTCGCGCTTGCGAGGGCTTCTACTCGAAGAGCGCGTCAGCCTGCACCTGGCCGTGCTCGATCACGCAGCTGGACCCCAAGGACCAGATGGAGCAGGTCTACGAGGGCATCGTGCACTGGGCGGACGTGATCCTGGTGGCGACGCCGATCCGCTGGGGCACGGCCAGCTCGCTCTACCACAAGATGGTCGAGCGCATGAACTGCGTGCAGAACCAGATCACGATCCGCGACAACGTGCTGATCCGTGACAAGGTCGCGGGCTTCATCATCACTGGCGGACAGGACAACGTGCAGGCCGTGGCCGGCGCGATGCTGGGCTTCTTCGCCGAGATCGGCTGCGTCTTCCCGCCGTTTCCCTACGTGGCCCACAGCCGCGGCTGGTCGGCCGAGGACATGGAGAACAACGTGCGCGCGGTGCAGGCAAGCGAGGAACTGCGCGAGGGCACGCGCGCCCTGCTCGAGCGCGCGGTCGAGCTCGCGAAACGCCTGCACCAGAGCCGCCTGTGCTCGACCTCGATCCCACGCGGCGGCCGCAAGGCGCACAGGGAGCGCTCGGTCGAGTAGAGGCCGGCTCGACCGGCTAGTCCCAGAACAAGCGATGCGTGGAGCGAGGCGGGGCACGCGGTATACTCCCGCGCCCTGGAGCAGCCGCGCCGCGCGCTCCGTGT
This sequence comes from Planctomycetota bacterium, assembly GCA_031413955.1. Lineage (GTDB taxonomy): Bacteria > Planctomycetota > UBA1135 > UBA1135 > JABFRZ01. The sequence continues at coordinate 9,691 of JANOGB010000593.1, read as the reverse complement.
CCGTCTCGCCGCCAACGAAAGAGTCGCCTCCCATGAACACGCAAGCCGTCGTCGACCTGCTCAACAAGATCATGGAGATGGAGCTCGCCGGAGTGGTGCGCTACACGCACTACTCGCTCATGGTCTACGGCTACAACCGCATCCCGATCGTGAGCTGGTTGCGCGGCGAGGCGCAGACCTCGATGCTGCATGCGACCGAGGCCGGCGAGCTGGTCACGCAGCTCGGCGCGCACCCCTCGCTCGGGATCGGGCCGCTGCTCGAGACCCACGAGCACGACATCGGCGCGATCCTGCGCGAGTCGCTGGAGCACGAGCAGGCGAGCCTGACGCTCTACCGGCAGCTCCTCGCGGCCGCGGCCGACGATTCGGTGATGCTCGAGGAGTACGCGCGCAAGATGATCGCCGAGGAGGAGCGGCACCTGGGCGAGGTCGACAAGATGCTGCGCAATCCGGGCGACATCGAGGCTTTCGCCGGGCGCCGAGGCCTCAAGAAGGCCAAGGGCTGAAGGCCTGAGCGCGGCTCCGCGCCGGGCTGAACCTGCCAGGGCCTGTTGACTCTGCCACTCTCCGAGGCTCGACTTGGGCTTCGTCCTCATTCGGAGAAGACTCATGCCCACCGCACGTCGCCGTCTGTACGCCCTCGTCCTCGCGCTGGCCTTCGCCTCGTCCGCCTGCATCGGCGCCGGGCACTCGGTCAACGCCTACGGCGGCACGCGCTTCCTCGATGCGGACAACTGGGACGACGTCGACAACCCGATCGTGTACGGGCTGGACGGCGTGCTGAAAGTGGATCTGCCTTGGCTGGGCGTCGAGGGCGGCTGGTTCCACTCCGAGGACGATGCCAGCGGAACCGGAGAGTTGACCGTCGACGACTACTTCGTCGGCCTGCGTGTGACGCCGTGGAAGATCCTGATCCAGCCCTACGGTTCGGTCGGGGCGACCTGGGTCGACAGCGGACTGGATACGGCCGCCGCCGATGACGACGACCAGGTGCTGGCCTACTACCTGCGCGTGGGCGCGGCGTTCACGATCGGCATCATTCGTCTCGGCCTCGACGGCCGCGCGCTGGTCGGCTCGGACGTCGACCTCAACGCGATCGAGTCGGACGTCGACGGCTACCAGCTCACGGCCTTCGTCGGCCTGGGCTTCTGACGCGGGCCCGCGCTTCGGACCCGCTCGACCATGCTCACGCGCCGGAGCTTGCTAGGGGGCGCGCTGACAACGCTCGGGAGCACGCGCATCCCGCATCTGGCGCGCCCGAGCGACGAGTGGCGCGTGGCGGTGGTCGGGCTGAACGGCCGCGGGGCCGAGCACGTTGCGGCACTGCACGCGCTCCCCGGCGTGCGCATCGTGGCCCTGTGCGACGTCGACGACGCCGTGCTGCTGCGCGAGTCGAAGAAGCTGCGCGAGCGCGACCTGCGCCCCGGCCTGCACACGGACTTCCGGCAAGTGCTCGAGCGCAAGGACGTGGACGCGGTCACGCTCGCGACCCCGAACCACTGGCACGCCCTGCAGACGATCTGGGCTTGCCAGGCCGGCAAGGACGTGTACGTGGAGAAGCCGGTCACGCACGCCCTGGGCGAGGGCGCGAGCGTGGTGGCCGCCGCGCGCAAGTACGGCCGCATCGTGCAGAGCGGCCTGCAGTCGCGCGCCAGCCCCGCTCTCCGCGCCGCGCTGGCATGGCTGCAGGCCGGGAACCTGGGCGAGCTCAAGCTCGTGCGCGGGCTGTGCTACAAGCCGCGACCCTCGATCGGCACGGTCGAGGGGAACCAGAAGCTGCCCGAGAGCGTGGACTACGACCTGTGGTGCGGTCCGGCCCCGCTCGTGCCGCTGCGCCGCGCGTGCCTGCACTACGACTGGCACTGGTTCTTCGCGACCGGCGACGGTGAGCTCGGCAACCAGGGCGTGCACCAGCTCGACGTCGCGCGCTGGGTGCTCGGCGCGGAGTTCCTGCCGCCGAGCGTGCTCAGCCTCGGCGCGCGCCTGGGCTACGAGGACGACGGCGAGACGCCCAACGCGCAGCTCGTGTTCTACGCCTATCAGCCCGTGCCGCTCCTGTTCGAGGTGCGCGGCCTGCCGCGCAACATCTCCGGGCAGCAGGGCGATTGGCTGGCCGGCATGGACCAGTTCCTGGGCGTGCGCACGGGCGTGGTCGTGCACTGCGCGGGCGGAACGCTGCGCATCCCGAGCTACACGGGGGCGAGCGCCTGCGATTCGGATGGCAAGGAGATCCAGCGCTGGGAGGAGGGCGGCGATCCGTTCGCGAACTGGATCGCGGCCTGCCAGAGCCGGCGCGTGGAGGATCTCGCCGCCGACATCCAGGTCGGCGTGCGCTCGAGTACGCTGGTGCACCTCGGCAACGCCTCGCAGCGCAGCGGGCGCTTGCTGTCAGGGAGCGCGCTGCTGGCCGAGATGAAGAGCTCCACCCTGCTGCCCTCCTGCGAGCTCCTGCTCGCGCACCTCGATGCGAACGGCGTCGACCTCGCAAAGCACGAGCTCACCCTCGGCCCGAGCCTGGCGCTCGATCCGGCCCAGGGCCGTGTGCGCGAGAACGAGAGCGCCAACGCCTTGCTGGCCGGCAGCCACCGCGAGCCGTTCGTGCTGCCGCAGGCGCCGTGAGCTGGCTGCGCTTGTCGCCTCCGAGGGCCTCGGGTACAATGCGCGTTCGTACAAATGGCGGCCGTTTTCGCCCTATCCACGCTCGCCCTGCTGGCGGCCCAGCTGGGCCCGGGGGGAACGGGTTCGGGCGGAGCCCGCTCGCGGCCGTCGACGCCGGTGGGGGACGAGGGCAGCGTCCTGGTCGTCCTGGCCGACGACCTCGGGATCGAGGCGTTGCCGCTCTACGGCCTGGATCCAGCGGTTCCGGCTGACCTCACGCCCAACCTCGCCGCGCTGGCGACCCTCGGCGTGCGCTTCGAGAATGCCTGGGCGGCGCCCAAGTGTTCGCCAGCGCGCGCTGGGCTGCTCACCGGTCGGGCCGCCTTTCGCACGGGCATCGGCAACGTCATCGAGAGCGGCGGCTTCAGCCTGCCGGTCGGGGAGCTCACCCTGCCCGAGATGCTCGACGCCTTCGCGCCGGTCGCCAACGCGACCGGCTTCTTCGGGAAATGGCACCTCGAGCGCACGCGGACGAGCGCGCCGTGCGCGCCCTCGGCCCTGCACGGCTTCCAGCACTTCGAGGGCACCCTGTTCGCCAGGCTCGAGGCGCACGAGTACTGCAACTGGACCGAGCGCGTGTGCGACGGCGCGACCGGACTCGGCCTGCCTTCGGCCGAGTACTTGCCGGGGCGCGTCTTCGACGTGGCTGCCGAGTGGATCGCGTCCCGCCGCGGGCGCTGGTTCTGCACGCTCGCGCCCCAGTTGCCCTACGACGTGCTGCACAACCCGCCGAGCGCGCTCCAGTCCGTGCGCAGCGGCCCCGAGTGCGTGGGGTGTCCGGTCGGGACGCGGGCCTGCTTCGACGCCGCGATCCAGGCCCTCGACACGAAGCTCGGGGAGCTGCTGGCGGGCCTGGGCCCGCGCTGGCACGAGCGCATCACCGTGATCTTCACGGCCGACAACGGCACGCCGAACTCGGTCAACCGCTACTGGCCTCCGGGCCGCGTCAAGACGACCTTCTTCGAGGGCGGCGTGCGCGTGCCCTTCGTGGTCGCCGGCCGCGCGGTGGCGCCCGAGCGGCGCGGGAGCATCGCGAGCGAGCTGGTCTCGATCACCGACGTCTATCGCACGGTCGCGACGCTGGCCGGGGTGAGCGCGCTCCCACCCGACGTGGCCCAGGATTCCTTCGATCTCGGTCCGCTGCTCCAGCACCCACCGCGCCCGTCGGGACGCACCCATCTCGTGGTCGAGAAGTTCGTGACCAACGCGGCCGCGCCGCCCTACCTCGATCACCGCATCGCCATCCGGGATCGGCGCTTCAAGCTGATCTACGACTGGACGGATCGGCGCACGATGCACCTGTTCGACCTCGCGGCCGACCCGCTCGAGCAGAACAACCTGCTCCTGCCCGTGCCGCCGCCGCCGGGCACGTCGGCCGGAGATGCGTTGCTCGAGCTCACGAGCCGCGTGCACGCGCTGCTCGGGACCTGAGCCGCACGGGCGCGCCTCTGCGGAGGCCAGTAGAGTGGTGAGCCATGGCGCGCGCGCTGCTCTCGTTCTGTCTGCTCTGTACGGCCTGCGCAGCCGCGCCCGACCCGCAGGAGCCGGCGGCGGAGGAGGAGCTGTTCGACGGGCACGACCTCGCGGGTTGGGAAGGCGATCCGCGCTTCTGGCGCGTCGAGGAGGGCGCGATCGTGGGCGAGAGCACGGCCGGGATCCCGTGCGCGGAGACAACTTACCTCGTGTGGTGCGGCGGCGAGCTCTCCGATTTCGTGCTCGAGCTCGAATGGCGCTTCCCCGCGCAAGCCGGGGGCGCGAACTCGGGCGTGCAGTTCCGCAGCCGGGCGGAGTCGCGCGCGGCGGTCACCGGCTACCAGGCCGACCTGGAGACCGGCCCGGACTGGACCGGCGGGCTGTACGAGCAGGGTGGACGGGGCATCGTCACGCGGCGCGGCGAGCGCGTGGTGCTCGATGCACTGGGCGCGAAGACCGTCGAGCGCTTCGCCGACGGTGCCGCGCTGCTCGCGCGCCTCGACGTGAACCGCTGGAACCGGCTGCGCGTGACCGCCTTCGGCCCGCGCCTCACGCTCGAGGTCAACGACGAGCTCTTCTCCGAGACGATCGATCTCGATCCGGCCCAGGCGGCGCGGCGCGGGACGCTTGCGCTGCAGCTGCACCAGGGCCCGCCGATGCGCGTGGAGTTCCGGGCCGTCCGTCTCCGGCGGCTGGGCGGAGCAAGTCCCGCGCCCGCCGCCGGACCGCGGCCCGAGTGGATCTGGCCTCCGGTCGCGGTAGCCGACCAGCAGACCGCCTGGTTCCGGCGCTCCTTCGAGCTCGCGCGCGCACCCGTGGGAGCGGAGCTGTGGATCTCGGGCGACAACCATCTGGATGCCTGGCTCGGCGGACAAGGCGTGGCCACGAGCGACGACTGGACGCGCGCGCTGCGCGTGGACGTCACGCCGTGGCTGCACGCGGGCGAGAACGAGCTCCTGGTGCGCTGCCAGAACAACGAGAGCGAGGCCGGGCTGGTCCTTGGGCTCACGGTCGAGCTCGAGGGCGGTGCGCGCTTCGTGCTCGCGAGCGACGAGTCGTTCGAGGCTTGCCTGCAGGACGGCGAGGAGCTGGCCGGCGACGCGCTCGCGCACTGGCTCGACCAGAGCGCCGCCTGGCGGCCCGCACGCAGCTTCGGAGAGCTCGGGGTCGCGCCCTGGGGAACGCTGGGGCAGGACGTCGTCACCGCGGGTGAGGCGCCGGAGGCCGGAACGATCCATGTCCCGCCCGGCTTCACGGTCGAGCGGCTCTACTCGGTCCCGCTCGCGACGCAGGGCTCATGGGTCTCGCTGGCCGTCGATCCACGCGGGCGCTTCTACGCCGGCGACCAGTACGGCGGCGTCTTCCGGATCGAGGTGCCGCCGCTCGGATCGAGCGCTGAGACGCGCGTCACGCCGCTCCCGATCGCGCTCGGCGAGGCGCACGGACTCCTGTGGGCCTTCGATTCGCTCTACGTGGTCGTCAGCGCGGCGGGCGAGTTCGCGAGCGGACTCTACCGCGTGCGCGACTCGAACGAAGACGGCGAGCTCGACCGCGTCGAATGCCTGCGCGCCTTCGACGCTGACGGCGAGCACGGGCCGCACGCGGTCGTGCTCGACGCGGATGGGGCGTCGCTGCTGGTCGTGGCGGGCAATTTCACGCCCCTCCCCGAGCCGCTCGCACACTACCGCCGGCCCAAGAACTGGGCCGAGGACGCGCTCCTGTGGCCGCTCGACGATCCGAACGGCCACGCCGTCGGCATCACCGCCCCCGGCGGCTGGATCGCGCGCACGGATCCGGAGGGCAAGAGCTGGGAGCTCGTCGCGGCCGGTTTTCGCAACGCCTACGACCTGGCCGTTTCAAAGGACGGCGAGGTCTTCACCTACGACTCGGACATGGAGTGGGACCTCGGCCTGCCCTGGTACAAGCCGACGCGCGTGCTGCACGTCGTGAGCGGCGGCGAGTACGGCTGGCGCGCGGGCTCGAAGAACTGGCCAGCCGACAGCTTCGACGCGCTGCCGAGCGCGGTCGACCTCGGCCTCGGCTCGCCGACCGGGCTCGTGTTCGGGACGCACACGCACTTCCCCGCGCCGTGGCGGGAGGCGCTCTTCGCCTGCGACTGGGCCTACGGGCGCGTGTTCGCGGTGCACCTCGAGCCGGACGGCGCGAGCTATCGCGGCAGCTACGAGGTCTTCGCGAGCGGCGAGCCCTTGCCCGTGACGGATGTCGTCGTCGGGCCGGATGGGGCGCTCTACCTCACCATCGGCGGGCGGCAGACGCAGTCGGGGCTGTATCGGATCGCATGGAACGGCGCGAGTCCGCCCGAGGAACCACCGCGTACGGATCCGAGCGCGGAGCTCGCGCGCCAGCGCCGTCGAGCCCTCGAACGCATCCACGGGGGGCGGCTGCCCGACCTCGGTCCTGGTCGGGACGAGAGCGAGGCGCTGGCGGCCCGGAGCGCGCTAGCGGGGCTCCAGGATCCGGATCGCTTCGTGCGTCATGCGGCGCGGATCGCGCTGGAACACCTGGAGCCAGCCACCTGGGAAGGCCTGCTGCGCGCCGAGGAGAACCCGCGTTCTTCCCTCGAGGGCCTGCTCGCGCTCGTGCACGGCGAGCCCGCGACCGACGCGCACGAGCTCGGCGAGCGCGCGCTCGGCATCTTCGTGACCACGCCCGAAGGCTCGCAACGACTGGATGCTCTGCGCCTGCTCGAGCTCGCCCTGCTTCGTCTCGAGGTGGGCGACACGGAGCGCGTGCGCATCCGCGAGGTCCTCGATCCCGCCTATCCGAGCGGCGACGCGCGCCTCGATCGCGCTCTGCTCGACTTGCTCGTGTACCTGGACGCCGACGTGGCCGGGCGCGCGCTCGCGAGCCTGGAGGCTGCCGACACGCAAGAGGAACGCATCGCCATCCTGAACGCCTGGCGGACGCTCGACGTGAACTTCGAGGAATCCATCGGGGTCCGTTTCATGCGGGCTCTCGAGCGCGAGCTCGTCGGCGCCACGGGCGGCCTGAGCGTGCGCGGCTACCTCGAAGCCATGCGCGGCGAGGTGCTCGGGCGCTACGCACTCGACGCCGGGCCCGTCCCCGCTGCGGAGATTGTGCCGGTCGCTGCACGCGCCGCAATCCGGTCCACGGTCACCTCCTGGACGGTCCACTCCTGGACAGTGGCCGAGCTCGAGCCGCGCCTGGCCGAGGTCGCTCGCGCTCGTTCCTTCGAGCGCGGCCGCGCCGCCTACGAGGCCGCGAGCTGCGCGCAGTGCCACCGCCTGGCCGGCGAGGGCGCGAACCTCGGCCCGGACCTCACCGGTTGCGCCGGACGCTTCTCCGCTCGCGACCTGCTCGTCGCGCTCCTCGAGCCCTCGCGCGAGGTGCCCGACGTGTGGCGCGACCTGGAGCTGTGGGGCGCGGACGAGGACGGCGCCGAACTGCTCGCCGTCGGCCGCCTCGAGTCCGAGCGCGAGGGCGAGCTCGTCGTGCTCGAAGCCTCGGGCGTACGTGTATGCGTTCCGGCCGCGTCCGTCGCGGAACGGCGGCCGCATCGGCTGTCGCGCATGCCCGAGGGCCTGCTGGACACGCTCGCGGGCGACGAGGTCCTCGATCTGCTCGCCTACGTCCTGTCCGGCGACGAGGCAGGCGACGAACGCTTCCAGCGCGAGGCGCAGCCGGATCCTTCCGCGCAGCGCTAGCTAGTGTCACTAGCGCGCCCATCTGGCTGTCGCCTGCCCGACGCCGCCCGGCGTTTCCGCTCGAGCCATCGAGCTCACCGCTCGTCCGCGCCCGGGATCGAGCTGGAAGTGCCGTCGTTCGCCGCCGTGCGTGCGATCCCGGCCGCGTCGAGGGTCGGGCCTCGATCCATGCCTGGACAGGACCGCGCCGCCGCGCTCCAGTGCGCCGGGCTGGCGACGTTGCGACGCCAGAAGGGCCAGGCGCGACACTGCGCGGGCCGCAGCGCGTAGACCGTGCAGCCCTGATCCGAGCTCCAGAAGATGCACTCGTGGTTCGGCTTTTCGGTCAGGCTGGTCGCGCCGTCGTCGAGCAGACGCGTGAAGCGTTCGTAGAAGGCCGCCAGATCGAGGCCGACATGGCGCGCGAGCGCAGCGGCTTCTTCCGCGCTCACTCGCACCGAGCCCGGTTCACTCGTGCAACAGTTGCCGCAGCGCGTGCAGGCGAAGCGCAGGCCGTCTCGATACCAGGGGGGCGCGCTCACGACCTCGAGAGGGTAGCGAGCGAGCGCGGTGCGATCAGGGCCGGCGCTGCAGCTCGGGCTCGGCGAGGGGCGCGGGCATCTCCCGGATTCTTGCAGAAAACGGCGGGACCGGACTGCTGGGTCATCCTGCTGCTTGACCGGACCTCGCGCGCCGAAGAGCATCCCACGCGCTTCCGGGTGGTCGCGCCGGCCGCCGACTGGCCGGGACTCTTTCGACAGCCAGCCACGTGCGCTCATCCTGGACTACCGAATGGACCCTCGCCGCCTCCTCCGCTGGCTGCTGCTGCTCCTCGGGTGCTGTGCGTGGACTGCGCTGGCCTGCGGACAGGCGCCGCTGTCGGAGAGGGCGCTGAGCGCACCGTCGATCGCGGGCAAGAGTCACTTCGTGCTGCGCGACAAGCTGCGCATCCACCTGTGGCAGAAGTGTCAGAGCGGGCAGGAAGCGCGCGCGGCCCGGGCCGGCAAGGTGGCCATCCTCGTGCACGGTGCCACCTGGTCGGGCCGGCCGGATTTCGACCTGCAGATCCGTGACTACTCGCTCATGGATCACCTCGCGCGCCACGGCTACGACGTGTGGGCCATCGACATCCATGGCTACGGGCTGTCGGACGAGACCGACGAGGATTGGTCCGATACGGCCTCGGCCACGCTCGACCTGGAAGCCGCGGTCGAGTACGTGTGCCAGCTGCGCGAGGTGTCCCATGTGAAGGTGCTGGGCTGGTCGTGGGGCACCCAGATCGCCGGGCTCTACGCCGCGCGGCGTCCCGAGCGCATCGCGCGCCTCGTCCTGTACGGGACGGTGTGGCGGGGGATGCCGGAATGGAAGAACACGCCTCTGCCCGACACGCAGTACCGGATCAACACGGCCGAGAGCGCCCGGAACGGTTTCATCGACGGACAGTTCGAGCCGGACGTGCTCGAGGCCTACGTCCAGGCCGCGCTGCAGGCCGATCCGCGCTCGCCCAACGGGACCGTGATCGACGTCGCGACCAAGCTGCCCTTGCTCGATCCCGAAGCGATCCGCGTGCCGACCCTGGTCATCCGGCCCGAGCAGGACTTCGTCTCCACGCCGGAGGAGATGCTGGAGTTCTTCGGCCGGCTGAAGAGCGCGGACAAGAGCTACGTCGTCCTGCCAGACGGGGGCCACGCCATCCTCCTCGAGAAGGGCCACCGGCGCTTCCAGGAGGTCGTGCGCGGCTTCTTCGACCGGCCCTGATCTTCTATTCCGCAACGGCTTGCTGGCCGAGCAAGAATCCAGCAAGACCACAGAGGCGCAGAGGACTCAGAGGAGCACAGAGGAAGAATCCAGAGCGGATGGGGCCTCCGGGCCTTCGGCTCTCCGAGAGTCGACGA
>JANOGB010000592.1:0-3413 GCA_031413955.1 Planctomycetota bacterium | reverse complement strand
GATCACGCTCCCGCGCTACGAGCTGTGCCCGACGCTCGTAGACGAATGCGAGAGCTTCGAGTACACGGTTACCGACGCCGGCACGGTGAAGACTGGCGCGCCGTCCGGGCAGCATGATGATTGCGTCGTGTCGCTCGCCCTCGCGGCATACGCCGTTACGGACGCGCCAGATTTCACGATGTACGAGGTCGACATGCGTACGGGGGAGATCACGCGCGCCGAGTAGCCTCAGCGGCGCTCGGCGACAGCGATCAGCCTGGACGGCGGCGTGCCAAGAGCCTTCGCCAGGCGACCGACGATCCTCAGCGTTGGGTTGCGCACGCCGCGCTCGATGCCCGAGATGTAGGTCCGGTCGAGCTCGGCCCGGAAGCCCAGCTCCTCCTGGGAGAGGTCCAGCTCCTCGCGCCGTGCGCGGACCGCGGCGCCGAACGCCCTGCAAAGGCTGCTCCACTCGTCCCGTGAGGCCACGGGCAGAGTGTCCAGGGCCGTGGACGATGAGTCTTCGGACTATGAGTCACACTTGGCGGGAGGCGGGTTGTAGACTCCGAGTCACGGTCTGACGCCACTGCCGGGCGCCCCTGAGGGAGGTATACGCACGCCTCGCGCCCCTGTGCCACCAGAAAGTCCCACCAATGAAGCCCATCCAGCTCGGTCCCCTAGGAGTTCTATTCGCGGCCTTGGTCTTCATGGTGGCCTGCGCAACGCCCCCCAAGGTTCATGAGTTCCAAAAGACATGGACCATGCCTTGCTCCATTGACAAGGCGTGGTCCGCGACAGTTCAGCTCTTCGCTGAGAAGGGGTGGCCTATCGCCACGCTCGAGAAGGATTCTGGGATCATCGTTTCGGACTGGGTCAGGATCGGAATGCAGGGCGGCTACGCCGACTGCGGATCGCCGGGAATCGCGATCATCCAGAGGCGGGAGGCAAAGTTCAACGTCTTCATCCGTGGGGGCGAGGCCGGTCCATCATTGACCGTCAACACGAGCTTCCGGGAGCTACGTCTCTTCGACCGGCAGACCTTCTATCAGGACTGCACGTCGACAGGCGCGCTGGAGGCCGAACTATGCTCTCAGATTGTGGAGCGCGCGAAGTAAGCGTGTCCCAAGTTGATCCATCGGCTAGTGACGCTTGTCAGCGAATAGCACGCATCTCTCGCACCAGCTCCCTTATCGTCACCGCGTCGACCTCGATCACGAGCCGCGCCCGCCGCAGGTAGCGCTGCGTCGGCCGCTCGCCCGTGTGGACTAGTCGGCGGCGTTCCCGAGCGACCCAGGCGCGCAGGCGCGCGTAGCGGGTGAAGACGTCCATCACTCGACCTCCTTGGCCAACTCGGCCAGCCCGCGCTCGACGCGCTCCAGGTCCGCGTGCTCGTCCCAGCGCCGCGCAGCCTCGTGCTTCTCCAGGGCTTCCCGCAGCTCGGCCAGCCGCAGCTCGATCCGCGCGCTGACCACGGCGTAGCTGGCCTGGGCGTCGTTCACCTGGATTCCGCCGCCTCCCATGCGGCCCTGCGCCCGTAACCATGCGGAGTGCCTTCCAGCAGGTAGACGACGTCGACCTCCGGCTCGGGCACATCCTCGTCGTCATCGGCCTCGAACGCGTCGATCTCGGACTTCGAGACGACGCCGTCCAGGCCGTGTTCAAGCGGCCAGTGCGGCTGCGTGACGAGACGGACCTCGGCGTCCTCTTGGTACTCGGAGAGCAGATCGATCAGCTGGCGGACCTTCATCGCCGACACCCCTCGCACGCGAGCTTGACGCCCAGGCGCCGCGCCTCGCGCTGGTCAGCCACGGTGACGCGGTGGACGGGCTGGCCCGAAAGGTCGCGGCCCGTGAAGTGCGCGGTCATCCCGGCGCAACAGAGACGTCCGCAGAAGCACCGCCCGTTGTCGCCAAGGTAGATCTCGTCCTCGCGAAGGACGGGGGTCGGCTCGTTCGCAATCATGCGCGCGCTCCCTTCTGCGCCCCTTCCAGCCGCTCGATCAGCGCCGCGAGCTGCGCGCGGTCCTCGGCGTGCGCCTCCGAGATCGAAGAGAGTGCGTGCTCCAGCGCGAAGCGCAGGACAGGGATCTCCTCAGGCTTGACGGGCAGCAGGACCCCGCCGTCCATGCGCTCCCCGCATTCGTGGCAGACGATCACTCGTCCGGCGTCGCTCGGGCAGCCGTATTGCGCGCGGTCGCCGGCCGTGTCGTAGACCTCCAACGAGAGGTCAGAGACCGAGCCGCTGCACGCGAGGCACAGAACACGGTGCGAGCCATGGCGGCGCTTGAAGGCGTAGGCGATCGGGTTCATTGGTCTCGCTCCGTGATCTGCCCGGCGATCACCAGGATGCGCGTCATGCTGCGGTGGAACTCCCGCGCCGCGCGGCGCTGCGCGTGGTCGGCCATGCGCGCGTGCTCCGTGTCGCGCATCAGCCGCTCCTCGCAGCGATCGCGCAGGATCTTCGTTCCCGCGAGCGCGGCCTCCCCCGGCGTTCCCAGTTTGGTGGCGTCGTCGATCCCGCTCTTCCACTCGGTCCAGAGGGCCAGCTTGTGCTCGGCGTAGATGCCGTCGTCCAGCTTGGAGGGCAGGAACTCCATCGAGCGGGTCGGGTCGGCCAGCGCGCGCCGGGCGTCGGCCAGGACGTCGTTCGTCATCTCGATCGCGCGGTCGGCCATCGCCTGCGCGCGCGCGAACCAGGTCTTGTTCGTCTCGGCGTTCTTCACGTGGTCGTCTCCTTCGTTCCGCCCATGAACTCGATGGCTTGGTCGAGGATCTCGATCACGTTGTTCAGGTCGCCAACAAAGGTCCAGCTCTTCTTGTCCTTGAACTGCTGTTCCGCGTGCTCGCGCACGATGTGGTTGATCTTGTTGAGTCGCGCGTCGAGGCGCTCGCGCGCTTCGCGGTAGGCATCGTTGGCGTTGTTCGTTTCCATGGACACACGTTCGCTCGGGTCCCGCGGATCCATCAAGGACATTCGGGGGTGTCTTGATTCTCTCGTGTAAGGCGGAAAACGCGCGAATCCATCGCGATTGGACCGCGCGATGCTTGGCCGCAATCTGGCGCACGAAAGTTCCCGGATTCAGCGATCACGGGGAGCACGTTTCGTTCCGCGCGGTTTTCTCGGATTCCTCTCCCCTGATTCTCCCGAGTCGAGCGTGCATGTCCGACATGCGCATCAACGACGTTCTCTCCGAATTCCTTCTCCAGCTCGAGGCCAACGGCCGCAGCGAGCACACGCGGCTCCAGTACCGCCGCCACGTCGGTCTCCTGATCGCGTGGCTCGCGCCCGTGGACGACGTCGCGCAGATCACGTCCACGACGCTGGCGAAGTTCCTGTCGAGCCCGGCGGCGCGCGAAACGAAGAAGGGCCGCGAGAGAAAGGCCAGCTCAGTCAACGGGCTGCGCGGGAGCCTGAAGGGCTTCGGCGCGTTCATG
>JANOGB010000591.1:0-3405 GCA_031413955.1 Planctomycetota bacterium | reverse complement strand
GATCACGCTCCCGCGCTACGAGCTGTGCCCGACGCTCGTAGACGAATGCGAGAGCTTCGAGTACACGGTTACCGACGCCGGCACGGTGAAGACTGGCGCGCCGTCCGGGCAGCATGATGATTGCGTCGTGTCGCTCGCCCTTGCAGCTTGGGCCGTAACCGACGCGCCGGACTTCACGATGTACGAGGTCGACATGCGTACGGGGGAGATCACGCGCGCCGAGTAGCCTCAGCGGCGCTCGGCGACAGCGATCAGCCTGGACGGCGGCGTGCCAAGAGCCTTCGCCAGGCGACCGACGATCTTCAGCGTCGGGTTCCGGACGCCTCGCTCGATCCCGCTGATGTAGGTCCGGTCCAGCTCGGATCGGAATCCCAGCTCCTCCTGGGAGAGGTCCAGTTCCTCGCGTCGCGCCCGCACCGCGGCGCCGAACGCCCTGCAAAGGCTGCTCCACTCGTCCCGTAAGGCCACGGGGGAAGTGTCGAGCACCGTGGACGATGAGTCTTCGGACTATAAGTCACACTTGGCCGGGATGGGGCTGTAGACTCCGAGTCACGTCTGCCGGCAGTGCGACGGCGGCCCAGGAGGAAATACGAGCCACAAGACGCGGTTCGACTCCATCTCGCTCCTTCGCACTGGGGCCCGCTCCACGCCATGAAGCCGATCCAGATCCATCCCTTGTCTGCCATCACCGGGGCCGGGGCTCTCGGCCTGACCCTCCTCCTCACCAGCACGGCCCACCAGGTCTCAGACCCGCCCCCTCCCAGGGGCCATGGTCTCACACCTCCGCCACCCGAGCTGAAGGAGCTACTCTCCCACATCTCCATCGTCTACGTGAACGACGGGCAAGGCGGGACGGCGAAGACCATCCGCTTCACTGGAGTGAACGTGCAGATCGTGAACGGGCTCGGAGCAACAAACGGGAATCCTGCGGATCCTGGCTCACTGGAAGTTACCGTCACCAACAGTGTGGGCAACTTGATCGTCGGCTACAACGAACCAGGTACGACCAGCAATCGAACGGGTTCCCACAGCATTGTTACCGGTCGTGGTAATGACTACTCAAGCTACGGCGGGCTGCTTGGAGGGAGCCAGAACTCAATCTCAGCACCCTACGCATCCGTCTCAGCGGGGTCGGAGAACAGGGCGCGCGCTGCCTACTCGACGATCAACGGTGGCTACTCCAACGAGATAGACATCAATGCGGTGCACAGTGCAATCAACGGAGGGACGGGCGGCCGCATCCACTATGTCGCGCCCAGCGCAACCGGCTCCTTCAGCACGATCTGTGGTGGCGCGGGGAACTTGATTGCAGGCGCATCAACATCTGTTGTGGTGGGTGGATCGACCAACTCATGCCAATTTGGAGGCAGTATCGTAGCAGTAGGAGGCAGCGGGAACGTCGTGCAGGGCGGAGCTGCCGTCGTTGTAGGCGGCAACTCGAACTCCATCCTAGAGAACACTGGATCGGGGTTCCGTGGTCAAGCCAGCGTTATCGTTGGTGGTCGGGACAACGAAATCCAAGGGCAGGAGTCAACCGTGTGTGGTGGGCAGCGCAATGTCATCGGCTCTTTTGCGAGCCTATCGGTAATCGCCGGTGGCAATACCAACTCGATCGGTGATACAACATCAACAAGGGCGGTTGTTTGCGGTGGACGCGACAGAAGCGCTTCTGGGCCGGACGACTGGCGTGCAGGCGACCTCTTCCAGGAAGACTAGCGACGGGGCCGCGCGATGTCCTGGAGCTCCCCCAAGAGTTCCCCTAGCGTGATCGCATCGATGGCGTCGACCAGCCGCGACCTCCGCAAGTACTGCTGACTCGGCCGCGCGCCCGTCCGCTCCAGCCTGCGCCTCTCGCGCTCGACCCAGCGACGCATGGCGCGGTAGCGAGCCAGGATCTCCTTCTCGTTCACCGCAGATCCTCGACCAGCTCCGCCAGCCCCCGCTCGATCCGCTCCAGGGCGTCGTGCTCGCCCCAGCGCCACGCGGCCTCGTGCCGAGCCAGGGCTTCCCGCAGCTCCGCCAGCCGCAGCTCGATCCGCGCGCTGACCAGGGCGTAGGTGGCCTGTTCGTCGGTCACCTGGACTCCGCCGCCTCCCATGCGGCCCTGCGCCCGTAACCGAGCTGGCTCCCTTCGAGCAAGAACACGACCTCGGGCTCGTCGCCCAGGTCGCCGCCCTCGTGCTCGCGGATCTCGCTCTCCCCCACCACGCCGCCCAGCGTCGACTCCAGCGGGTAGCGAGGTTGGTGCATGATCCGGACCTCGGCGTCGGCGCTGTACTCGGAGAGCAGATCGATGAGCTGGTGGACCTTCACTGCTTGCATCCCTCGCACGCGAGCGTCACCCCCACGCGCCGCGCCTCGCGCTGGTCG
This sequence comes from Planctomycetota bacterium, assembly GCA_031413955.1. Classification (GTDB taxonomy): domain Bacteria; phylum Planctomycetota; class UBA1135; order UBA1135; genus JABFRZ01. Next base: position 1,035 of record JANOGB010000591.1, on the reverse strand, counting down.
GCTTCGGTGACGCGGTGGACAGGATGGCCCGAGAGGTCGCGCCCCGTGAAGTACGCGGTCACCCCGGCGTGGTGCATGCGCCCGCAGAAGCACCGGCCGTTGTCGCCGAGGTAGATCTCGTCCTCGCGAAGGACGGGGGGCGGCTCGTTCGTGATCACGAGCGTGCTCCCTTCTGCGCCGCTTCCAGGCGTTCGATCAGCGCCTTGAGCTGCGCGCGGTCTTCGGCGTGCGCCTCGGAGATCGCACTCAGCGCGGCGTCGAGCGCAAAGCGCAGGACGGGGATCTCTTCGGGCAAGACGCGCAGCAGGACCCCGACGTCCATGCGCTCACCGCACTCGTGGCACACGACCACGCGCTCGTCGTCGCTCGGGACGCCGAACTGCCCGCGGTCGTCGTCGGTGTCGTGAACCTCCAGCGCGAGGCTGGAAACTTCGCCGCAGCACGCGAGGCAGAGGACGCGGTGCGCGCCGTGGCGGCGTTTGAAGGCGTAGGCGATCGGGGTGGTGTTCATGGACACACGTTCGCTCTGGTGGCGCGGATCCATCAAGGACAATTGGGCGTGTCTTGCTTCTCTCGTGTAAGGCGCCAACCCGGGGATTCCGGGCGAATGGAGCGCGTGTTGCGCCCTACCACGCGCCCGTCGGAACGTTGTCGGGTTCGCGTCGGAAATCTGTCGGAATTGGACCGCGCGATGCATGGCCTATTCCGTCGCGCGGTTTCTCGGATTCCGCCTCACTGGTTCTGGCGCGGCGAGCGTTCATGTCCGCCATGCAGATCCACGACGCTCTCTCCGAGTTCCTTCTCCAGCTCGAGGCTAACGGCCGATCCGAGCACACGCGGCTGCAGTATCGGCGCCACATCGGCGCCCTGATCGCGTGGCTCGCGCCCGAGGAAGACGTCGCGCAGATCACGTCCACGACGCTGGCGAAGTTCCTGTCGAGCCCGGCGGCGCGCGAAACGAAGAAGGGCCGCGAGAGAAAGGCCAGCTCAGTCAACGGGCTGCGCGGGAGCCTGAAGGGCTTCGGCGCGTTCATG
>JANOGB010000590.1:0-5024 GCA_031413955.1 Planctomycetota bacterium | reverse complement strand
AAGTCGATCGGCAGCGTGAGCATGCCGGTGAGCGGCGCGTCGTTCGAGTCGACCAGCGTCGCCGGCTGGTTGTCGCCGTTCACGTGCACGCGGTCGTTGTCGAACACCAGTGTGACCTCGACGCCCGTGTAGGTGTCGGGCGGTACGTCGGCGATGTTCAGCACGCGCGAGAGATCCGTCAGCGCGGCGAAGTCGACCGCCGTGGGGATCTGCAGCAGGCTGACCGGGGGATTGGTCGCGCTGATGAGCTCGACCGTCTCGACTCCGATCGTGAAGGTCGAGAGCTCGTCGGTGGCCGCATCGGTCACCGCCAGCGAGACGGTGGCGCCGTCATCGGACGAGCTGCTGGAGCAGGCCGAGAGTGCGGCGGCGAGGAGGGCGAGGGAGAGGGAACGGGGGAGAGACGCGTGGGTCATGGGATAGGTGGCTCCGCGAGAGTTCGCAACCTTTTCGATCCGTATGGGCACTCAGCCGAAGTGGCTGTTCGGGGTTTCTGTGCTGAATCCGGCGAAGGAAAAGAGTTCCAGGTGGTTCCGGCTCATCTGGGAGCGCCGGGCTCCAGCCCGGCTCTTCCGCTTCCTTCATGTCCGCCCTCCAAAGACAGAGAGAAGACCCAAGAGCCGGGCTGGAGCCCGGCGCTCCCAGATGAGCGCGCGGCGCGGCCCTCCCGCTACAATCCCGCTCCACCGCCATGCCTTTCGACTTCGAACGCGATTACGGCGTCAACGCCGCCTACGTCCAGGGCCTCTACGAGGAGTGGAAGCAAGACGCCACGCGCGTCGACGAGTCCTGGAGGAAGCTCTTCGAGCGTGCCGACGAGCGCTCGGAACGCTCCGCGGCGCGCCAGGAGGCTGCCGCCTCGACGGCGACGGCCACCGAAGCGCCGCCGCGGGTTCCCGAGCGCGTGGAGGCAGAAGAAGCACCGAGCGGCCTCGAGCCGCTCACCGGCGTCGCCTCCCGGATCGCGGCCAACATGGCCGAGTCCCTCGAGATTCCGACCGCGACCTCCGTCCGCACGCTGCCGGCCAAGGCCCTGGTCGAGAACCGCGCGATCCTGAACGAGCACCTCGAGGTGCGCGCGCTCGGCAAAGCCTCCTTCACGCACCTGATCGCCTACGCCCTGGCCAGGGCACTGGGCGAGTTCCCGAACCTGCGCACTGCTTTCGTCGAGCAGAATGGCAAGCCCTTCAAGCGCACCGATGCGCACGTCAACCTCGGCATCGCGATCGACATCGACTCTGCCAAGGGGCGCATGCTGGTGGTGCCGAGCATCAAGGCCGCCGAGACGCTCGACTTCGCGACCTTCCGTGCGACCTACGAGGATCTGGTGGCGCGCGCGCGAACGGGCAAGCTCACGACGAGCGACTACCAGGGCACCAACGTCACGCTCACGAACCCCGGCGGCTTCGGCACGGAGATGAGCGTGCCGCGCCTGATGAAGGGCCAGGGCCTCATCGTCGCCACGGGCGCGATCGGCGTGCCGCCCCACCTCGCGCTCGCCTCACCCGCGGCGCTGGCGCAGGCCGCGGTCGGTCCGGTCGTGAACGTGACCTCGACCTACGACCACCGCGTGATCCAGGGCGCGGAGTCGGGCCTGTTCCTGAAGCGCCTCGAGGAGCTCCTGACCGGCGCGGGCGGACTCTTCGAGGAGATCTTCCGCGCGCTGCGCGTGCCGTGGAAGCCGTGGACGCTGGCCGCCGACGACGGCGACCTGCGCCGCGACACGGCGCAGAAGAAGCCCAAGGTGTGGGAGCTGATCAACGCTTACCGCGTGCGCGGCTGCCGCATCGCCGACCTCGACCCGCTCGAGTACAGGCCCGATCTGCTCGACTCGCTCGATCCGTCGACCTACGGCTTCACGCTCTGGGACCTCGACCGCACGTTTCCGGCAGCGATGCTCGGCAAGAGCGAGCTCACGCTGCGCGAGATCCTGTCGGTGTTGCGGCGCGCCTACTGCCGGCGCTGGTCGGTCGAGTACATGCACATCGCCGACCGCGCGCGCAAATGGTGGATCCGCGAGCAGGTCGAGGATCCGGCCAAGGAGCACGCCTTCGACCACGCCAGCCGCCTGGAGCTGCTCGAGCGCCTGTACCGCGCCGAGACCTTCGAGCGCTTCCTGCACGCGCAGTACGTGGGCAACAAGCGCTTCTCGCTCGAGGGCGCGGACACGCTCATCCCGGCCCTGGCCGAGCTGATCGAGCGCGCGGCCGAGCGCGGCGTGGAGCAGGTCCGGATCGGCATGTCTCACCGCGGTCGGCTGAACGTGCTGGCCAACATCCTGTGCAAGTCCTTCGAGTGGATCTTCCAGGAGTACGAGGGCACGCAGCTGCCGCTCTCGAGCGAGGGCTCGGGCGACGTCAAGTACCACCTCGGCCAGAAGGGCGTCTACACGACGCGCACGGGCAAGACGGTCGAGGTCCTGCTCTCGCCCAACCCGAGCCACCTCGAGGCCGTCGATCCGGTCGTGTGCGGCATGACGCGCGCAGCGCAGGACGAGCTGCGAGATCGTGAGCGCAAGCGCGTGCTGGCCGTGCTGATCCACGGCGACGCGGCCTTCTCCGGCCAGGGCGTGGTGGCCGAGACGCTCAACATGTCGCAGCTCCGCGCTTACCGGAACGGCGGCACGCTGCACATCGTGGTCAACAACCAGATCGGCTTCACGGCCGGGCCGAAGGACTTGCGCTCGACCTACTACTGCACCGACGTCGCCAAATCGATCCAGGCCCCGATCCTGCACGCGAACGGCGATTACCCCGAGTCCGTGCTGCGCGCGGTACGTCTGGCGGTCGACTACCAGCGCGAGTTCGCCGAGGACGCGGTGGTGGACATGGTCTGCTACCGCCGCTGGGGCCACAACGAGGGCGACGAGCCGGCCTACACGCAGCCGGTGCTGTATGCGCGGATCCGCAAGCACGCCACGGTGGTGCAGAACTACGTCGAGCTCTTGCGACGCCGCGGCGCGCTGAAGGAAGAGGAGCTGGCCGAGATCCAGGCACGCTTCGAGCGCGAGCTCTCCGAGGCACGCCAGCGCAACGCGGACGAACCGCCGCTGGAGCCGCCGCTCGAGAAGCTGATCGACATGGACGACGACGATCCGGGCGACTACGCGGAGCAACCCTCGCCCGCGACCGGAGTCGCCCGCGAAAAACTGGTCGAGCTCGTCGATCGCCTGAACAAGATGCCCGAGGGCCACGTCGTGCACCCGAACCTCCTGCGCCAGTTACGCCGGCGCGAGCAGATGGTGCGCGGCGAGAACGGCCTCGACTGGGGCTGCGCCGAGGCGCTGGCCTTCGCCACGCTCGTCGCCGAGGGCGTGCCGATCCGGCTCGCGGGCCAGGACTCCGGCCGCGGCACGTTCAGCCAGCGCCACGCGGTCATCCGCGACCAGGTGACCGAGAAGGACCACGTGCCGCTCGCCTCCGTCGCGGCTCCGTCGGCCTCGTTCGAGGCCTGGGACTCCTTGCTGTCCGAGGAGGCCGCGCTGGCCTTCGAGTACGGCTACTCCCTGGCGCGCCCGCGCGCGCTCGTCCTGTGGGAGGCGCAGTTCGGCGATTTCGTCAACGGGGCCCAGATCCCGATCGACCAGTTTGTCTTCGCCGGCGAGGCGAAGTGGCGCGAGAAGGGCGGGGTCGTGCTGCTGCTGCCGCACGGCTACGACGGTCAGGGCCCGGAGCACTCCAGCGCGCGCATCGAGCGCTTCCTGTCGCTGTGCGCGAACGGCAACGCCACGGTCGCGAACTGCACGACCACGGCGCAGTACTTCCACCTCCTCAGGCGCCAGGGCCTGGCCGCGACCAAGCGCCCGCTGGTCGTCTTCACGCCGAAATCGCTGCTGCGCGACGCGCAGTCCGCGAGCCCGGTCGAGGACCTCGCGCGCGGCGGCTTCCAGGAAGTACTCGCCGATCCGAAGCGCCCGTCACGTCCGCGCCGCATCGTCTTCTCGAGCGGCAAGGTGCACTACGACCTCGCCGCCTACCGCGCCACGCACGAGGGCGTCGAGGCCGAGCTCGTGCGCCTCGAACAGCTCTACCCCTTCCCGCGCGCCGCGCTGCAAGCCGTCGTCGCTCGCGCGAGCGAGGCCGAGCTCGTCTGGTGCCAGGAAGAGCCGAAAAACATGGGCCCCTGGCCGTTCCTGCTGCAACGCTTCGCCGATCTTGGCTGGAAAGTGCGCTACGCCGGCCGCCCGCAATCCTCGAGCCCGGCCACCGGCTCGTACCGCCGCCACGGCGCCGAGCAAGAGCACCTGGTCAAGCGGGCGCTGGAGGGCTCAGTCTCTCGACTGTGAGCCAGTCGAGCGCCCCGCGGAACGCGAGCACCAGGAAGGCCGCGTGCGCGAGGAGCATGTAGCGGATGTGGACCATGTCGGCGCGCAGCGCGAAGGCGCAGGCGTTCGCCAGCACGAAGGCTGCCACGGGAGTCCAGGTGACCAGCGTGCGGCGTTCGATCCGTGCTGCGCCCCCTCGGCCGCGACGTACGAGCGCCGCGACGGCCAGCGCCGTGCTGAAGAGGACGAGCGCGATGGAGGCGCTCACGTAGTAGAGCGACGTCCGCGGGTGCCGCTGCGCCAGCACCTCGTACGTCTTCTGCGTCCCGTCCGCGCAGGAGACGTCGCCCGTGCGCGCCAGGATCGCCAGGCGCACGTAGAACGAGAACGTGGCCGCCGCGTTCTCCAGCGTGTCCTTGAGGACGTCGGCGGCGAGCGCGGCCCAGCGCTCGCGCAGCACCACGCCGGCGATCGTGTCCAGCAGGTTGCGGCGCTCGCGCTCGACCGACGGTCGTGTTCCCCCTGGCCCCATCTCGCGGCGGTCCTTGACGCGGATCGGGCCGCTCGCGCCCGTGGCATCGTTGATGACGCGGAAGCCCACGATCGAGTCCGTGTCGTGGCGCTCGGCTTCCTTGCGGGTCAGCTTGGACTGGACGTTCTTCGGCAGCTCGTCGTAGACCTTGCTCACGTTCGGGAAGACGATCCGCGCGTGGAGCATGGAGTCGTACATGGGCCAGCGCTTGCTGTCGACGTGCGTACT
>JANOGB010000589.1:0-3373 GCA_031413955.1 Planctomycetota bacterium | reverse complement strand
CGCCAGCCCGTTCCGCAGGACGAGCCAGTTCTGCGACGCCTCGCCGGCGACCCGGGTGAAGCCGAGCTTCTCGTAGAACGCCCGCGAGGTCGCGAGGTCCTTGACGGCGAGGCACATGCAGAAGTTTCCGAGTTCCATGGGGGCGGTCCTTTCGGGAGAGGAGGGGGAGGCGGCCGGGGGTGCGCCCGCCACGGGGGGGGCTGCTGCGCCGCCGCCGGACGGCTCGTCCTCGCCGGGATCACACGCCGCGAGCGCGAGCGCCGCGGCCAGAGTCAGGGCGACGCGGGCGGGGGGAGTGAACGTCACGGGGGCACCTCCGGAGGCCACCCCGCACTACGCGGGACGGCGCTAGGGCATACTGCCCCGGGCCGTCCGTCCGCGCTTTCCACTTCTTGCTCCGCCCATGATCATCGATCCCCGAGCCCCCGTCCCGCCTGTGCCGGGCTACGCCGCGCGCGTGAACCGGGCCGTCGACCACGTGCTTCGCCACCTCGACGAACCGCTGCGCCTCGAGCACATGGCGGCGGTGGCCGGACTCTCTCCATTCCACTTCCACCGCGTCTTCCGCGCGCTGATGGGGCAGACGCTCCAGAAGTTCGTCAAGCGGGTGCGCCTCGAGCGCGCACTCGCGCGGATGTCGCTGACACCGCGACCTTCCCTGACCTCGATCGCGCTCGCGTGCGGGTTCTCGTCGTCGTCCGACTTCACGCGCAGCTTCCGGCAGCGCTACGGCGTCGCGCCCAGCGCGTTCGACGTCCGGGCGTGGCGCGATGCGCACCGCGAGGACCTGCGCCGCACGACGAACGCGACGGAGCCCTACCACATCGGCGACCGCCTCGCTCCAGGCGCGAACCCCGACGGCTTCGTCGTCACGCTGCGAGGGCTGCCGCCGCGGCGCGTGGCGTACGTCCGTGTCCTCGATCCGTTCCACGGCACGGGCCCGATCGACGCCTACCAGCGCATGCTCGCGTGGGCCGACGCGCGCGGCCTCTCTGGCGGACAGTGGCTCGGCTGGATGTGGGAGGACCCAGAGGTCACGGCGCTCTCCGACTGCCGCTACGACGCCGGTGTCGTCATTGGGCCCTCCGACCCGACGGACGGGGTGTCGGTGCACGACTTCCCGGCGATGCGTGTCGCCGAGATCCGGCTCGCCGGCGACGTCGCCCTCGAGGCGCGCGCGCTCGACTGGCTCTTCGAGACCTGGCTTCCGACGAGCGGCTACGTCCCCGACGACCAGCCCAGCTTCGAGGCCTGGATCGGACGGCCGCTCGCCCACGGAGTCGAGCACTTCGAGCTCGCCGTCCACCTGCCGGTCGTCCGCCCGCGGCCGTTCTGACCCCCTGGGGAAGCCCCAGTGATCGTCAGATCGGCCGTCCCGACGTGACGACGGCGCCCGTCGGGACCGTGAGCGTGCCCGGCTCGCGACAGCGCGCGGGAGCAGACGGCCGGTAGGTGTCCAGGGCCAGAGGTCGTACGTCTGCGTCGGCACGATCTGAGACGCGCGCGCTGGCGCCGGGCCCCTGCCGCAACCGGGCTACTTGGAGCCGCCCGCGAGGTCGGAGAGCTTCGCTCCGAAGTTGATGTGGAACGGGGCGCCGTCGATCACGAGAGCCGGCACCGACACCACGCCCGCCAGCTTCGCCTCGGCGATCCGGGACTTGTCCTTGCCGAGGTGGACGACCTCGACCTGGTAGCGCTTGGGATCCAGGGCCGTCGCGATCTGGCGCTCGGCGCTCACGCAGACCGGGCATCCAGCGTGGAAGAAGACAGCTTTCGCCATGGCAGGACCTCCGGAGTCGACCAGTCTGCCCGAAGGGGTGACCGTAGTATCGACTCGATACCAACAGATCCTAGGGAAGCCGGCCGAGGTTGTCTAGATCGTATTGACCCGATAGGATCGGGAGGTGGACTCTGCCCGCGCCTACGACCTTCTCGAGCGCCTCGCGAGCCTCATCAGGGTCGAGGAGCGGGCGACGGCGGTCGGGGCAGGGCTGCAGCCTGTCCACTTGGAGATCCTGCGGTATCTCGCCCGGTGCAACCGCTACAGCGATACGCCCGCGGCGGTGACGGAGTGGCTCGGGGCGACCAAGGGGACCGTCTCCCAGTCCGTCGGGCACCTGGTTCGGCGGCGACTCGTCTCGGCGAGGCGGGACGTCGACGATCGACGGGTCGTACGCCTGGCACCGACGGAGCGGGGCAACGCGCTCCTGGCGCAGGCGCTGCGACCCGACGCCCTCCTGCGCACGCTATCGGCTCTGGGCCACGACGTTGAAGCGAGCCTCGAGGCGGTCTTGACGGCGCTCCAGCGGGCACGGGGCGGCCGGACCTTCGGCCTTTGCGGGACCTGTCGCCACCTCCGCCATGAGGACGGCGGGCGGTTGCGATGTGGGCTCACCGGCGAGGCGCTACGGGCGGCAGACACCCGCCTCGTCTGCCGCGAGCACGAACCCGCGGGGGTGTAGCACCGTCCCCGGACGCCGGTAGACGCGCCGAACCCCCTCCCTCAGGCCAGGAAATGGCCCTCCCGGGCGATTCGTGTCGCGCCTGAGATCGGACCGGACGCTCCCGATCACCCCGCATTCGACGCCGCTCCCACAGCCCGTGCTCGGACGGGTGCTGGTACGGGTCCCTTCGTCGGGAGGGGTCGATAGGCCCGTACAGGGCGGGGCGGTACCGTTGAGAGCCATGGCGGCGGCGCCGCTCACTGGACTCGTCGCTTTGCCGCGAGGAGGCGCGTCATGACCCATGTCCTTCGCGCCTCGTTCCTCGCCGCCTTCGCGATGGCCGCCGGTGTCGGCATCGCGCAGGCCGGCGATCGTGCCTGTCCCGCGCGCCTGTCGATCGCGGGGGTGATCCGCGACGAACAGGGCCGGCCGATTCCACGCGTGTACATCGAGGTGGAGGGCTACCCCAAGCCCCTGCAGAGTCCTCCCGCATGGGACTCGGACGTGCACGGGCGATTTCAGATCGACGATGTCCCCCAGGGTCCGGTGAAACTGCTCGTGAGGACCGGCGCTTGGTCGACGCACGCGAAGAAGAAGGTGGTCGAGACGCGCGCCGGTGTGCGCGACCTGGTGATCGTCTTGGACCCGGGCCCGCAGCTGTTCCTGCGCATCGTCGGCTACGTGCCCGGCCCGCAGGAGCGGGGGGCGCGCGTGACGTGGGAGGAGCCCGACGGCAAGCGCGACTGGCGCTGGACGCCCATCCGCGACGACGGCTGGGCGCGCTTCGTCGCGTTGCCCCCCGACCGCGAGTTCGAGGTGTGGGCCGAAGCCGAGATCGATCAGCGGCACGTTCGGGCCCGGGGTCTGAGGCCCGGGCAAACCGAGCAGCGCATCGAGCGAGACGCGATCGAGGATATCGCCGGAAAGGT
>JANOGB010000588.1:0-3100 GCA_031413955.1 Planctomycetota bacterium | reverse complement strand
GCGGGAAGCGGCAATGGCGTTGCCGTCAACATAACCGGATCACTGTTGGGATCCGTCGCCGAGACGGAGAACGTCAGGGTCTGGCCGAGGGGAGCGGTCTTATTACCGATGGCTGAAAGAACCGGCGGCTGGTTACTCCTGAGGCGGATTTCATAGAAGTTGCGTATTTCGGACCAACGTGAACGCTCGTTTCGGTCGAACGTGAACACCCATTTCGGTCGAAGGTGAACACCGATTTCGGGGATGGTGAACACCCGTTTCGGTGATTCTGAACGCTGATCGGTAGCTCGTCGGGTCAGAGTAGGCCTCCCACAGAGGAGGACCCGCTCGATGCCGGCGAAGAGGCTACCGATGAGGCTTTTACGCGAGATCTTGAGGCTCCGCTACGCGGGGGGCCTGTCGCAACGAGCGATCGCTCGTTGCCTGTCGATCGGGCTCGGGACCGTCTGCGAGTGTCTCGCCCAGGCGGCCAAGGCGGGGCTGAACTGGCCGCTGCCAACTGAGTTCGATGACGCCCGGCTTGGGGCCGTGCTCGCGGCGCGTCCGCGCCAAGGCGCCCCGCCCTCACGCCCGCTGCCCGATCTGGCCCGCCTGCACGAGGAGCTGCGCCGCCCGGGCGTGACCCTGCAGCTTCTGTGGGTCGAGTACCTGGGCGATCACCCCGAGGGCTACCGCTACACCCAGTTCTGCGAGCACTACCACCGCTTCGTCCGCAGGCTGTCGCCCCCCATGCGCCAGGTACACCGGGCCGGGGAGAAGGGCTTCGTCGACTTCGCTGGCCAGAAGCCCTGGATCGTCGACCGCCGCACGGGGGAGGCCATCGCCGGCGAGCTGTTCGTCGGCGTCCTCGGCGCCAGCAGCTTCACCTACGCCGAAGCCGTCCCGAGCCAGGAGATGCCGCACTGGATCGGGGCGCACGTGCGGATGTTCGAGTTCTTCGGCGGCGTGCCGGAGATCCTCGTTCCGGACGGCCTGAAGGGGGCCGTCACGGTCCCGTGTCGGTACGAGCCCGTCCTCAACCGCACCTACCAGGACCTGGCCACCCACTACGGCACGGCCGTCATCCCGGCCCGGCCCCACCATCCCCGCGACAAGCCCAAGGTCGAGGCCGGCGTGCTGGTCGTCGAGAGATGGATCCTCGCCGTGCTCCGGAACGTCACGTTCTTCAGCTTCACCGAGATGAACGTGGCGATCCTCGATCTGCTCGGCGCGATCAACAACCGCACGATGAAGCATCTCGGTGCCTCCCGCCGCGAGCTGTTCGAGCGCCTGGACCGGCCCGCCCTGCGGGCCCTGCCCCCGAACCGCTACGAGATGGCCGAGTGGAAGGAGTGCACCGTCAACATCGACTACCACATCGAGGTCGACCACAACTACTACTCCGTCCCCTACCAGCTCGCCGACGAGCGCGTCGAGGCGCGGGCGACGGCAACAACGGTGGAGGTCTTCTTCCGCTCCCGCCGCGTGGCCTCCCACCCCCGCCTGACGGGGCGAGGCCGGTTCCACACGCTGCCCGAGCACATGCCCCGTTCCCACCGCGCCCATGCCGAGTGGACTCCCTCGCGCCTCATCGCCTGGGCCGCGAAGACCGGCCCCGCCACCGGGCGCGTCGCCGCCGAGATCCTCAGGAGCCGCCCTCATCCCGAACAGGGTTACCGCTCGTGCCTGGGCCTCATGCGCCTCACCCAGCGTCATGGTGCCGCGCGTGTCGAAGCGGCCGCGGTGCGGGCCGAGCGGCTGCACGCCCCGAGCTACAAGACCGTCAAGAACATCCTCGGCGCCGGCGTCGAGGCCCTGCCCTTCGACGAACCATCCGAGGCGATCCTCACCCTGCCCGTCCACGACAACATCCGCGGGGCGGGCTATTACCGCAAGGAGGACTGATGCTGACCCAGGCCACGATCGACAAGATGCACACCATGAAGATGGCCTCGCTCGCCGAGGCCTTCGAGCGCCAGATCCGCTCGCCGGAGTGCGCCCAGATGAGCTTCGAGGAGCGGGTCGGGATGATGATCGATGCCGAGTCCGACGCCCGCGAGCAGCGCAAGCTGACCCGCCGCCTCCAGTGGGCCCGGCTGCGGCACCAGGCGAGCCTCGAGGACGTCGACTGGCAGGCCCCGCGCGGGCTCGACCGCCAGGTCGTCCTCGCCCTCGGCCGCGGTGGCTGGATCCGCGAGCACCAGAACCTGCTCATCACCGGACCCACCGGGGTCGGCAAGAGCTGGCTCGCCTGCGCCTTCGCCGAGCGGGCCTGCCGCTCGGGACACTCGGCCTTCTACGCCCGGGCCCCGCGGCTGCAGCACGATCTCGCGGTCGCGCGCGGCGATGGCTCCTACGGGCGGATGCTCGCGCGGCTGGCCAAGACGGAGCTGGTGGTCCTCGACGACTTCGCCCTGACCCCGCTCAAGGACCAGGAACGGCGCGACCTCCTCGAGATCCTCGAGGACCGACACGAGCGCGCCTCGACGCTCGTCACCAGCCAGCTCCCCGTCAAGCAGTGGCACGAGGCGATCGGGGAGGCCACGCTGGCCGACGCGATCTGCGACCGCCTCGTCCACGCCGCCCACCGGATCGAGCTGAAGGGAGGGTCGCTCCGCGAGGCGAAAGCCCGGGCGAGAAAGCCGGACAAGGCGGGCGCATGAGGCCCGTCGCTGCGCTCCGACAGGTGTCCCCGCCGCGGCCGGGGAGCCTGTCACGAGGGGGGGTGTACGGGTTGGACCCGGCCGAGATCGTCGATCCTGCGCCATCCTGCGAGGCCGCTCGGAGGGGAAACAACCTGTGGATCCTGCCGGACCCGTGGACGACGCTAAAAGACGCGTCGCCCACCGGTCCTTGGACGGCGCACACGGCGCGCCGCCCACAGGCTCTGCTGCTGGGCTCTCTGGCTGAGGAAGGGATGTAAGATGTCGGCTGCCGGAACTGAGGAGGTCGAGGAGAACACAACCGAACGTCGCTTCGCTCCGATCAGCGTTCACCATCGCCGGAACAGGTGTTCACCTTCCTCCGGAACAAGCGTTCACCATCACCGGAATACGCACCAAGGCCGCTGCACGGGCTACATGCGGCAACTGAAGCCCAGGCAGAAGGCGCAGGTCAGGAA
>JANOGB010000587.1:0-2888 GCA_031413955.1 Planctomycetota bacterium | reverse complement strand
CGCCAGCAGAACCGTGCCGTCGAAGTCGTTGTTTCCCCACCCGTACAGTTTCCTGAAATGCGCCATCGGATCGCTGAAGGCGCTCGTGAGCTCGTCGAGGTGCAAGATGCCGCGAGCAGACCCGTGGCCGCGTCGAAGTCCACGCCCCAGACCGCCTCGCGCCGTCCCCCGCCGATCAGCACCAGCGTCAGGCGCGGCAGCTCGGCGTAGCGCACGCGCGAGAGCGGCACGGCTTGCAGGAAGCTCCCCTCGTCGCCCCCTCCGGCGAGCCCCGTCGCCTGCATGCGCCGGGCGAGCCCGTCGGCGGCCGCCATCAGCTCGGCGCTGCCCGTCTCGCGGCCGCGCATGGCGTCCGAGGCGAGGTAGCGCACGGTCGCCTCGAGGTCGGCGGCGCGCACGGCGGCGTCCGCGGGTGCGCGCACGAAGGCCTCGGTGCCGAGGTCCTGGGGGCAAGCGATGAGCAGTCCGAGGAGGAGCGCGTTCATTGGTAGACCTCAGGCTACTTTCTGGTTGAGGGATTTCGCCTGAGGCCCCCGTTCAAACCGTGCTTGCGGTTTTCCCGCACACGGCTTACCGATGACGTTCTCAGGCTGCATGCGAAGGTCCGGGGTAGCGGATCGTGCCGAGCAGTTGGAAGAGTCCGAAGTCGCGCACCAGTCGCTTGTGCGTCCACACCTTGTGCCACAGGATCCGTCGACGGTTCCGGCGACGGCCCTGGTGGCAGCGACGGCGACGCAGGAGACGGATCAGTCGGTCGGTCACGTACCGGTCGACGGCTCGGAAGTGCCGCGAGGCGTTGCCCGTGCGGAAGTAGTTGCACCACCCCAGCAGGATCGGGTTCAGCTCCGCGACCACTTCGCGGATGTCCTTCATCCGTCCCCATCGACGCCAGTTCGTCACCCGTCGGATCTCGGCTCGGATCGCCACCATCGCCTTCGACCGCGGCCAGCGGAAGAGGTAGGTCCGACCCTTGAAGTGCGAGCGCACGATGCGCAGGTGGCACCCCAGGAAGTCGAAGCCCTCGCCTCGCACGCGCAGCTCGACCACGCGGGTCTTGGTCGGGTGCAGCCGCAGCCCCAGCGAGGCCAGGATCGCCTGCACCCGTGCGAGAGCTTCTTCCGCCTGGCGCTTGGTCCGGCACGCGATGACGAAGTCATCGGCGTAGCGCACAAGATCGCCCAGGTGGCTCCACTCCCGCTCCCACGTCTCGTCCAGCTCGTCCAGGACGATGTTGGCCAAGAGGGGTGAGATCACGCCGCCCTGGGGAGTCCCCGTGGTCGACTTGCTCACCACCCCCTTCTCCAGCACGCCTGCACGCAGCCACTGTCGAATCAGTCTGAGCACCCGTCGGTCGCTGATGCGTCGTGCGACGCGCTCCAGGAGGCGCTTCTGGTCGATCGCGTCGAAGAAGCCCTCGATGTCGCCGTCCACGATCGCGCGCTGGCTGCGCCCACAGCACAGGCGCAGGTGTTCCAGCGCTTGCGTCGCGCTGCGCTTGGGCCGGAAGCCGAAGCTCGATGCCTTGAAGTCCGCCTCGAAAACAGGTTCGAGCACGATCTTCGCCGCCATCTGCACGACGCGATCCGTCACCGTCGGTATGCCCAGCGGACGCTGCTTGCCGTCCGACTTCGGGATGTACACGCGCCGCACCGGTCGCGGACGGTACCGCTTCTCCAAGAGCGCCGAGCGCACTTCCGTGAGGAAGACCTCGACGCCGCGCTGCTCGATCATCGAAAGCGTCTCGCCGTCGATGCCGCCAGCGCCCTTGTTGCTCCGCACCCGCCGCCACGCTTCCGCCAGGACGTCACGCCTCGCGATCCGGTCATACAGCGCGTGGAAGCGGCGCTTCCGATCCTTCTTGGCAGTCCTGTAGAGGCTACGTTGGAGTTCGCGGACTTTGTCCGTGGGGTGGTTGGGTCCCGTGGGGACCATGCCCTCGCCCGCCGCTCCGCTCGCAGCCGCCGTCAAAGCAGGGCCCCTTCCCTCCGACGGCGTTGTGGTCGCCGCCTTCACAGGTACTATGAGCCCCTCGGACTCCCGCTCCACACGCCGTCGCTTCGCCTTCGGCTCGTCGACGACGCTTTGACCTGACGTGGTCCGTGGAGACGGGTCTCTCCTGTTCCGTGCAGGGCCTTCGTCACATGCCCTCCTCCATACCCCGGAAGTGTCCTGCACCGCTCCGGTTCCAGGTGCAGTCTGTTGCCTTCGCCGTGACATGAGCGGCTCGGCCACTTCGCCCTTGCGGGTGTCTATGTCTCGGGGCTGCAAGGTTCACGCTCGCGCGTTGGGCCTGCGACGTTGCTCCCCTCGCAGGTGGCATACACCACCCTGAGGGCTCTTGACGCCCCGCTCGGCCGACGGGATCTCTCCCGGCGACTGGGGCCTGCTACGCGGCTCTCCGGCGATTACCGCGGCGGGTCTGACCCCCGCTGGTCCTGCACAGCTTTCAGGACGCGACATGCGCGCATCCTAGTGCTCCCGCGCCGACCGGGGCCCATCTCTCCCCAGCCCAGAGGCCGACGCTATGCTCTCTTTGGCCTTGCCGGAAGACCCGGCGAAGCGGCCGCGACTTCCAGGGAGGTGCCGGATGCTGAGCATGCTGTGGTGGACGTTGGGATCGTTCGGACCGGGCGTGCAGTTCTCCGAGCCCGTGCGCCTGAAGGCGGGCGACGAGTTCGTGCGCGTCGAAGCGCCGGGCTGGGCTTGTCCGAGTTGGCACGACCTCGACGGCGATGGACAGAAGGACCTCGTCGTCGGGCAGTTCCGCGGAGGCAAGATGAAGCACTTCCGCAACCTCGGAGAAGGCAAGCTCGCGCCAGGCGTGTGGCTCGAGGCCGAGGGGAAGGTGGCCGAAGTCCCCGGCGTGTGGTGATGCACGAGCTCGACTC
>JANOGB010000586.1:0-7353 GCA_031413955.1 Planctomycetota bacterium | reverse complement strand
CGAGCCCGCCAGACCGCCCACCACGCCCACTGGCTTGCTGAACAGCCACGCCCGAAACCTAGCAAGCGCGGGCCGACGAACGCCAGTTCCAGCTCGGGCTGCCGCCCAGGTCAGGGGTTACGGCAACATGCCGGAGCCCTGTGAAGCGAAGCCCAGAGCGAACTGCGCCCTTGGCGCGCTGGCGACCCCCCTTTCGATCGGGTACACCATCCCCTCGGTCCGGATCCTCCGCGCGCGGCGCGGGTCACGACACCCACAACCCCTTTCGACATCCGACCATGAACACGAGCGAGCTGCGTTCCATCGCCTCCGCCATGGTGGCTCCCGGCAAGGGCATCCTCGCCGCCGACGAGAGCACGTCCACGATCAAGAAGCGCTTCGACGCCATCAAGGTGGAGTCGAGCGAGGAAAACCGGCGCTTCTACCGCGAGCTTCTTTTCACCGCCAAGGGCTGCGAGAAGCACATCAGCGGCGTGATCCTGTACGACGAGACCCTCCGTCAGTCCGCCGGCGACGGAACCACGTTTCCGAAGTTGCTCGCCTCGAAGGGCATCGTGCCCGGCATCAAGGTCGACACCGGCGCCAAGGACCTGCCGGGCTTCGCGGGCGAGAAGATCACCGAGGGCCTGGATGGCCTGCGCGAGCGCCTGATCGAGTACCACAAGCTGGGTGCGCGCTTCGCGAAGTGGCGCGCGGTGATCGACGTCGACAGCGTCGAGAGCATCCCGAGCGACTATTGCATCGCGGCCAACGCCGCCGCGCTCGCGCGCTATGCAGCCCTGTGTCAGGAGCAGGGCATCGTGCCGATCGTCGAGCCCGAGGTGCTCATGGACGGCCAGCACACGCTCGAAACCTGCTACGAGGTGACCTGCCGTACGCTCGAAGTCGTGTTCGCCGAACTCTTCCGCGCGCGCGTCGATCTGCCCGGCATGATCCTGAAGCCCAACATGGTCATCCCCGGCAAGAAGTGTCTGCGCCAGGCGACCACCGAGCAGATCGCCGCCGAGACCGTGCGCTGCTTCCGCCACCACGTGCCCGCCGCGGTGCCCGGCATCGTGTTCCTCTCCGGCGGCCAGAGCGAGCAAGAGGCGACCGCCAACCTCTCGGCCATGAACGCACTCGGCAAGCACCCCTGGGAGCTCAGCTTCTCCTACGGCCGCGCGCTGCAGCAGTCCGTGCTCGACGCCTGGCGCGGCAAGAAAGAGAACAAGGAAGCCGCCCAGCGCGCCTACCTGCACCGTTGCAAGCTCAACGGCCTCGCGCGCACGGGCGCCTACAAGCCGGTGATGGAGAAGGAGCTCGTCACGGCGTAGTTTTCATCCGGGAGCGCCGGGCTCCAGCCCGGCTCTGTTCTTCTCTTCTTCCGGCGTTCGTCTCTTGGCGTCCGCCTCAGGTGCGCGACGCCGAGCGCGCCGCCAGCTCGGCCGTGGCGAAGGCCGCCTGGAAGTTCAGTCCGCCGATCGGTCCCTGCACGTCGATCAGCTCGCCGAAGGCCCACAGCTCCGGGATGCCGTTCACGCGCTGCGTGCGCGGGTCCAGGGCCTCGAGCGCGAGGCCGCCGGCGGTGACCTCGGCCTGCTCGAAGCCGAGCGTCCGGTCGACGGGCACCACGAAGCCCTTGAGGGCTTCGACCAGGGCGTGCCGCATGGGTCGCGCGAGAACGTTCACGCGCGTGCTCGGATCGATCTCCGCCTGCACCAGCACGACCTCGACGAGGCGTCGCGGCAGGGCGAGCGCGCTCGCCAGCCAGGTGGCGACCAGCGGCGCACCTCCTTGCCTGGCGGCCTCGAGGCAGCGCGCGCGCAGCTCCTCGCGCTGCAGTGCGGGCAGGAGATCGAGCACGAGCTGGTGCGCGCGCGGAGCGTGTCCGGCGCGCCTGGCCGTGGACTCTTCCCGCGCAACGGGCTCGGAGAGATCCATCGCCCCGGGCCCGGAGATCCCGTGGTGCGTGAAGACCACCGCGCGCGCGCGGCGCGCGAGCTCGCGGCCCTCCGGACTGCGCAGGCGCACGAGCACGTCCTGCAGGCTGATGCCGGCGAGCTCGCGCACCCAGGCCGCCGGACTGCCGAGCGGCACCAGCGCGGGCACGGGTTCGACCTGCGGCAAGCCGAGCGTGCGCAGCCAGGCGTAGCCGTCGCCGGTCGTGCCGGTGCGCGCGTAGCTCTTCCCGCCCGGACACAGGAACAGGCGCGCGGCACGTTCCTCGCCCCCGCCCTCCAGCAACACGCGCCAGCCGCCTTCCTCGCGTTCGAGCGCGCGCACGCCGGCCGCGCAGCGGATGCGCACGCCGGCCGAACGCGCCCAGCCCTCCAGCGCGTCGCGCACGTCCTTGGCGCGCTGGCTCGCCGGGAAGACTTTTTCGAGCGGCGCCTCGAGCGTGGGCACGCCCAGCGCGGCGAAGCGCGCGCGTACGGCCGCGGGCGGCAAGGCCCGGAAGGCGCCGCGCAGGAAGCGTTCCCCACGGGCACCGAAGAGGCGCGCGGCCTCGTCCGGTCCGAGTGTGGTGGTCAGGTTGCAGCGCGTGCCGCCGCTCGCCAGCACCTTGGTGCCGGTGCGCGTGGTCTTCTCGAGCAGGAGCACGCGTCGGCCGAGCTCGGCCGCGCGCGCCGCTGCCCACAGGCCGGCCGCGCCGGCGCCCACCACGCACAGCTCGTGCGCCTCGCGCTCAGCCGCCATCCAGGGCGCGTTCCCAGGCCGCGCACTCGGCCTCCGTGCGCGCACCCTGCGTCTCGGGTCCGGAGCAGGGCGGCGTGTCGTCGTCGCGCTCGGCGAGGTAGCCCTCCGGCAGGGCCACGACCTGGCACTGGCTGCCCTTTCCGCGCCGCACGCGCAGAGCCGCGTGTGGGAACGGCAGCGCGGGGTCGAAGCGCGCGAGGACGGCGTGCATCTCCGCGAGCGTGCGCACGCGCACGAGCTCGCCGCGCGCACGCGCCGAGCCCGGGAAACCCTGCGTGTACCAGCCGCACCACTTGCGCATCTGGCGCATGCCGTGCTCGGGCCCGAAGAACGCGCTCAGGCGCCGCGCGTGGTCGTCCATGATCGCCACGATGCGCCCGAAGGCCGGCGGCGGCGGCGGCTCGGCACCGGCGAGCACGGCCGCGAGCTCGGCGAAGAGCCAGGGACGCCCGAGGCACCCGCGCCCGACGATCACGCCCGCGCAGCCGGTCTGGCGCATCAGCGTGAGCGCGTCCCAGCACTCCCAGATGTCGCCATTGCCCAGCACGGGGATGCGCACCGCGGCAACCAGCTCGCCCACGGCGTTCCAGTCGGCCGCGCCGGAGTAGAGCTGTGCAGCGGTGCGCGCGTGCAGCCCGATCGCGGCCGCGCCCTCCTCCGCCGCCACGCGGCCGGAGTCGAGAAAAGTGAGCTTGTCGTCGTCCAGGCCCTTGCGCACCTTGATCGTCACCGGAACGGCGCCCGCGCCGGCCACCGCGGCACGCACGAGGCGTGCGAGCAAGCGTGGCTTCCAGGTCACGGCCGAGCCGCCGCCCGTGCGCGTGACCTTGGGGACGGGGCAGCCGAAGTTCATGTCGATGTGCTCGACGCCGTCGTGCACCAGCGCGCGCGCCATCTCGCCCAGCTCCAGCGGATCCGTGCCGTAGATCTGCACCGAGCGCGGCCTCTCGTCCGGGTGCGAGCTGGCCAGCAGGCGCGTCAGGCGGTTCCCGTGCAGGTAGCCGCGCGCGGTGATCATCTCCGACACGTACAGGCCCGCCCCGAACTCGCGCGCGAGACTGCGGAACGGATAATTGGTGACGCCGGCCATCGGCGCCAGCACGACCGGCGGGAAGACCGACAGCGGACCGAGGCCGAGCGCGCCGAACTCGCCGGGGCGGGCCACGGGCGTCGAGGCGTGCGCCTCGCTCGCGAAACGCGGCGCGGTGATGGCGTGCATCGCGGAAGAGGCTAACCGCCCGGCTTCTCCGGAGGCGAAGTGGGCTCGTCCGAGGTGGCCTTCTGCGGCGGCTCGCTGCGCTTGCCTGGGGGTACGGGCAGGCCGGGACCTCCGAACGAGGAAGAGGACAACGGCCGCGTCTCGACCACCCCCGACCCGACCTTCGACAGGGCCCAGGAGAGCGCGCCCACCTCGTCCAGATCGAAGGCCTTGTAGCCGACGTTGGTGCGGACGACGTGGTTGCCATCGGGGCTCAGGCCCAGGCCCCAGTTCACCGGCTCGACGTCGAAGCCGGGGTGGAGCTGTACGACCGGAATCCGGTCGCCGAGCGGAAGCTGCCCGAGCATCAGGAGTGCCGTCACCGAGCTCGCGTCGACGCACGCGGGTTGCTCGCGAATGGGTGCCGGCGAGCTCACGATCCGACCGTCCAGATGCGACTGCATGCGCCAGCTACCCGCCGTCCACAGGCCATCGTGCTCGAGCACCGAGCCGCCTTCCTTCAGCATGGCGTGCACTTGCTCCAGGCGTCCCTTGCGCACGAATTGCTCGAGCGTCAGCTCGCGCCCTGCGCTCTGCGCCGCGCGCGGATAGAGCACGCGGGCCGTGTACAGCAGGACCTCGTCGCTCAGGCGCACCACGCGGTAGCGTTCGGTGCTGGTGCGCAAGCCGAGCGTCGTGCTCTCGACCGTGCCTTCCAGCAGCAGGTGTCCCTCCTCGGCCTGCGGTGGCGGCTCGATCTCGAGCGGAGCCGCAAGTTCGGCGCGCAGCGCGGACTGGCGTTCACCGAGGTCCTTCAGCCGCGCCTCGATCTCGGCCCGCGCGAGCGCACGTCCGCGCACGATCACCCAGGCGGGATCCAGGAGCCGCGCGAGGTCCTCGCTCGGATCCTGGTCGAGCACCAGGATGTCCGCCCAGGCTCCGACGGTCAGGGTCCCGCGCTCCCCGGCCAGCCCCAGGGCCTCGGCCGCGCCGCGCGTGGCGAGCTCGAGCACGGTATGCGCGGGCAGGCCGGCACGCGTCCACTGCAACAGCTCCTGGTGCAGCGCCGTGCCGGGCAGGAGCCAGGGCTGCGGCGCGCCCGAGCCCGGCAGGAGACGCGCGCTGGCGTCATGCAGGACGCGCAGCGCCCGGGCCTGCTTCTGGAACACGAGCTCTCCGAGCGCGCGTCGTTCGGGCGCGAGAAAGGGCTGCCGTTCGGCCAGCTCGGCCCGCCACCAGACCTCGTAGCCCGGTGCCAGCAGGCCCGTGAGCGCCGCGCGTGCCGGGTCTGCCTGCTGGTCTTCGAGGCGCAGGGCGCTGGCCTGCAGGAGCGGAACGAGAGGCTTCTTCGACTGGGCCAGGGCGGCGATGGCTTCGTCGATCGCGCTGGCGGCCACGCCGTCCCAGAAGGCGCCCACCGGCAGCAAGGAATCCAGCGCGTGGAACCCGTCCTGGCCGGCGCGCAGCGCGTCCGCGAGCGCCATCTTCTTGGGCCGCGGACCGAAGACGGGCAGCTCGCGCGCGTGGGCGAGCTCGAGGGTCTTCTTCCAGGCCGCCTCGGGCAGCCCGGGCAGGACCGAGAGGAAGTCCACGCCCTCCTCGAACAGGATCGGCAAATAAGCCTCGGCCGCGTCGGCGTTGCGCAGCACAACGGCCGTGGCGGCGGCCGGAGGATCGCCGTCGAGGGCCGCGCCGGCGGTCAGCAGCGTCGGACCGGGAACGCGGTTGCGGCGCGCGGGGGCGCGCTCGAGGTGCAGCGCGAAGTGGTCGCCGCCGAGGTCGCGTACGAGCGTGACTCCGGCCGCGAGGTACAGCGCGTCGTGCTCGGGATCGAAGTTGACGTAGGCATCGATCAGCCCCGGAACGAGGTGCTTGCCGTGCAGCTCGAGCACCTCGGTCGGAGGCTCGGATGCGCTCGCGGCCTCCGGCCCCAGTGCGCGGATCCGCCCCTCTGCGATGGCGAGATCAGCGACGCGCGGCGGGTCGCCGGGCAGCATCGAGTGCACGGTGGCGCCGCGCAGCAGGAGGACTCGGGGCGCAGCGTCCTCGCGCGCCTCTTGCCCCCCGTGGGCGGCGGCCAGAGCGACGCAGACGACGCAGACGAAGAGGCGCGGTGCGTGCGGCATGCCGGGGCGGTGAGCGCGATGGTACGGCATGCGCGATAGGCGCCGCGAGCGGCGTGCCGTACTCTCTGCCCCAATGGCTGCGGTCCCCGACTGGCCGTCCGTGCGGCTCGAGAGCGACGAGATCGCTCGCGGTCCCTGGGTCTACGGGCGCCAGGTCGTGCCGGCCGTAGGCGTCGAGGACGGAGCCCTGGTGGCGGTCGAGGATGCTTCGGGACGCTTCGTCGGGCACGCCCTGTACAACTCCGGTTCCGACATCCGCCTGCGCTGGCTCGCGCGCGGTCGCAAGAACGCCCTGGACCGGCCGGAGGAGTTCCTGGCCGCGCGCCTGCGCGCGGCCGACGATCTGCGCCGGCGCGTGCTGCGCCTCGAGGAGGTCACCAACACCTATCGCATCGCACACGCCGAGGGCGACGACCTGCCCGGGCTGATCGTCGATCGGCTGGGCGACGTGCTGGTGTGCGAGTACCACGCGCTCGGCTTCCTGCGCCTGCGGGAAGAAGTCGAGCGCGCGCTGCTGCGCCTCTACCCCGGCGCCACGCTGGTGACGCGTGTGCCCGAGGGCGCGCAGCGCTCCGAAAAGATCGACCCGCGCTGGCTGCCCGCGCCGCAGGTCGACACGAACGAACACTGGATCGAGGAGCACGGCCTGGCCTTTCCCGTGCAACCCGCCGGCGGGCACAAGACCGGCTGGTTCTGCGACCAGCGCGACAACCGCCTGCGCATCGGTGAGCTCGCGCGCGGGCGCAGCGTCCTCGACCTCTTCTGCAACACCGCGGGGTTCGCGTTGCAGGCCGCGCGCAAGGGCGCGCGCAGCGTGCGCGCCGTCGATCTGGACGAGAAGGCGCTCGAGCGCGCGCGCAGCGCGGCGCGCCGCAACCGCCTGGAGGTCGATTTCGTCCACGCCGACGCCTTCGACGTGCTGCGCGCGGTGGCGGCCGGCAAGGAGGCCGACAGGCCCGAACTCGTGATCTGCGACCCGCACAAGCTGATCCCTTCGCGCGCGCACCTGGAAGCGGGCCGGCGCAAGTACCTGGACCTGTTCGCGCTCGCACTGGCCGCCACGCGCCCTGGCGGCCTCTTGGCTGCGTTTTCCTGCTCGGGAGCGCTGGAACTGGAGGGCTTCCTCGGGCTCCTGTTCATGGCTGCACGCCGGGCCGAGCGTTCGCTCCGCCTGCTGGCCATCCTGGAGGCCGGCGCCGACCACCCGCAGCGCCCCGACTGGCCCCGCTCGCGCTACCTGAAGGGCGCGTTGCTCGCCCTCGATCGCTGAGCTCATCCGGGAGCGCCGGGCTCCAGCCCGGCTCCTTCTCTTCCTCTTCTTTCGCTCTCCGGGGAGCAAGAAGAAGAGCCGGG
>JANOGB010000585.1:0-15390 GCA_031413955.1 Planctomycetota bacterium | reverse complement strand
TTCAACGATCCGCCCGGGGCGCAGAAAACGCCTGGCCGGAGGGAGGATCGTTGAAAATTTGCTCCGACTCCGTACTCAACTTCACGCGTCGCGCAACCTGACGACGCGCTCGACCTCTGCGTGCGGGAGCGTCAGCGTGCGATGCTGGACCGCGATGCCGTACTGCTTTGCCGCCGCCACCCAGGTCGCGCGCGTCGCCGGATCCTCGTGCACGGCCGCGTCGCGCATCAGGAGCTCGCCGCTCTGCACCGCATCCCAGCGGCCGGCGACGATGCGCGCGCCCTTGGTGTAGACCACCACGGTCTGGCCATGCCACTCGTCGTGGCCGGGGTGGAAGACGAAGCCGGACATCAGGCGCGAGCATAGCGAGCCACCGATGTCAGCGCGACTCCTTCGCTCTTCGGCCCGATTCGGTCAAACTGGCGTCGCTGCCGAGAGCTCCCCCCCGAGAACCCTGATGCACGTCGTCTTCGTCGAGCCCGCTTTCCCGAGGAACCAGCGCGAATTCGTGCGCGCCCTGCGCGCGGCCGGGGCGCGCGTGACCGGTATCGGTGAGCGCCCGCTCGAGGGGCTAGACGACGAGCTGAAGAGCTGGCTCTACCGCTACGAGCAGATCTCCTCGGTCACCAACGAGCCCGCCCTGCTCGCCGCCGTGCGCCGCGCGCAGGCGCGCGAGTGGGTCGATCGGCTCGAGACGACCGTCGAGGCGCACATCCTGCCCGCGGCCAAGGTGCGCGAGGCCTGTCAGATCCCGGGCACGAGCGTGCGCACGGCCTTCCTGTGCCGCGACAAGCCGGCCATGAAGGAGGCCCTGCGCGCGGCCGACATCCCCTGCGCGCAGTCGATCGGCGCGAACTCCGCCCAGGAAGTGCGCGAGTTCGCGCAGCAGGTCGGCTTGCCCCTCATCCTGAAGCCGCGCGACTCGGCCGGCGCGGCGGGCACCTTCCGCGCCTCGAGCGGCGCGGAGCTCGAGCACGCCATCCGCGCGAGCGGTGCGGCCGACGGCCGCTCGGTCGCGGTCGAGGAGTTCATCGAGGGTCACGAGGGCTTCTACGACACGCTCTCGATCGACGGCCGGGTGGTGCACGACTACGTCTCGCACTACTACCCGAACGTGCTCGAGGCCATGCGCACGCGCTGGATCTCGCCCCAGGTCGTGACCACCAACCGCGTGACGCGCGAGAACTACGGCGAGGTCATGGCGCTGGGCGCGCGCGTGATCCAGGCCCTGGGGATCGGCACCAGCGCCACGCACATGGAGTGGTTCTTCGGCCCGCGGGGCCTGAAGTTCTCCGAGATCGGCTGCCGCCCGCCGGGCGTCCTCGTGTGGGACCTCTACAACGCCGGCAACGACATGGACCTCTACCTGGAGTGGGCCAAGGCCATCGTGCATGGCGCGACCGACGTGCGTCCCTCGCGCCGCTTCGCCGCCGGCATGATCGCGCTACGCCCCGACCAGGACGGACGCATCTCGCACTACGAAGGCGTCGAGGAGGTCCGAGAGCGCCACGGCCAGTGGATCCTCGACCAGCACTTCCCCGCGCCCGGCACGCCGACCCAGGGCATCGACGCCGGCTACATGGCGAACGCCTGGATGCGCCTCCGCCACCCCGACTACGACGGCTTGCGCGCGCTGATGGACGACATCGGCCGCACGGTCAAGGTGCGCGCGCGCTGACGCGCGTCAACGCGCCACGTAGCTCGCCGAGCGGGTCGCGCTGAGGCCGGCCGTGTCGCGAGCCGTCACCAGGACCTGCCACGTGCCGGGTACGGACACGGCCACGTTCTCGAAGAACAGCGAGTAGAGGTCCCCGCCGCGGTGCGCGAGCGAGAGGGTGATGCGCTTGCCGTGCGGGTCGGTCAGGCGCGCCGTCACCCTCAGGGCATCCGCTGGTCCGTTGGGGTCGCGTGCGCGCACCTGGATCGCGAAGTCATCGCGCCCGAAGAAGGGATCCGATGCGATCGTGAGCGACTCGATCACCGGCGCGAGGTTGGTCGCGCGCCGGACGAAGGCGGCCCAGTCGCCCGCGGCGGGAGGGGATCCGAGCGACTGGAAGCCCGGCCCGCTGACCTGCGCCACGGCTCCGGGCTGTAGCGCGCCGCCGTTCCGGGCGTCGAACCAGCTCACCAGGAACGGTCCGACGTGACTCTCGAGGTCCAGCGAGACCGGGCCGCCGAAGGGCAGATACACGACGTAGAACTCGCCGCGCTCCGTGAGCACGCTCGGGCCGGCGCCGGCGGCGAGCTGGTCGGCGTGCTCCATCTCCTCGAAGGGCACGTGGTCGCGCAGGAAGTCGAGCGCACGCGCGCTGAGCAGCCACAGGTTGTCGCGGCTGCGGAAGTCCTCGCAGTCGAGGTCGGAGTGGGGGTGCTCGTAGCCGAAGTACCACTCGCAGCCGCCGCCCTGGCCGAGGAGAGTCGGCCACAGTCCTTCCTTGCGGATCGAGTCGTGCCAGAAGTCGACCGAGTCGGGCACGGCGCCATCGTTGGCGGGGCCCTGCTCGCTGAAGGTCACGGTCCACGGACGCTGGGCGATCTGCGACTCGTTGACGAGCGTCTGCACCTCGAAGGGGACGCTGAACAGGTCGCTCTGCAGCGTCGCGATCTCGAGGTGGCTGCCGAGCAAGGCCCCGTAGGCTCCGGACAGGTCCCCGTTGTGGTTGTGCAGGCCGATCGGGTGGTCGTAGGGATCGAGCGCGCGTAGGTGGTCCGAGTAGGCCATGCGCTGGTCCGGGGTGTTGTCGTTCTCTTCCCCCAGGTTCCACACCAGGCCGGGTGCATGGGCGAAACGGGCCACGAGCTCGCGGTAGTAGAGCTTGCGTTCGACGCCGAGCGCGCCGGAGTCGAGCACGAACTCGTTCTCGGTCTCCTGCGTCATCACGTGCCAGACGATCCCGGCGCACGTCATGTGGTCGACCACGCGCTCCCACTGCGCCAGCTTGCTGACGTCGAAGCGCAGCTTGTCGGTCGCGGGAAACCAGGGCCACACCTCGCGCCCGTCGCCGCCGTCGATGTTGTAGGAGAGGGCGAAGAGGCTGTTGACGCCGCGCGTGGCGAGGTAGGAGAGCGCGCCGAAGATGCGCTGGCCCTTGCCGTTCCAGAGCGGCACGCCGAGGTCAACGTAGTCGGCGAGGTGCGCGTCGTAGTGGTGCAGGCCGTCCAGCGCCCCGGCCGTGTTCAGGTCGTTCAGCGCACCACCCTGGTCGAAGGTGTTGTCGAACTCGTGGTAGGCGAAGAAGTTCTCGGGACTGCCCGCGCCGTTCGTCAGGAACCCCGCGTGCGTTTCCGCGAGCTGCAGGTGATGGCCGCCGACGTACTCGAGCCGCCCGCGGGACAGGAAGCCCGGATCGCGCGGGTCGGCGGGCTCGATCGTGAACGCGCCGGAGGTGCCGTCGAACGAGGCCGGCTGACCGGCCGCCGGATCGGCGTCCAGCGCGATCTGGCTGCCCGAGCGGAACGAAGTCGTGTAGGTCCAGATCCCCGCCAGGTCGGGCGTGAAGTTGGCCCGCCAGCAGTTGCCGGCCGTGGCACCGCTCTCCGCCGCGACGCCGTCGGCCGCGAAGAAGCCCGGGACGGTCACCACCTGGCCCGACTCATGCTGGAAGTACACCACCAGCCGCAGGTCGAGGAACGGGTTGGGCGTGCCGGCCTCCGAGAGCACCTGATCGTGGCGGAAGGTCAGCGAGAGCTTGTGCCACTTGCGCGGCTCTCCGCTCAGCGTGACGTCCTGGCCCGTGCCGGCGAACACGACGAACACGTCGTCGGTGTCCGAACCGGCCGTGGGATGGAACGCTTTGAGGCGCAGCCGATACGCACCGGGCTGGCTCGCGAGCACGGTCGGCGCGAGCGTGTCCCGCGCGAGGATCGCGGCCGGGGGCCCGGCGACCTGCGACCAGCTGAAGACGGTCTCGTGCGCTTCGAACCCCGAGGACTTGAAGCCATGGACCGTGCCCGCGAGGAGCACGAAATTCGCGGATGCGGGCACGACCCGATCGGGGCCCGCATCGGCCCGCAACTCCTGCTTCGTCGGCGCAGTCTGCGCGGAGCCCGGGAACGCCAACGCCAAGAGCAAAGCGGCCAGCACGAACGCCTGCCGTTCCCGTGACACGAACGGATACAACGATCTCATCGAAAGCCTCGAGCCGACGGGGGGGATCGAACGGGGAGCGTCGGCCCGGGGTAGTGTATGGGCGCAGGCCGTCCCGCGCGCCCGCCCCGGGCGACTTTCTTGCTTTGTCCGGCGCTACTCCTGCTCGCCCAACCGCGCCTGGGAGGCAGGGCCGGGGGGTGGAACGCTCAACGGCCCGTGTCCCCTCGTAGAAGCGCGTGAGCTCGTCGAGCACTACCGCCAGCTCGGCAGGCCGGAAACCCTCGGGACCCTTCTCGCCGCGGTAGACGACCGTGCCATCGACGTCCACCAGGTACAGCCGCTCGGGCCAGGCGGCGTAGGCCGCGTCCACCGCATCGTCCAGGCCGTCGACGAGGAGCGGGAAGCCGAGGCTCATCTCTTGCTCACAGCGGCGTGCGAGCGCCAGGCGTTCCTCCAGCACGAGCGGCGTCTCGATGAACAGCCCGCGCTCGGGCGAGTCCATCAGCCACGTACCGCTCTGTCGTTCGGGCAGGACGCCGTCGAGCGCGTGGGCTTCGCGGATGTAGACGCCCAGGAACTGCACGGTCCCGCCGTAGCGCTCGAACAGCTCGCGCAGCCGACCGGCCGACGCGCAGAAGGGGCCTCATGTGTAGCTGCCGAAGACCAGCACGACCGGCCGCTCGTCGCGGAAGGCCGCGAGCTCGAGCTCCTCGCCGCTGGTCGCGACGAGCCGGAAGGGCGGGGCAGGCTCACCGACCTCGGGGCCGCCCTCGCCGTGTACGAAGTCCTGGAAGCCGATCCAGCGGTCCTCGGCCTCTCCGCCCGCTGCCGCGATGCGCGGCACGCCATCCCAGCGCGGATCGAAGTCGGCCGCGCTCACCACGCCGTCGCCGTCCGCGTCGAGGCGCTGGAAGGCGTCCGCGGAGCGCGGGTACTCTTCGCGCTCGATGCGGCCGTCCCGGTCGCGGTCGTAGCGCGCGTGCAGGAAACGCCAGGCCGGAGCATCGGCGCCTGCGGACGGGGTGCTGACGCAGGCGCCGGCCAGGAGAAGCGTCGAGAGGGAGAACGAGCCGCGCACGCGTTCCAGTGTACTTCGGTCCCCGGAAAGGGACTCGGCCGGCGCGGTCGGGCGCTCGCGTCGCGCGTGATAGTCTGGCCCCGCGAGCACTTCGATGCGTCCTCATACCCTGCATACCCTGCTGTGGAGCTGGCTTGCCGTCGTCGCCTGCGGCCCGCGGTCGAGCGACGGCTGGCCGCCGGTGATCGAGCTCGCGGGGCACGACCCCGAGCTGGTGCAGGCCATCGGAGACGCGCGCGCGCGGGTGAGTGCCTCGCCGCGTGACCTCGAGGCCAACCTCGCGCTCGCCCAAGTGCTGGATGCCAACGATCTCGACGCCGCGGCCGAGGAGGCCTGGCTGCGTGTCACCGCGCTCGACTCCAGCAATGCGCGCGGCTGGTACCACCTGGCCCGCGTGCGTGAGCGGCGCGGCGCTTCGGCGCCCGCCCTCGAGGCCCTCGAGCGCGCGCTCGCGCTCGCGCCCGACTATGCGCCGGCGCACGCGCGCGCGGG
This sequence comes from Planctomycetota bacterium, assembly GCA_031413955.1. Taxonomy (GTDB): domain Bacteria; phylum Planctomycetota; class UBA1135; order UBA1135; genus JABFRZ01. Next base: position 9,730 of record JANOGB010000585.1, on the reverse strand, counting down.
CCGGCTCTGGCTCGAATCGGGCCGCCTGGTCGAGGCCGAGGCTGCCCTGACGCGCGCGCTGGAGCTCGATCCGAGCCTGCCGTCCGCGTCGATGGGGCTTGCCCGGCTGGAGCTCCTGCGCGCTCGGCCGGCGGCCGCGATCGCGGTGCTCGAGCCGCTCGTCGCGCGCTTGCCGCACGAGCCCTACGTGAACGGCCTCCTGGCCCGTGCCTGCTCCATGCAAGGCGAGCGTGCGCGCGCGTCGCAGTACCTCCTGGCGGAGGAGGAGGCCGGAGCTCCGAGCGGACGCGATCCCTGGCAGGCCGAGGTGCAACGCAAGGCCTGTGGCCTGCGCGTCCGGATCGAGCGCGCCAAGGCCCGGCTCGCGGCTGGCGATCCGGAGGCAGCCTGGAAGGAGCTCGAGCCGCTCGCGGAGCGTGCGAACGAGCCCGCGGTGCTCGACGCGCAGTGCCAGGTGCTGCTCGCCCTCGGTCGGCCGGAGGAAGTGCTCGCGCGCACCGAGCCTGCGCTCGCTCGCGCGAGCGCGTGGACTGTCAGCGCGGATGCGTCCATCGGGACCAGCTCGCTGCTCACCGTGAAGCGCGTCCTCGCGCTGCGCGCGCTGGGCGAGAACGAGCGCGCCCTGGCCGAGCTCGAGGCCGAGCTGCAGCGCAACCCGCGCCATCCGAGCTCGCTCGCCTTGTGGGGCGAGATCCTGTTCGACCTCGAGCGCCACCCGCAGGCGATCGAGGCCTTCGAGCGCGCGCGCGCCGCGGGCCGTCTGGCCCTGGCGGACCAGCTGCAGCTCGGCCGGGCGCGCGCCGCGAGCGGCGATGTGGCGGGCGGGCTGCGCGAGCTCGAGGCGGCGGTAGAGGCCCATCCCTCGGCGCCGAAACCCTGGGCCTACCGCAGCGAACTCCTGGCGCTCGAAGGGCGGGCAGAGGAAGCGCGGGCATCGCTCGAGGAAGCCCGGCAGCGCGGACTCGAGCCGGAGCTGGTGGCGCTCGTCGCGGCGCGCCTGGAGGAGCTGGCAAAGGCGACAGGAGACGAGCGATGAAGGCCTGGCGTCGTGCAGCGCTGGCGACCACGTTGCTCGTGCTCGGCTGCAAGCGCGACGATTCTTCCGTTGCGCCATCGAGCGCAGCGGCACCCTGGTTCGAGGAGCTCGCGGCCGAGCGCGGGCTCGTGTTCGCGCACGCCTCCGGTCATGCGGGGCCCCACTGGATGCCCGAGATCATGGGCGGCGGCGCGGCGCTGTTCGACGCCGACGGTGACGGCGACCTGGACGCCTACCTCGTGCAGAGCGGCCGGCTCGCGCCGGGCCCGGAGGCGCGTAGCGCGCACGCGCTGTTCGAGAACACGGGCGGCGGACGATTTCGCTCCGTGGACCCGTCGCCCGAGGGGCGTGGCTACGGGATGGGGGTCGCGGCCGGGGACGTGGACGAGGACGGCGATCCGGACCTGTACGTCACGCACGTCGGCCCGAACCTGCTGCTCCTGAACCAGGGCGCGCTGCGCTTCGCCGATGCGACCGCGCGCGCCGGCGTCGGGCACACGAACTGGAGCACGAGCGCGGCCTTCTTCGACGCCGAGCGCGACGGCGACCTGGACCTGTTCGTCGCCAACTACCTCGACTGGTCCTTCGCCGGCGAGCTGCCCTGCCTGAACGCGCTCTCGCAGCCCGACTACTGCAGCCCGAAGAACTACAAGACGCCCGCGCGCTCGGTCTTCTACGTGAACCAGGGCAGCGGGCGCTTCGCGGACGCGAGCGCGTCGAGCGGCATCGCCGGGAAGCGCGGCAATGGCCTCGGTGTGGCGGTCGGCGATCTCGACCAGGACGGCTGGCTCGACGTGTTCGTCGCCAACGACGGCACCGCCAATCACCTGTGGCGCAACCAGGGCGGCCTCGTGTTCGAGGAGAGCGGCCTGCTCTGTGGCTGCGGGGTCGACACCTCGGGTCAGGAGAAGGCCGGCATGGGCGTGGTGCTCATGGACCTCGATCGCGATCTCGACCTGGACCTCCTGGTGTGCAACCTGGCCGGGGAGTCGGACTCGCTGTTCCTGAACGAGAAGGGTTACTACGTCGACCGCACGGCCCTGACGGGGATCGGGCCGGTGAGCCGGCCCTTCACCCGCTTCGGAGTCGGAGCCTTCGACTTCGACCACGACGGCGAGCTCGACCTGTTCGAGGCCACGGGCCGCGTGCAAAGCGCGACTACGCCGCGCCTTCTCGGTGGAAAGGTGGGCGACGTCTATGCCGAGGAGAACCTGCTCTTCCGCGGCCTCGGGCCGGCGCGCTTCGCTGAGCTGTCGCCGCGCGGCGGCGTGGCCGAGCCCCTCGTCTCCACCAGCCGCGCCGCGGCCTTCGGCGACGTAGACGGCGACGGCGCGATCGACGTCCTGGTGGTCAACCGCGACGGCCCCACGCACCTCTTGCGCAACCTGGCCGGCGGCGCGGGCCACTGGATCCTCCTCTCCGTGCGCGAGGTCTCGGGCCGCGATGCCCTGGGCGCGAGCGTGGAGCTCGCGCTCGCGAACGGCCCCGTGCGGCGCGAGGTGCAGAGCGCCGCCAGCTACCTCACCGCCAACGACCCGCGCGTCCACCTCGGCCTCGGACGCGAGACGGTGGTCGAGCGCGCGACCGTGCGCTGGGTCGACGGCACGCGCGAGGTCTTCGGACCGCTGGCCGCCGACCAGGTGCACGTGCTGCGCCGCGGCTCCGGGTCGCCGGCCGACTGAGGGCGAGTCCGCCGCCGCTCAACCGGGAGCGCCGGGCTCCAGCCCGGCTCTGATCTGCTTCTCTTCGGGGCTTCAGGAAATCGCGTGGGCGCAGATTCCTGGAGTGGAGGGGGGAGCATGGTGGATGCGTGGGTGTGTAGCTCGCTCGTCGGGGCCCCGCCTTCGCGCGGGAGCGAGGTGGCCGGCCCGTGGCGCCCGTGCAGTCGAGCTCGAAAGACGCCGCGCGGTCCGCGGCGCGCTTGCGCGCGCCTGGCTGCGCCGGACCGCGCGGCGTCTTTCGAGCTCGACTGCACGGGCGCCACGGGCCGGCCACCTCGCTCCCGCGCGAAGGCTGGGCCCCGACGAGCGAGCTACAAACCCACGCATCCACCATGCTCCCCCCTCCACTCCAGGAACCTGCGCCCACACGATTTCCTGAAGCCCCTGAAAACAACCGGCGTGCGCCAGAGACAGGCGTGGAGGCGGCCATACCATGAGCGGCCTGGATGACCGCCCACCCGCGATCAGCGCTGGGAGCTCGCCTCTCCGGTGGAGGCTCGCCGCGGCCAACCGGATGCCTCGCGAAGTTCAGCGTCCTCGCGGGAGCGATGTTGCTCGCGCTGCTCCTGGCCGAGGTGTTCGTCCGTTGCCTCTCGCCCCAGCAGCTCGGGTTCGAGTTCGTGGACAGGACCTACCGCAGCCCGACCGAGTTCACGCGCGACATGACGGTCAACTCGCGCGGCTTCCACGATCGGAAGCACGGGCCCCCCACCCCCGACGTTCGTCGCGTGATCCTGGTCGGGGATTCCTACGTGGCAGCGCTGTCCGTCCCCGTGGAGCAGACGGTCGGGCAGCGTCTCGAGGCCCACCTGAATCGGCTGGACCCCGGCGGCGCTCCGGCCTGGGAAGTCATCGCCCTGGGGCGCGAGGGCTGGGGTCAGCGCGGCCAGCTCCTCGCCTTCGAGTACTGCGGTCTTTCGATCCAGCCGGACGTCGTCGTCACGCTCTTCGTGGCCTTCAACGACGTCCGCAACAACTCCTCGACGTTGCAGGAAGAGGGCAAGCGGCAGAGCGATGAGATGCGCGTCTTCCGGCCCGGCTGGACCAACTTGCCGATGGCCGAGGCCCCGGCCCTGTTCCTGGAATGGTCGGCACTCAACCGCCTGCTCGCGCACCGCCTCGCCGTGGCTCGTGCGCGCTCGCGCGACGAAGAGATTCCCGTGGACTATCTGGTCTACGCGGTCGACGTCGACGACGAGTGGCAGCAGGCCTGGAAGGTCACGGAAACGCTCCTGCTCGATACGCGCAACGCCGTGGTGGGACTCGGGGCCGACTACCTGGTCGCCTCGGCCTCGACACCCCATGGTGTGCTCGGAGCTGAGGAGGGCCTGCGCTTCCTCCTTCGAAGCTATCCGGTCATGTGCGGCCGGGAGTGGGATCTCGATCTACCGGACGACCGACTCGCGCGCTTCTGCCAGCAGGAGGACATCCCCTTCCTCGCTCTCGAGCCGCACTTCCGTGCCGAAACGCGCCCCGGCCGCCAGTTCCACTGGAAGTACGACGGTCACTGGAACGCCGAGGGCAACGATCTCGCCGCGCGATTGCTCGCGCGGATGATCCTGGAAAGACAGCGCGCCCGCTAGCCTCGTCGGGCAAGCGGGCGCGCTGGGAAGGCTCGGGCTGGAGAGCGCGCCTAGCGCTCTTCCACCCTCATTTCACTGTTTTGACAACGGGCATCCGCAGGCGTTCCTCGAAGCTCGGGATCGGCGGGCCGCCGGCAGCGCCGGTGGCCGGGAGGATCTCGATGCGCGGGATCCCGTTCCCGCTGCCATCGTCGGCGATGGACAGGTGATTGCCCTCGAGGCCCTCCTTGAGCGGCAGCTCGGGGTGATCGAAGGGCGCCTGTTCCCTGCGCACGCGCTCGTCGGTGAGCGACTTCAGGAAGGCCACCAGATCGTCCACGTCCTGCTGGGTCATGGCCGCGATCCCGCTGACGTCGGGATCGAGGTCGTGCTCGTTCTCGCTCGCGAAGTTGGTACCACGGGCGTAGAACTCCACCACCTGCTCGAGCGTCGCCATCCCACCGTTGTGCATGTAGGGACCGGTGAGCTCGCTATTGCGCAGCGTCGGGGCCTTGAAGGACCCGTTGATCGCGATGCGCTGGAAGGCGTCGACCGTGCCCACGCCGCTGGACTCGAAGCCGATGTCCTCGCCGTTCTGGGTGCGCTTGGTCAGCGAGAGCGGACCGAAGGGGCCGTCGCCACCGACGCCCAGGTCTTCCGTGCTGGGGGTCACGCCGATGTTGTAGAAGCCGTTGTCGTAGACCGCCCGGTTGTTGGGCTGGGGCATCGTGAAGGTGAAACGGTTGCCGCTGCCGAACGCGACGACGATCGGGCCGCCCATGGGCCCGAGCTCGTTCCACTCGAGCTCGACGACGACCTCGAGGCCGCACACTCCGTCCGGACGCAAGCGAAGAGTGGCCTGCGTCTCGCTCTCGGGTGTCACGACAGGTCCTAGAGTGAGCGGGATGACGATCTCGCCCGCCGGCGGGCACAGGATTCCCCTCGGAGTGCGTCCACGCGCGATGACCGCACCATTCCGCGAGAGGACCACCGGACGGCGGTAGGGGTTGAAGTTGAGCGGCAGCTCGCCCTCACCCGGGTTGGTGGAGAGCGTCAGCCCGCTGGCGGCGAACGCCCGCCCCATGTCCATGCGCTCGAGGATGCCCTCGCCCTCGTTGGGATCCGAGTGGGACAGGACATCCTGGGCTACGTTGCCGGCGAAGAGCGGCGTCGCGTGGCAGTCGGCGCACGTGCCCTTGCCGAGGAAGATCCCGAGACCGCGCTTCTCCTGCTCGGAGAGCGCGAGCGGGTCCCCGCCCGCGAAGGCGTCGTAGGGCGCCTGGTCGGGAACGAGCGTCGACTCGTAGGCCAGGATGGCGAGCCCGAAGAAGAGCGAGAAGTTCGCCTCCATGTGCGTGAAGCCCTCGCTGAGCTCGGCCGAGGCCCACCATTGCTCATGGAATGCGGCCTGGATCAGGTCGGAATAGCTGAGCAGCGGGTCGAGGCCGGGGCCGGCCGGGTTCGCGAGCTGGCCGAGCCGGCTGTCGGTCGGGTCGACGAACTGGTTCGCGAGCGGGATGCGCGGAACCATCTTCTGGCCGACGTCCATCCAGCTCCGGTTGCCCCAGGACATCTCGACGCCCGAGAGCACCGGACCCACGGCCTGACTGGCGGTCGCGGCGTTGTTCAGGAGGATCGAGACATCGGAGAGGCTGCCGTCCGGCTCCATGCGCAGGACGGTCGGATTCGTCGGGTCCTGCTCGCCCCAGATGTTGCGGCCGTTGAAAAAGTGGTTCGCACGCCCGTTCCAGAAGTTGCGCAGGAGGAAGATCGCGCCGATGACCGTCTGCGAATCACGGCCGGTCGTCTGCAAGCCATCGATCCCGCCGACCTGGAAGGTCGGATCCAGCTCGTCGACCCCGAGATCGACGGCGCTGTCGGGATCGATCGCCGAGAAGGCCCGCTTCGAAACGCCCGTCGTGCCGCGACGGTCGTCGTTGGTGGCGATCAGCGTGTCACCCACGAGCGGATCCGCGAACTTGTGGAAGGGAAAGTCCTCGCTCCGCAAGCGGTAGTTCGGACCGCCGCCCGCACCCGAATTCATGACGGCGAAGACGCCGTCTGCGCCCGGGTGGAGCGTGTTCACGACCCGGTTGTCCGCGCCCGCGTGGTAGTGGCACGACGCACAGGCCGTCAGCCCGTCACTGCCGAGCTGGACGTCCCAGAAGAGCGCCTTGCCGAGGCGCACGGTCGCGTCGAAGTCCTTGACGAAGCTCCCGAGGTCGTCCGGCAGCGGCACGGCCAGCGTCGCGAGCGGCGGCGGCGCGCCGATGAACCCGAAAAGGGTCTCGACCACGTCCACGGCGTGGATCAGCGTGAATTCGTTGGAGCCGCCGGGCCCGGTGACCGTCAAGGTCACGTTGAACGTCCCGATCCCGTAGGTGTGCACGGGGTTCTGCTCGGTCGAGCTCGTCAGGTCGCCGAGGTCCCAGGCCCAGCTCGTGATGTCGCCGGTCGACTGGTCGACGAACTGCACCGTCAACGAGTCGCCGCCCTCGGCTGGACTGGGATCCGTCGTGAAGGCCGCCACGGGCGGAACCTGTGCAACGACGGGGAGGCTGAGCAACGTGAGGGCGATGGGATGGGCGCCGTAGCGCAAGGCGAGCTTGCACCACGAGGCCGAAGGGGACTTCATTCCGGACTCCTGTGATCGGTTGACTTCCCCGAGAACCGCGCCGCCGACGCATGGGGCGAGACCTCGAGGTCGCGTTGTGTGAAAGGCCCCAGGCTTTCTCCGGAACCCGAGGTTGGGGACCTCTGGTTCCTCTGGTGTCGACGCCAGTCGCGAGTGCAGCGCCCGCGGCCTTCGACCCCTGGCTCGCTCAGCGAACCGAGTGGACCCAAGGCCGCCCGCAGCGTGGCCTCGGCCACGCTCTGGCGCTCGCAATCGACTGCTAGTGACCCCCGAGGCGGTCCCCGACTCCAACCCCTCGGTTGGTCAGGAAACCCCGCAGAAACTTAGGACGTTGCAATATTGTCACCGATTCGCCCGAGAAGCAAGCTGCAAAAGAAAACTACCCCATGCGCGCGCTGCAGCCGCGCGCCGGAGGGTCAGTGGCCGCCGCCCGAAGTGGAACCTTCTTCGCTGCCGGGCGCGCTCGTCGGCGGAGGATGGGACTCGCTGGCGGGCAACTTCTGCAGCGCCGCGAGCTGCTCGGCGCTCGGCTTCTTGCCGAGCCAGGTGAGCTCACCCTCGATCTTCGTCGCGGGCGCGAGGTAGATCGAGCCGTTGGGCGTGCTCATCGGCTGGCCCTGTCGGTCGAGCGGGTCGAGCGTCAGGGCCTGCTGTGTGCCGCCGGAAGCGAAGCGGTTCCCACCCACGATCAAGACGCGCGTGCAGCCGCCGATCGAGACCACCGGTCGATCGCCGCACCCGGGAGCGAAGGAGAAGTCGTTGTCGCGCAGGATCAGCGTGGCGGTCGGACCGGCCATGCTCTCCTCCCAGGCTGTGAAGGCGCCCGTGCCGTAGGGCTTGCCCGGCAGCGTGAACTTCAGGCGCTCGGCACGAAAGCCGGCCTTGTAGATGTTCTTCTCGAACAGGAACGCGCCCTCCATGCGGCCGCAGATGGTGAAGGCCGAGCCGCCCTTGAAGCCGTCGCCCTTGGCGATGCACGCGTCCTCGACCACGCAGTTGCGCACGATCACGTCGCCGCGGCCGGGCGGGCCGTCGGTACGCGCGGTGAACTGGCAAAAAGTTCGCCCGAGATCCTTGGCGTGCACGTTCTCGATCGTGATCGCACCCTGCACGTTCTGCAGGTAGAAGGCGTGCTCCTCGCTGATGTTCTCGATGCGCGCGGGTTCGTTCACTCCGGCGAAGCGGAAGTCGGCCAGGTTCTGGCCCCACACGCCCCACTTCGAGCGCTTGCCCTTGCCCGTCGCGGGATCGTAGGCGCCCAGGATGTGGCAGTCCTCGAAGGTGTAGCCCTGGTGCAGCTTGCCGTCGCCGCGCTGGTAGAACATCACGCCCGCACGCTGGCCCGGCACGATCGTGAGGTTCTTGAAGGTGATCCAGCCGTTGGGCACGCGCTGGTCGACGGCGATCGTGTCGCCCTCCGAGCCGATGATGCGCACGCCCGGCGCGGTGCCGGCCACCACGATCGGATTCCCCGGCTGACCGCCGTCGATGGCCGTGTTGGCGATCGAGTGCGACTGGAAGCCGATCGTGAAGGGCGGATAGTCACCCGGCTCGAGCCAAATGGTCGTGCCTGGCGTGGCCTTGACGAGCGCCTCGGCGATGGGGTTCTTGACCTTCTCGGGCGGGCCCTTCGGCTTCTGGTCCTTCTGCTGGATCTCGAGCGTCGAAGCCGTGCAACGGATCACGAGCGGCGCGGCGGAAGAGCTTTCTCCCCGTGCTCCGGCGAAGAGCCACAGCGGGGACAGGAAAAGGGCAAGGGCACGCATAGGCCTCTTCCTACGCCTTTCTCTCGACGCCGGATAGCGGCGAGCTGGAACCGGGCGACCAGGCCCCGGGCTCGCTCTTCGACTCGACGATTCCCCTATATGATTCTCGCCCCTTTCGCCGGGAAGCGACCCGGCCGTCCCCGTGAACCCCGCCCTCCTCGCCAGCCTGGTCGCGCTCCTCGTCGGGCCGTTCGTGTTCGAGCGCACGCGCGGGCCGTGGAGCCTGGCGGGGCTGGATGCGTTCGCACTGGTGGCGGTCGGAGGGCTGGTGAGCGCGCACATCTTGCCGGAGTGCTTCGCGCTCGGCGGCTGGATGGCGCTGCCGGTGCTCTTGCTCGGGTTGCTCGGGCCCGGGCTCCTGTGCGGCTCGCGGCTCCTCGCGGGCAGCACGGGCAGCCGTATCACGTTGCCGCTGGCGCTGCTCGGGATCGCGCTGCACGCGCTGCTCGACGGCGTGGCGCTGCGCGCAGGCTCGAGCAACGCGCTCGACGCCCTGGCACTGGCGGTCGTGCTGCACCGCGTGTCGGATGGCCTCGGGATCTGGTGGCTGGCGCGTCCGGCCTACGGAAAACGAGTCGCGGCGCTCCTGCTCGGGACGCTGGCCGTGTTCAGCGTGATCGGGTTCCAGTTCGCGCAGCCCATCGCGCAGGGCGCCTCGCACTCGTGGTTCGCGCTGCTCCAGGCGCTGATCGCGGGCTCGCTCCTGCACGTGATCCTGCGCCATCCGCCGAGCGCGCCGCGCGCGAGCGCTGGCTCGCCGTCCAGCACGGCCCTGGCCTCCGGTCTGGGCGGCTTGCTCGGCCTCGCGCTGGTGCTGGCGCTCGAGGCCTTCGTCGCCGGCGACGAGCACGCACACGGCAGCGGGACGCGCTTCCTGGAGCTCGCGCTGCAGAGTGCCCCCGCCTTGCTCGCGGCCTACGGCGCGGTCGCGCTGCTGCACGCCCTGGAGATCGACCTCGCCAAGTTGCTCGGCAAGGGCTCGGCCTTCATGCAGTCGCTGCGCGGCACGC
>JANOGB010000584.1:0-4761 GCA_031413955.1 Planctomycetota bacterium | reverse complement strand
CTCGGGGGGATCGTTGAAAATTTGCTCCGACTCCGTACTCACTCCCCGGAAATCACGGCGAGGATCGCGGCGCGCGTGGCTTCCCAGGCGGACTCCGCCGCACGGCCGCGGCGATACTCCAGCGTGAGCACGGAGAGGCCGAGCGTCTTGCCGGCCCACGCTCCGAAGGAACCCGGCGTCGCCTCGAGCTCCTCCGAAGAGCGCAGCTCGAAGCCGCTCTCGAGCGCGAAGCGTTCGGCCAGGGCGCGCGCCGGGCCGTCGTAGTTGACGAACTCCGCGCCGCGAAACGAGTGCGTCACGAGCACGAGCTCCGGGCGCCAGCTGGCGACCAGCTCGCCGAGCGCGCGCGACTCGGGTTCGCCGAGCGCCTCGCGCCCGTGCCGGCCCGCGGGGCGGAAGCTCGCGGCGGGGAAGTTGCGATTGAGATCGACGCCGTGCCCGTTGCCGCGCGTTTTCTTGGCCGCGCCGTCGGGGTTCAGGTCCTCGATCACGTACAGCGTTACGCGCTTGCTCGCGCCGGGCTCCGCCAAGAAGGCGGCGGGGAGCTCGGCCGCCGCGTGCGCGCCCTCGCGCTCGTCGCCGTGGATCCCGCCGACCCACAGGACGCGCCGCGGGCCGTGCCCGAACGTCGCAGCGCGGATCGGGCGTCCTTCGACGCTGGTCGCGAGCGTGAACCACGGGCCGCCGTGGTCAGCGGGTTCGGCGTCCGACGCGACGGATTCTCGCGCGACCTCTACGGGTGGAGCGGCAGCGGAGCCGACCGCTGGCGCGGCGCAGGACGTCAGCCCAGAGGCACACAGGAGGAGCAGCCGCTGCACGCGAGCGGAGGATAACGGCCGGCCGCAGGCCAGGGTCGAGCCCGCTCGCGTGCTTGCATACATCGTGCACGACGCGGATGGCTATCCTGAACGGGATGCAGCCCGCCACCGACGATCTCGCGCTCGAGTCCCTGCGCTACCCGATCGGCCGCTTCGAGGCGCAGGAGTCGTACTCCGCGGCCGACGTGGCCGAGAATCTGCAACGCTTCGAGCTGGCCCCGAAGCGCTTGGCCGTTGCTGTACGCGGCCTCTCGGCCGTGCAGCTCGACACGCCGTATCGCGGAGGAGGCTGGAGCGCGCGCCAGGTCGTGCACCACCTCGCCGACAGCATCCTGAACGGCAGCGCGCGCTTTCGCTGGGCGCTGACCGAGGACGAGCCGACGATCAAACCCTACGACGAGAACCGCTGGACCGAGCTCGTCGACGCCCAGAAGGGCGCGCTCGAGCCCTCCCTCGCGATCTTCGAGGGCGCGACGAGCCGGCTGGTCTTGCTGCTGAAGTCCTTTGGTCCAAAGGAGTGGGCCCGGCGCTTCTACCATCCAGAATCGAAGAAGCACTGGCGCCTCGACACCGCCCTTGCGCTCTACGCCTGGCACCACGAGCACCACGTGGCGCACATCAGCTCGCTGCGGTCGCGGGCGGGATGGAAGGCGTGAGATCTCTCTCCGGGCTGGGCTACCGAGCTCGCTACGGCGCGATCTCGGCCGTTGCGACCCCGCGTCCGCCGCGCTGACCCGGTTCCAGTCCATCCAGGGCCAGCGGATCGGCCTCGGCGAGCTCCGGCTGGACGCTTGGCGCGCGCTTCTTCATCGAGCGCAGCAGCGTGACGGCCTCGGGCAGCGCGAACTGTTCGCCGGCGAAGCCGGTGACGAAGCGGCCGCCGCGGATTTCGCCGCGCAGCTCGAGGGTGCGGCAGGTGCGGGCGAGGTCGCGCCAGGGGATGGGAAGGCGTTCCTTCTCGAGCAGCGCGCGGAAGAGGACGCCGTAGCGGCGCAGGAGGGCGCGGGCGGCGAAGTCGGCGGGAGTGGAGGAAGAAGAAGAAGAGGAAGAGATCGGAGCCGGGCTGGAGCCCGGCGCTCCCAGGTGAAGGCGGAAGAGGCTCCAGCGGCCGGCGGCGGGAAAAGGGGACTTGCGCTTGTAGGCGGGCAGGAGGAAGGCGCGCAGCGAGGCGAAGGAGTCGGAGGTGATCAGGCCGCGCGCGACGAGTTCGCCGAGGCCGCGCTCGAGGTCGGTGACGAGCAGCTTCGTGTGGCGCGCGAGGTCGTCGGTGAAGAGCGCGCCGCGCGCGGTGAGGGCGTCGAGCACGGAGCGCGCGGGCCAGGAGAGCTCGGACGAATCGACAGGCGCGGAGAGGGCGAGCCAGGAGTCGAGCTCGGCGCGCGGGAAGAAGGCGATCGGGGCAGAACGCAAGGGAGCGTTGCCGCTGCCGAACAGGCGGCCCCAGGCGATCTCGCCCGAGAGCGCGAGCTGGTCGAGCCAATCGGGGCGGTAGGTTTTCATGCGCGGCGCGAGGAGCTGCTTCTCCCACAGCTTCGCGGGCGCCTCGAAGCCTGCCAGGACCTCGATCGCGCGCTTCAGTCCGGCCGGACCCTCGCCGCGGAAATCGGGATCGACGTGCTGCCAGGCGGCGAGAAAACGCAGGAACTCCGCCGTGGGCACGGGCGCGATCTCGCGCCGCAGGGCGTCGAGCGTGTAGCGCTGGATGCGCGCGAGCAGTCGGCGCTCGCACCAGCCGGTCGTGCCCTGGTAGGGGATGCGCAGCACGACGCCGTCGCGCTCGAGCTCGAGCTGCAGCGGATCGTCCGAGAGCACGGGCCCGAGCGCTTCCATGCGGCCGCGCAGCACGGCCTTCGGCTCGCGCGTGGCTTCGACCGCGAACCAGCGCTCACCCTCACGCGTCACGCGACCGGCGCGTTCGAGCTCGGCCATCCCCGGGCGCCAGTCCTGCTCGAACTCAACGAGCTCGCCCTCCTCGACGAAGCCCATCCAGCCGAGCGCCTCGTGCACCTCCTCGGCGTTGCGCGGATCGGGCCAGGCTTCCTTCTTCACGGCCTCGATCGCGGCCGGATCGAGCGCGCCGATGGTCTGCGCGCTGCGCGCGTCGAGCACCCGCCGCGACAGCACGGCCTGCGTGCGCCGTTCCTCGAGCGGCGCGTCGTCCAGGAAGCCGTAGGGCCGCGAGGAGAGCGCGGCGCGTGCGAAGGGGCTCGGCTGCACGGTGTCGATGGCCACGCGCTCGATTTGGCCTTCTTCGAGCGCGTGCAGGGTCGCGATCAGGCCCTCGGCGTCGAGCGCCTCCTCCAGGCAATCCGCGAGCGTCTGGCGCACGAGCGGATGCTCCCAGGGGATCGCGAGGTCGCCACCGGGGAGGTTCTCCCCGCAGGCCACGACGTCGGGAAAAGCCTGGGCGAGCGCGTCGTCAGCGCGCATGCGCAGGAGCGGCGGCGGCACGCGCTTTCCGCCCCGCGAGCGCTCGACCAGCAGCGAGCGCGTGACGTTCCAGCGCCAGCGCGAGGCGAAGAGCGGCGTGACGAGCACGGCCTGCACGAGCAGCTCCTGCGCCACGCTCGAGCGCACGTAGTCGAAGACCTCTTCGAGCGGGAACGAGTGCTGCGGCGAGAGCGAGAGCAGCACGTGGTCCTCGCCGGCCGCGGCCTGCAGCTCGAAGCCGAAGTGGCGGCAGAAGCGCTTGCGCAGCACGAGCCCGAGGGCCTTGTTGATGCGCCCGCCGAGCGGCGAGTGGAGGACGAGCTGGGATCCGCCGGACTCGTCGAAGAAGCGCTCGAGCACGAGGCGCGTGGCGGTCGGCATGGCGCCGAGGGCCGTACTCGCCTCCGTCAGGTAGCCGGCGATCTCGCGCGCGGCCGCGGACCCGATGCCGGTCTCGTGCTCGACCCAGCCGGCATCGGTGCCGTGCTCGCGCACGTGGCTGACCTCGAGCGAGAGCTCGCGCGTGCGCGACGGCGCCTCGGCGACCCAGAACGGCAGCGACGGCGGCGCGCCCTTGGCGTCGGCCACGCGCACGAGGCCGCGCTCGACCCGCAGGATACGCCACGAGGCGCTGCCGAGCTGAAACACGTCGCCGGCGTTCGACTCGATCGCAAAATCCTCGTCCACCGAGCCGACGGGCGTGCCCTCGGGTTCGAGCACGACCTGGTACTGCGTCGTGTCGGGAATCGCGCCGCCGCAGGTGATGGCGGTCAGGCGCGCCCGGCGCGTGCCGCGCAGGATGCCGTTCACGCCGTCGACGTGCAGCAGCGCGGCGCGGCCGGTCGAGTGCAGCGCCACGAGCGCGTCGAAGTCGCCGCGTGTGAGCGCGCGGTAGGGGAAGGCGGCGCGGAAGCGCGCGAAGAGCTCGTCCGCGCGCCAGGACTCGGCCGCGCACTCGGCCACGAGCTGCTGCGCGAGGATGTCGAGCGCCGGGCGCGGGGTCGGGGTGCGGTCGAGGAGGCCGTTCTTCAGTGCTCGGAAGAGCGCCGCGGCCTCCACCAGCTCGTCGGGGGTGAGCGGGAAAAGCCGGCCCTTGGGCGTGCGGCCGACACCGTGCCCGGCGCGCCCGACGCGCTGCAGCAGCATCGCGATCGAGCGTGGCGTCCCGATCTGGCACACGAGGTCGACGTCGCCGATGTCGATGCCGAGCTCGAGCGAGGCCGTGGCGACGAGCGCCGAGAGCTCGCCCTTCTTGAGGCGCTGCTCGGCCGCCAGGCGACGGTCCTTGGCGAGACTCGAATGGTGGCAGGTGACCTTGGCCTCGCCCAGCAGCGTCGCGAGCTGCGCGGCCACACGCTCGGCCAGCTTGCGCGTCTGCACGAAGACCAGCGTGGTTCGGTGCTCGAGCACGAGCTCGCACACGCGCTTGTAGATCTCGCCCCAGGTCTCGTGCGAGCACACCGGCTCGAGCGGCGAGGGCGGGAGCTCGAGGGCGAGGTCGAGCTCTCGGAAC
>JANOGB010000583.1:0-3308 GCA_031413955.1 Planctomycetota bacterium | reverse complement strand
TGGACGGCAAGGACCTCGACGGCCGCAGCCTCAAGGTGAACGAGGCTTAGGACAAGCCGCGAACAGGTGGGGCGGCGGTGGGGGCGGCGGCGGACGAGAGCGCTGGTAGAGGCTGCGAGGTCCAGTACCCAACCAGCCTTTGCCACCGCTGTGCGGCCCGCAGGTACGTGAAGGGACGAGCGACCATGTTCGTCATGTGCACGGAGCTGCCCGAGAAGTACCCGCAGCAGCCGGTGGCTCGGTGCGCGGCGTTCCGGCCGGCGACGGATACGATCGAGCCGCCGCTATGAGGTTCGGATTCCGACGCCCCTCTCTGCGCAGGCGGATCGCCGCGCGCAGCACGCGGTACGACACCATCCAGAGGGAAGCTGAGAACCATGGATCCCACGACCGAGATCGCATCCAAGTTCACCGTCGCCGACTACAAGCACCTCCGGCCGAAGCTCGATGCTGCGAATCCCGAGGAGCGCGCGTGGGAGGATGTGATCAACGTGTTCCGGCGGCGGATCGACGAGCGGTTCCTCCAACCCATCGCCCAGCTCTCGGGTGCTCGTCGAGAGTCGCCGCGCTCCGTGCCAGGGTTTGCCATCCTCGCTCTCGACTGCCTGCTCATCGACACAATACAGTCCTTTCGCGAAGGCCGCGTGACCACCGGTGAAGTCAGCCCAGCTCGGTCGTTCAAGGCACTCCTGAAGAGTCCACGGTTCGGTGACTTCAACAGCAACGACCGAGACGAGTTCTTCCACTACGTCCGCAACGGACTGCTTCACAACGGGGAGACCCGCGGCGATTGGAAGGTCCGGGCCGACCAGGCCCGGATGCTTACGAAGGCCGAGTCCGGGACGCGCACGATCAATCGGACGCTGTTCCACAAGGCGATCGTGGAGGAGTTCGAAGGGTACTGCGCCCAGCTGAAGACCGGACCCGCTGAAGTCCGTGAGCGCTTCCTTCTGCGCATGGACGCGATCTGTGGCCGTCCAGGGCAACACGGCAGCTACTACTTCGCCTACGGATCTAATCTCTTGGACACCGAAATTAGGGCAAGTGCGCCGAGTGCCGAGCCCGAGTCCTTGGCATACTTGCCTGGATGGCAGCTTGTCTTCAATAAGCACAGCTCAACGCGCAATGGGGACGCTGCCAGCATCGAGAAGGATGCCTCCCGGGTCGTCTGGGGCTTCGTCTACCGCGTCAGCGCCGAGGACAAGAAGAGCCTTGCGCAACGCGAGGGCGGCTACGGCGAGGAACCACGGAAGGTGCTGCTAGTCGAGGACGCGAGCGACTGCGAGAAGTGTACGCCGGTCGAGGCATTCACGTTCGTTGGGAAGGAAGCCTGCGCGGATGGCTGTGGGCCGCCCAGCGCGTACCTCAAGCTGATCCTGGATGGGGCGAATCTCCGCGAGCTCCCCGAGGAGTACGTTCGGGAACTCAAGGAGCGGGCGGGTCGGGGAAGTACTCCCCGCAGCCGGTGATCCGGTGCGAGGCGTTCAGGCCGGGACGGATAGCCCGGTCGGCGCCCGGGGCCGTCGCGCGCCGGTAGGTACGATCGAGCCGCCGCCATGAGGTTCGGATTCCGACGCCCCTCTCTGCGCAAGCGCATCGCCGCGCGCACCTCCTGGAAGCGCTACGTCCGCCACTCTCTGGGCCTGAAAGCCCCGCGCGGCTGGGGCTGGCTCACGAATCCAAGGCGGGCGGCCTACAACCGGGTCTACAGCCGGACCACGAAGGGCTGCGCGGTGCTGGTCGGGTTCGGGCTGGTCGTCGCGGCGGTAGCCGTGGCGGGGCTGCTCCAACTCGCCTGAGGTCCACTGTCCCGCGAGCGCGTCACGTCAGGACCTTCTTGGTCGCCGGGAATGCTTGGTCGTCGACTTCTGCAGTGGCCGGTTCGGCTTGCGGGCGCGTCGCGCGATCTTTGCCTCCAGGACGGCAATCATGGCGATCGTTTGCTCGACGCCACGGCGCTGGCGGGGTTTCTTGGCCATGGGAACCGGGGATGGGCAGCGTTGCGCGAGCGGGACTAGCCTACCAGGCGTGGACCGGGCTCGGCCAAGGGCTGATCGGCCACGGCAGGACTGGTATTCTCCTGCTGCACCCTTGGGGAGGATGGTGGCGCGCAGGACCAGCCGCGAGCACCGAGCCCCGCCCATGCCCAACCCGCGCGACGTCCTGGAGAAACTGCCCCTGCCCGACCTCAAGGGGCTCGCGGAGGCATCTGGAGTAGCCATTGCCGACCGGAGGAAGGCGTCATCCGTTGCAGATGCGCTGGAGGCGCTTGGCCCAGCGCACCTGCGGGTGCTGCTGGTCACGCTTCCCAGGGCGGTCCTGAAGGATGCGTGCCGGGCGCTGGGTGTCGACGACTCGGGCCGGGAAAAGGCGCTGCTCGTGGACCGGCTGATCCCGCTCGACGGCAAGGCGCCCGCCCTCGTGCCTACGGCATCCGCCCCGAGCACGCCCGGCAAGCTCACCCAGGCCGACCTCGAACGTCACCTCTGGTCCGCCGCCGACATCCTGCGCGGCTCCATCGATTCCTCCGACTACAAGAGCTTCATCTTCGGCCTGCTCTTCCTGAAGCGCCTCAGCGACCGCTTCGACGAGGAGTGCGCGGGCATCCGCGCCGAGCACGGGAACCCCGAGGATCCGGACGAGCACGAGTTCTTCGTGCCGAAGCGCGCGCGCTGGCCGGAGATCCAGAAGCACGCGACGAACCTCGGCGAGGTGCTGAACAAGGCGGCCTCGGCGATCGAGCAGGAGGCGCACAACGGCGCGGCGCTGGAAGGCGTGCTCGGCGGCATCGACTTCAACGACGAGCGCAAGCTCGGCGACGCGAAGCAGCGTGATCAGGTGCTGGCGCGGCTGATCCAGCACTTCGCCGGCCTCGACCTGCGCAACGCCTCGCTGTCCGAGCCGGACATGCTCGGGCGCGCCTACGAGTTCCTGATCGAGCGCTTCGCCGACGACGCGGGGAAGAAGGGCGGCGAATTCTACACGCCGCGCAAGGTCGTGCAGCTCATCGTCGAGCTCTTGGAGCCGACCGAGCGGATGCGCATCTGCGACCCGACCTGCGGCTCGGGCGGCATGCTGATCGAGTGCGCGCACTACGTCGAGAACCACGGCGGCAACCCGAAGAACCTCTCGCTGTCCGGCCAGGAGAAGAACCTCGGCACGTGGTCGATCTGCAAGATGAACATGCTCCTCCACGGCATCAAGGACGCGCGGATCGAGAAGGGCGACACGATCCGCGACCCGAAGCTCGTGCAGGACGGCGCGCTGATGGTCTTCGACCGCGTGATCGCGAACCCGCCGTTCTCGCT
>JANOGB010000582.1:0-13917 GCA_031413955.1 Planctomycetota bacterium | reverse complement strand
CCCCCCCCACTCCGTACTCAACTTCAGGCCGCAGCTCGCGAGGAACGGCTGCAGGCGTTCGCAGAAGATCCGGTCGAGGTCGACGGCGCGCTTGTTCTTGAGGCGCAGCTTCAGGGCCGTGGCGTCGTGCGGGGAATCCGTGCGACCGAAGGCGCGACGCGCGGCCAGGACCCACCGATTCAGGAGTTCTTGCCCGTGCGGACGATTGGCGGCTTCCGAGCAGTACTCGATGAAGCGCGTCGGCTCGGGGCGCTGGGCGGCAGCCTCGACGTGCTTCTTGGCGATGCTCGCGAAGGGCGCGTGCGCGCTCTCGACGAAGCTCTGCATCGCCACCTCCTCGGTCAGACCACTGATGTAGTAGGCGACGCCGAACTCCAGGCGCGACTCGGGGTACGGCACGTCCTGCGAGCGGTCGCGCACGGCCGACTCGAGGTCGGTCCAGCCGAGCTCGGCGTACAGCGCGCGCACGCTCTGGAACAGCTCGAGCGCCCGATCGAGCTCGCCCACCACGCGCAACTTCACGTCCAGCTCGGTCACGAACTTCAGGCCGTGCCCGAGGATGTTGATCACGGCCAGCTGGCGCCAGGCCAGGCTCTCCACGATGCGTCGCAGGATCGGGCGCGATTCCTCGTCGAGCTGAGCGGACTGGGTGCGCGTCATGGAGTACGTTCCTCGCTGGGTTCACTCGAGCCGAAGCCGGGCGGTGGCTCCCTGCCGGTGAGCTCGTGCCCGGGGATCTCCAGGCGCCGCACCGGCTCGCCGCGTCCGAGGTGGCGCGCGACGATCTCGTCCACGTCATCGGTCGTGACGCCGCCGTACCAGACGGCCTCGGGGTAGACGACGACCGTCACGCCACGCGCGCACTGGTCGAGACAGCCGGCCTTGTTCACGCGCACGATGCGCTTCAGCCCGCACGCATGAGCCTTCTCCTTGAGCGCCGCGAGCACCGCCGCCGAGCCGCGCGCCGTGCACGAGCCGCGCGGATCGTCGGGTCCGCGCTCGTTGGTGCAGACGAACAGGTGCCGCAGGAACTTGGCCATCAGGATTCGAAGTGCTCGTGCGCGCGGGTCGTGTGCACCCTGCCGCGTGTCACCATGGATACGCGATGCGGGTGCCCGGCAACAGGGTCGTGTGGATCGAGTCGAAAGCCTGGGGAGAAAAAGTGCTCGCCGGGCGCGCCGCCGGTCGGCGCAGGAACAGGGTGCGCGACACTATGGCCCGGAGATACTCCGGGCCGGGCGAACGCCGCACGAGTTCTGCCGGGCGTCCGGCGCGTTGGGGAAGCGGGCCGTGGAGCGCGCAGCCGTGGCCAGGCCCCAGCAATCACCACCGCGGTGCACGCGCCACTCATGCGCAACCGCTGCTTGCGTGGCAACGTCTTCCGCCTGACGCAGGCCGTCCCCGGGCCGGCACTTCACGGTGTAGTTCACGTACTTGTCCAGGCACCATTCGACGACGTTTCCGTGCACATCGTGCAGGCCGAACGGGTTCGGCGCATAGCTGCCGACCGGGGCATGGGCCCCGTACCCGTCGTCGAGCCATTCTTCGTACTGGAAGTCGCTCGAGCCGCCGTTCTCCTTGCAGAAGGCGTCGGCCAGGTTGTCCGCGCCCTCGAGGAACCGGGCGTCGTCACCCGTCCACCACGGCGTGGTCGTTCCGGCGCGAGCGCCGTACTCCCACTGGGCCTCGGTCGGGAGCACGAGCCCGAGACGAACGAGGGCGCGCTGGCAGTCTTCCCAGCTCACCTGCTCCACCGGGTGCCGCAGGCTAACCCGCTTTCCCCCGATGCTGCGGAAGTCGGGGCCATACATGCTGGGATTCTTGCCCAGGAATCGTTGCCACTGCGCCTGCGTCATCTCGAACTTCGAGAGGAAGAAAGGGGCAAGGGAGACCTGCTGCACGGAGGATTCGTCCGCACGAGCTTGCGGGTCGTAGTTCTTGCCGCTCCCGATACTGGCCTGCGCCCCCATCCAGAACGTGCCGCCAGGGATCAGCACGAGGACCAGCCCCATCTCCTGGTCGATGAGCAGCTTGCCGTCCGCTCCGCGCTCGGCGCACTCTCCGCTCGGGAGGTGAGCGAACTCCCACAGGCCCGAGTCCGGGTCGCGGCCGATCGGAACGAGACCGACCTGCGGCGTGAGCTCCAGCCCGTCGTACACCGGGCACTCCGTTCGATCTCCGATCGAGTCGATCGCCTCGACCCACAGCGCGCTCACCGCCGGTCCCAGGATCGTGCGTTCCTCGACCGTGCGCGCGAACACGAGGCGCCTGCGCACGCCCCAACCGTACTCCGGTGAGCTCCCGGAGAAGAGCCCCGTTTCCGCATCGGCGAAGGCCCTCAACCCCTCGACCAGCTTCTCGAGTTGGTCGTGCCACCAGCGGTCCTTGCTCGAGCCGAAACCGCGCAGCGAGGTCCGCAAGACCTCGGCCGCGCCGCCGGCGAGGTCCGCTGGCCCGGTTCCCTGCTCTCCGCTCGCGGCCCTGGCCTTCAATTCGGCCAGCTTCGCCTCGTGATCCGGGAGCTCGTCGACCAGCGCCCGCGCCCGCCGCAGCCACTCCTCGTAGCGCGGGACCATTTCCGGAAGCGCCGGCCAGAGGTGCTCGGTTTCCTTCTTCAGATCGTCGAGATCCTGCAAGGCCGAAAGCCGCAGGACGTCGTCCGCGCGCTCGGTGGCGAGGCGCTCGCTCAGGAGGGCACGCTGTTCGTTGGCCTCCGCTCGCGCCTTCTCGCGCCGCACTTCCTCTTCGTTCGCCTGCGCGGCCTCGGCCTGCCGGCGGGCTTCCTGCGCATGGCGCGCGGACTCCTCGGCATTCGCCTGTGCGAGCACCGCGTTGTGCGCAGCCAGCGTGGCATTGCGATCCGACTGGGCCTTCCAGACGAGGCTCGTCGCCAGGCCAGTGACCAGCGCGAGCACCGCCGCCGCGCTGGTCGCGGCCAGCCCCTTGTTGCGCTCGACCCACTTCCTGA
Organism: Planctomycetota bacterium; assembly: GCA_031413955.1. GTDB lineage: Bacteria > Planctomycetota > UBA1135 > UBA1135 > JABFRZ01. The sequence goes on along the minus strand of JANOGB010000582.1, from coordinate 10,949 downwards.
GCTCGACCAGCGCCCCGGTCTGGTAGGCCTTGACCACGCGGTGATCGAGAAACGCCATGAGGTCCTCCGCCAGCGCGCCCATGTCCCGGTAGCGCTCCTCGATCTTGCGCGCCATGGCCTTCTCGCAGATCGCGATGAGCTCGGCGGGCGCATCGGGTGCGCGCTCGTGCAACGGATCGGGCGGCCGCTCCTGCACGCTGTGCCAGATGGAATAGTTCGTCGGGTGCGTGCCCGGCTTCACGTAAGGCATGTGGCCGGCGAGGAGGTGGTAGAGCATCGAGCCCACGGAATAGACGTCCGAGTGCGGGCCGATCTGCTCGAGCCGCCCGAGGGCTTGCTCGGGCGACATGTAGGCCGGGGTCCCGAGGATGTGTCCGTCCATCGTCACGAGCTCCGAGCCCTGCCCCGAGCGCGCCTGCTCGCGTTCGGAGACCAGCTCGACCGTCGATGCCTCGGGAACGATGCGCACGTCCATCTGGTCCTCGGTCCCCCGCACCCGGGCAAGCCCCCAGTCCATCACGTACACCTCGCCGAAGCGCCCCACCATGACGTTGGCGGGCTTGATGTCGCGGTGCACGCCGCCCTTGTGGTGTGCATAGGCCATGGCCTCGCACACCTTGAGCAGGACCGAGAGAGCGCGCGTCCGAGTCCAACCCTCCTGGCCGCTGGCGACGAGCTGGAAGACCTCCTTCAGGGTCCGGCCCTTGACGAGCTTCATCGTGAAGTACACGCGCCCCTGGGCGTCGAGCCCGAGCTCGTGGATGGGAACGATGCCGGGGTGGTCGAGCTGGCCGGTGACCTGGGCCTCCTCGAGGAAGCGCGCCAGCGAGCGCGGAGAGACCGGCGGGACTCCAGTTCCCAGAGACTCATCGGACTTGCCGACCAGCACCTTCATCGCGAGGTGCCGGCTCAGGTCCTCGTCCCAGACCTGCAGCACGGTGCCCTGACCGCCCTTGGCGATCTCGCCGCGCAATCGATAGCGCTCGAAAGCGCTCTTGCGCCCGGCGAGGCGGTCCAGGAGCTCGGAGGAGAAGGCCCGCGCGGCCTCGCTGGGCGGCGGGGAATCGACCGCCGAGTGCAAGCGATGGCTGGCGGCGTACAGCTCCCTCAGCTCTGCTGCCAGGTGCGGTCGCTCGGCACAGCAAGACTCGAGCGTGTCCGAGCCCATCTCGGTGCGCTCGAGGACTTCGCCGAGGAAAGCGGCGGCCTCGGCGTACCTGAGCTCGCGCTGGCGGTCGTCCCCCATGGTTCGCTCGTGGCTACCCCGGGCGCGTGGCCGAGCTCAGCAGCTCGTCGATCTGGCCCTCGCGCAAGCGTCGGATGACGTTGGCGAGCTCGGGGATCAGGCGGTTGAAGCGCATCCGCGCGGCGTCCGGCGTGAGACCGAGCTCCGCGGCGATCTCCTCCCACCCGGCCTGATCGACCACGCGCAGGAGGACCAGGCGGCGCTCCGTTTCCGGCAGGAACTCCAGCGCGAGGCGCGCCCAGGCGCGCTCTTCCGCCTCCTGTGCGGCCAGGGAGGGATGCTCGGAGGGCCGCTCGCACTCCCGCAGGTCCAGCACGGAATCCCCGAAGTCCGCCTGCCGTTCCGGTTCGGATCGACTGCCGGGCGAGCGCAGCCGGTTCCGCAGGTGATTCAGCACGAACGTGCACAGGAGGCCGAAGAACTGCTCGTCGTCCCGGGGCACGAAGCGCGGGACGAACTCGAGGGCCTTGGCGGCCGAGGCCTGGACGAGATCGAGCGAGTCCTGCTCGTGCCGGAGCTGGGCGAACTCGCTGCGCAGCTTCGAGCTCGCAAACTTGTGCAGGCGCGGCAGGAAGCGCTTGAGCAGGGAGTGCAGGGCCTCCCGCTCGCCCCCGTGCCAGCGCTGGAGGAGCGCGACGGTCTCGTCGTTGGTCTCGCTCATTGGTTTCCCCGCTGTAAGCGCCCCCCCCGGGGATGGTCGCCATTCTAGCGCGGGGGGGGCCTGGTCGACCTCGCGCCGTGGCAGGACGGGATAGTCTGGCGACCGCAGGAACCCCTTCCCAGGGCCAGGAAGAGGACGCTCGAGAGAATCCTGTTCGATTCCGAGGCCCAGGGTGTTCTAGGGGTGGCCGTCGCTTGGACTCGGCGGACCAACCTTTCAGTTGAGGATCGCGGCGGGCGAGTTCGGAACCCGGAGGCAGGTTCCCTCGCCCGCTTCGCCCTTTAAGGGTCCGACGTCCAAGGGTCCGACGTCGCCCGCACCCAGGTTGCACCCCGTTCCCGCGCTGAGGGCGACCCCGCCGGTCAAGGCCGGCGCACGTGGCGGCGCTTGGAGTCGAACGTCAGGACGCTCGAGAAGAGCTCGGTCACCTGAGTGCGCTCGGTCGCCTCGAAGACGACACGCCTCGAGTCGGGCGTGATCTCGAAGGCCCCGACCCCGTCCAGCAGCGGCTCCGAGGTGCTCTGGTGCCCGGCCTTCGCCACCGGCCAGTTGAGCTTCAGCGGCTCGAGGCTGCCGTCGATGGGCGCCAGGAAGAGCTCGGCGAGCTCGTCGACTTCCTGATCGGCGGCGTAGACGACGAGACGCGAATCGGGGCTGATCTGGAACGCGCGCTCGTCCCCGCCCGAGACCATGCTGCCGCTCAGCCTGACGGGACTCGCGCTGCCGTCGATCGGCACGCTGAAGAGCTCGCGCACCTCGTCCGCACCCTGGTCGGCGACGTACACGACCCGTGCGCCGTCGGGGGTGATCCGGAAGTCCGTGAAGACGTCTCCCCCGCTGACTAGCGCACCGTTCAGCTTGACGGGGCTCGCGCTGCCGTCGATCGGCACGCTGTAGAGCTCGATGACTTCGTCCACGTCCTGATCGGCCGCGTAGACGACGCGGCCCGAATCGGGGCTGATCTGGGACGCGAAGACCGCGCCGCCCGAGACGAGCGGTCCGTTGAGCTTCACGGGTCCCAGCGTGCCGTCGATCCGTGCGCAGAAGAGCTCGGTCACGGCGGACGTCGCGGCCTCGCGGCTGCCGAAGACGAACCAGATCCCATCGGGGCTGACCTTGGGCGCGCTCGACGGAAGGGTCGTTCCCGAGAGTCGGACCGGGCTGGCGCTGCCGTCGGCGGGGACGCTGTAGAAGGCGTGGTCGGGGTAGAATCTCGTCATGAAGACCGCCCTGTTCCCGTCGGGCGTGACTTGAAGGTAGCTCTGGTAACCTCCCAGGCCGGCATCGAGCTCGATGGCTGGCGAGCTGCCGTCGATCGGTCGGCTGAAGAGCTGATCGTCCGCGGGCAGATTGTTTCCGTTCCCGCGCACGTAGACGACGCGCTGGCCTGAACCGAGCGTGACGCTCGTCGCGTCGTTCGCGAGCAGGATCGGGCTCACTCCGCCGGCGATGGGGGCGCTGAAGAGCTTGGGAGGTGGCGCAAACTGCACGGCGCGGTGGACGGTGTAGAGCGCGCGCGCGCCGTCGGCGCTGAGCTGGAAGGCACCGACGTGCTCGTTCGTGCCCAGCGCGCCGTTCAGCTTGACGGGTGTCTCGCCGCCGTCGAGCGGGACGGAGTACAGCTCGTCCACGTAGAGCGCGGGTGGATGGGAGCGGAAGACGACGCGCTCGTCGTCCGGGCCGATCTCGAAAAAGGTGACGACTCCGCTGCCTGTCAGCGAGTGCAAGGGCCCGCCGCCGTTGGCCGGAACGGAAAAGAGCTGGAACTCCTCGTCCGTGCTCGGGTCGGCGCTGTACACGACTCGTTCGGCCTGGGAGTCGATCCGGAAGTCCTGCGTCGAGAAGTAGTCCGGCGAATCCACGTCGGCGAAGGTGTCGCGCGCGAGCTCGGCGCTCAGCTTCACGAGGCCGGCGCCGTTCAGGAGCGACACGCTGTGGAGCTCGAACGTGTCCGTCCCGGTGACGTCCAGCGTGAAGAAGGCCCTTGATCCGAGGGGTGAAACCGTGAAGAGCGGGCCGACGTCGCCCGTGGCCAGCGCGACCGGAGCCGCGCTGCGATCGATCGGGACCGAGTACAACCCCCGGTTCCCCGAGCTGTCGGTCCACGTGTAGACGACGCGCGTCGAATCGGCGCTGATCGCGAACGGGGTGAGCGGCTGGAAGTTCGCCGAGATCTCGTTGCTGCCCTCGTCGTCGAGCCGGACCGGACTCCCCGTTCCATCGATCGGGACGCTGCGCAGGGAAGTCCACTCCGTCACTCCCTGGTAGGGAGAGAAGCCGGTGCGGTACACGAGTCGGCTCGAGTCCGGGCTGAAGGTCACGTGCAGGTTCCCGAAGGGCTCGCTCTCGAGCAGGATGGGGCTCGCGGAGCCGTCGAGCGGGACGCTGCGCAGACCGTTCTGCTTCAGGACGACCCAGGCGGAGTCGGGGCTGATCGCGGCGACCGTGCTCGCCTGGCCCGGGGTGTTCAGCTTGACCGGCGGCACGGAGCCGTCGAGCGGCGCGCTGTAGACCTCGAGCAGGTTGAACGTGTCTTGACCGGCCGAATAGACCACACGCTCGCCATCCGCGCTGAGCTCGAAGCCGGTGACGATGCCGCCGGGCGCGAGCGGCGGGTGGATCTGGGTCGGGCTCGCGCTGCCGTCGATCGGGGCGCGGAAGAGCTCGAGAAGCTCGTCCGCGCCCTGATCCGCGCGGTAGACGACCGTCGCTCCGTCCGCGGTGACCGAGAACGGCCAGCGTACGTCGCCGCCGGGAGCGAGCGGCGCATTGAGCTCCACGGGGCTCGCGCTGCCGTCGATCGGAACGCTGTAGAGCTCGTTGACCCCGTCCGTGTCCCGATCGGCGAGGTACACGACGCGCCCTGTCGTCACCAGGTATTCGCGGAACATCTCGAACAACCCAAGGAACTGCTCGTGGATCCCGTTTCCGGAAACGTCCCCACCCGCGACCAGCGTGCCGCTGATCTTCACGGGGCTCGCGCTGGCGTCGATCGGCACGCTGTAGAGCTCGAAGACCTCGTCCGCGTCCTGATCCGCGCGATAGACGACCCTCGTCCCATCGCTCGAGATCGCGAAGCTGTCCACGTCGCCGCCCGCGGCGAGCACGCCGCTGAGCCTGCGCGGAGCCGTGTCCCCGGACCGGCGGCTGAACAGCTCGAACACGTCGTCCGTCCTCTGGTCGGAGAGGAACACGATCCAGGGCCCGACCGGGCCGGGCTCGTATGCGACGACGGAGCGGTCGGCGCGCAGGTAGCCGTTCTCGCGGAAGGGCGCAACCCCGCCCAGCGCGGGCACGGTGAGGAGCTCGACCACCCCCGCGCGGCGGTCGTCGGCGCGGAAAAAGACGACGTTCCCGTTGCGCTTGACGAGGAAGTCCCGCACATCCCCGACGACGCCCTCGTACTCGAAGGGCGGATTGAGCTTGGTGGCGGCCTGAGATGTGGCCGGCGTGCCCAGCGACCCGAGGGCTGCGGCCGCGAGGAAGCTCGGAGAGCGCAACAGCCCCGGGACTCGAAAGGTCCGGGAAGGAACCCAGCGCGTGAAGGCAGCCGAATCGATGGGCATGGAAGAACTCCGGTACGAGTGTAGACGCCTGCGTCTCCCAGGAGATGCAGCTGCCCAGGCGACGTTGGCGATCTCTGGTGAAAAACCTCGCTGGCGCCGCGAACGGCGTGGCCGGACCCTCAATCCCCGAGCAGCTCGCGCGCGATGATCCCCTTCTGGATCTCGCTCGTGCCCTCGTAGATGCGCAGGGCGCGCACGTCGCGGTAGAGGCGTTCGACTACGGAGCCCTTTTTCACCCCCAGACCGCCGTGGAGCTGCACGGCGCGGTCGCAGATCCAGCCGGCCGCCTCGGTCGCGAACAGCTTGGCGCGCGCGACGGCGAGGGTGGACTCCTGGGCCGTGTCGACTTGCTCAGCGGCCTCGGCCACGAGGAGCTGGGCCGCGCGCAGCTGCACGTCCATCTCGGCAAGATCGAAGCGCAGCACCTGATGCCGGGCGAGCGCCTTGCCGCCCTGCACGCGCGCCTTGAGGTGCGCGCGCGACTCGTCGAGGGCGCGGCGCGCGAAGCCGTTGGCCGCGGCCGCGACCGAGGTGCGGAAACACGCCAGCGTGCCGAGGGCGAGCTCGAGCCCTTGGCCAACCTTGCCGAGCAGGAACTCGCCCGGGATCTCGCAGCCCTTCAGGATCACGTCTCCGATCGGATGCGGGGCGAGCACCTCGAAGGGCTGCACGTCGAGCCCCCAGGCGTCGCTCGGCACGAAGAACATCGACAGCCCCGGCTCGCCCTGCGCGGGCTCGCCGGTGCGCGCCAGCACGGTGAAGAAGTGCGCGATGGGCGCGTTCGAGATGAAGGTCTTGTGGCCGTCGAGCACCCAGCCGCTCCCGCGCCGCTCGGCGCGCGTGCTCACGTCGCCGAGGTTCGAGCCCGCGCCGGGCTCGGTCAGCGCGAAGGCCGCGATGGATTTCCCCGCCGCGACGGGGGGCAGGACCTCCTTGCGCAAGCTCGCCGAACCTCCCAGCGCGACCGGAAACGAGCCCAGGCCCTGCATGACGAGCATCACGTCGAGCATGCCGGAGTGGTAGGCGAGCTCGTCGCGCAGCGCGCACAGCGCGCGCACGGAAACGACGTCGGGGGGGAGACCGTCCTCGGCCACGAGGCCGCGCGTCGCCGCGCCGCCGTCGCGCTCGGGCACGCACCAGGCACATAGCCCCTCCTCGGCCAACCCCTTCAGTGCCGCGCGCGCGGCTTCCTCTTCTTCCAGCACGGCGAGACGCGGCGCGAGCCGCTCGCCGAGCGCGCGCGCGCGCCCTCGCAGCTCCTCGATCACCGAGCCCGCTCCACTGCGCGCGCCCCGGGCGCGTGCTGGACGAAGTCGGGCGCGCGCTTGGCGAGGAACGCCTCGTAGGCCTCGCGGTAGTCGGGGTGTTGCATGCACACGGCCTGGATCCAGCCCTCGGCTTGCAGCGCCGCCTCGAGCGTCATCGAAGCCTCGGCGTTCAGCATGCGCTTCGTCACCGCGAGCCCGCGTGAGGTCCCGTTCGCAAGCTTCAAAGCGAGCGCCTGCGCCGTCTTCTCCAGCTCGGCGTCCGGCACGACCTGGTTGTACAGCCCGATCCGCTCCGCTCTGCGCGCATCGATGAACTCACCCAGCATCAGGAGCTCGCTCGCGAGCCCCAAACCCACGATGCGCGGCAGCAGCCAGGCCGCGCCCATGTCGGCGCCCGAGAGCCCGACCTTGGTGAACAGGAACGCGATCTTCGCGCTCTCGGCCGCCACGCGCAGGTCCGCCGCCGCCGCGATCACCGCGCCCGCGCCGCAGGTCGTGCCGTTCAGCGCGGCCACGATCGGCTTCTCGAGCGCGCGCATGTTGCCGATCAGGTCGCACGTCATGCGCGTGAAGGCCAGCAGCTCGGCGTCGCTCTTGCCGAACAGCTTGCCGATGATGTCCTTCACGTCGCCGCCGGTGCAGAACGCACGCCCCGTGCCGGTGATCACCACGCAGCGCACCGCATCGCGCGTGCGCAGCGTCACGAAGGCGTCGCGCAGCTCGGCATAGGAATCGAACGTGAGCGCGTTCAGCCGCTCGGGCCGATCGAGCCGGATCGTGCCGACGCCGTCGGTCTCGGACCAGCGGAAGTGTCGGGGGTTCATGTGTTCGTGCAGGACTCCAGAGCTGCCTTGGCTCGACTCTAGCAAGCGCGAGCGGCTCAGCCGATCGCCGCGATGGCCTGGAGCTCGACCAGCGCGTCCTTCTCGAGCAGGTCGACCACTTGTACCAGCGCCATGGCCGGGTAGTGGCGGCCGACGAGCTCCCGCCAGATCTTCCCGAGCGCGGCCTTGCTGGTCAGGTAGGCGCGCTTGTCCTTCACGAACACCGTCAGGCTGGCGAGGTGGGCGGGCTCGCCGCCGGCGGCGTCGACCACGGCCAGCACGTTGGCGAGCGCCTGGCGGAACTGCGCGGCGAAGTCGCCTTTTCCGACCAGCACCTGGTCGGCATCCCAGGCGATCTGCCCGGCCACGAAGAGCAGACGCGCTCCGGCTGGCGCGCGCACGCCGTTCGAGTAGCCGCTGGGCGGCTCCCAACCCTCCGGCTCGACGAACTCCAGGCTCACGAGTGGACCTCGCTCTGGCGATTGGGGTGGCGCAGCTTGCGTTCGGCCGAGCCGTCCAGCTCGACGACCGCGCCCTGCTCCTCGCCGCGCAAGAGATGCAGCACGGCGCCCGCGACCTCGTCCATCGTCACCAGCTGCTCGCCCGGGTTCGAGCGCCGGAAGAACTCGCGCGCCAGCGACTCCTGCATGCGCGTCTTCTTGGCCAGGCGCTGCACCGACTCGGCCAGCAGCGGCGAATCGACGTAGTGCGGGCACACCAGGTTGACGTGCACGCCCGTGCCCTCGAGCTCGTCCGCGACGGCCAAGGAATAGCCCACCAGCGCGAACTTCGAGGCGCAATAGGCCGTGACGTAGGCGTAGCCGCGCAGCCCGGCCGAGGAAGCCACGTTGACGACGCGCCCATAGTCGCGCGCCTCCATGCCCGGGAGCAGGGCCTCCATCAGCCGCCGCGCGCCGTGGAAGTTGGTCTCGAAATGACGCTGGAAGCGCGCCTCGCGCTTCTCGTCCGTGAAGGGCGCGCTCTCGGCGATGCCCGCGTTGTTCACCAGCCAGTCGATCGAGCCGAACGGCCCGGTCAGCTTGCGCGCCTCCTCCAGCGCGGCCGTGATCGAGGCCGGATCGCCGACGTCGAGCTGGAGCGGCCAGGCCGTGCCGCCCGCCGCGCGGATCGCGTCGGCGACCTTGGCGCACTGCTCGCCCGAGCGCGCCGCCACCAGCACCGAAATGCCATCGCGCGCCACGCGGCGGCAGATGACCTCGCCAATGCCTCGGCTGCCGCCCGTGACGAGCGCGACGTGCCGCTCGGGCTTCTGGGGCATCCTGCTAGTTTGCCCGGAAAAGCGCGAGCTGGCTACGAACTCGGCGCACGGACGAGCGAGAAGCGCGTCGAGACGCGAAAAATTCGGTGCCGCGCTCCGCTACGCTGGCGGCGTGAGCACCGACTCCGCCTCGCCCGCGCCGAAACGCGTGCGCGTCCCGATCCCGCCGGCGCGCTGGCCGAGCCGCGAAGAAGCGCGCGCGAGCGTGCTCTTCTCGCCCCTGCGCATCGGCGCGTTCACGGCACGCACGCGCACATGGGTGCCGGCCATGGTGCCGTGGCGCGCCACGGAGGACGGCTTCGTCACGCGCGAGGTGCGCGACTGGTACGGGCGCTTCGCCGACGGCAGGCCGGGCGTGCTGGTGGTCGAGGCCACCGGCATCCGCGACGTGCCGAGCGGGCCGCTGTTGCGCATCGGGCACGAGCGCTTCGTGCCGGGCCTGTGCGAGCTGGTCGAGACGGTGCGCGAGCGCTCGGGCGGCGCGACGCGCTTCGTGCTCCAGATCATCGACTTCCTGCGCATCCGCCGGCGGCCGCAGAAGGAGCGCTTTCTGGCCGAGTTCCTGGAGCTCCGCCCCCACCACCGTGCGGGCCTGGAAAGGCTCGATCTGTGCGCGGCGGCGCGCGGCAGCGAGGCCGAGGTGCGCACGGCGCTCTCGACCCTCCCCCACCAGGCCCTACTCGCACTCCTTTCCACGCGCGAGGCCGAAGACCTCGAGTTCGGCCATCGCGAGCGCGTCACCGATGAGGACGTGCCCGCCATCGCCGAGTTGCCGCGCGTCCTGCCCGGGCTCTTCGCAGCGGCCGCCGAGAGAGCGCGCGCGGCCGGGTTCGACGGCGTCGAGCTGCACTTCGCCCACGCCTACACCCTGGCCTCGTTCCTCTCGCGCACGAACACGCGCACGGATGGCTACGGCGGCAGCCTGGAAGGCCGCGTGCGCTTGCCGCTCGAGGTCCTCGCCGCCGTACGTGCCGCGGTGGGTCGCGACTTCACCGTCGGCCTCCGCTACCTGTCGGAGGAAGGCATTCCCGGCGGCAGCACCCTCAACGACGCGCTCTTCTTCGGCGAGTCCTTCGCGCGCGCCGGCGTCGACTACCTCTCCCTCTCGCGCGGCGGCAAGTTCGACGACGCCAAGCAACCCAAGGTCGGCGAGGCCGCCTACCCCTACACCGGCCCGAGCGGGCTCGCCTGCATGCCGACCGTCTACGTCCCCGGCGGCCCCTTCGGCCGCAACCTCCCCCACGCGCGCGCCATCCGCGAGCGTGTGCGTGCGGCCGGCTGCACGACGCCGATCGTCGCCTGCGGCGGCATCAACTCCTTCGAGCTCGCCGAGGTCGCGTTGCGCGACGGCACGTGCGATCTCGTTGGCGCCGCGCGCCAATCGCTAGCCGACCCCGACTGGTGGCTCAAGCTGGAGCTCGGCCGCGGCGCCGAGATCCGCCGCTGCCTCTACACGAACTACTGCGAGGGCCTCGACCAGAAGCACGTCGAGGTCACCTGCCAGCTCTGGGACCGGGAGTTCGAGGGGCCCGACGCGCGCGCCGGAGCGGCAGCGGCGCCGAAGCGCACCAAGGACGGCAAGCGCCGCCTCGAGCCGCCGGCCTGGCGCGAGCAGGGCGCGACGAACCCGCCTTGATCGGGCCTCAGGCACTCGGGAGTTCTTCCGCCAGCCCTTCCACCGAGGCGGGACGGCGGCGCGGATCGGGGTCGCTGGCGCGTCGTGCGAGTTCGCGCGCTGCGCAAGACATGCGGTCGTCGGGACCGCTCGGCGCGTCGAAGAGAGCTGCCAGCCGCGTGCCGAGCGCGGCCACGTCGTCGCGCTCCGCGCCGGCCGCGGTCGGCTCGGCCAGGACCATGGCCACGCCGAAGTCGAGGATGCGCACGGAGCCGCGCACATCGACGAGCACGTTGGCCGCGCTCAGGTTGCCGTGCGGGACGCCGTGCCGATGGGCGTGTGCCACGGCGGAGCAGGCCTCCTGGAAGAGCGCGAGTCGCTCGCGCACCCCGAGCCGGCCCCGGTCCGCGAAGTCGGCCAGCGGCGTGCCTGCGGCGACGAACTCGCTCGCGAAGTAGACAGTCGAGAGCTGCGCACGCTCGGGACTCGC
>JANOGB010000581.1:0-12002 GCA_031413955.1 Planctomycetota bacterium | reverse complement strand
TTCCTCTCCGATTGGGAAGGCAAAGAAGAGAAGAGCCGGGCTGGAGCCCGGCGCTCCCGGTTGAGCGGACTCCCGCTTTCCCTCCAGCGTGCCTCCGTACCAGGACGATGGTACGGCGCGTGGACTGGAGCATCGATCCCGACGCCGACGTGCCGCCCTCGCGGCAGCTCGTCGAGGCCGTGCTGGACGCGATCGCGAGCGGTGAGCTCGAGCCGGGCTCGCAGCTCCCGAGCGTGCGCGTGATGGCAGCCGAGGCGATGGTCAACCACAACACCGTGGCGCGCGCCTACCACGAGCTCGAACGCCTGGGCGCGACCGATGGCGTCAACGGCCTCGGCGTGTTCGTCACGCTGCGCGGGCCCGAGGTCGCCGCGGCGGAGCGCCGGGCATCGACACTGGCCGTGCTGCGGCGCGCGCTGGCCGACGCGCTGCGCGCGGGCCACAGCTACGAGGACATCCAGCGCCTCATCAAGGAAGAGGCCTGGAAGAGGAGAAGCGCATGAATGCGATCGTGACCGTGGAGCACGTGGCGAAACGCTTCGGCAAGACGCGCGTGCTGGAGGATGTGAGCTTCGAGTTGCCCGTCAGAGGAGTGACGGTGCTGCTCGGCGAGAACGGGCAGGGGAAGAGCACGCTCCTGCGGCTCTTGCTCGGGCTGCTCAAGGCGGACGGAGGCTCGCTCCGCGTGCTGGGGCTCGATCCGGTGCGCGACGGCCGCGAGCTGCGCCGGCTCGTCGGCTACGTGCCCGATCAGCCCGACAACCCCGCGTGGATGACGCCGCGCGAGCTCTATTGCTTCTTGAAGCCGCAATACCCGGCCTGGAGCCAGGAGCGCGTCGAGCGCCTCTCGAAAGACTGGGAGATCCCGCTCGAGCGCCCGTTCAAGCAACTCTCGCGCGGCCAGGCGGCGCGCGCGCTGCTGGTCGCCGCGCTCGGGCAATCGCCGAAGCTGCTCCTGCTCGACGAATGCTTCGCCGGACTCGATCCGCTGGCGCGCCGTGACCTGCTCGGGGGCTTCCTTGCCGAGCTCGCCGAGCACGAGATCACGACGCTCGCCGTCACCCACGACCTGGACGTGGCCGCGCGCATCGCCGAGCGCGTGATGGTCCTCGCGAACGGCCGCATCCAGACGCAGGGCACGGTCGCGGAAGTCCTGAAGGTCGACGAGGAGCCCGCGCGGGTCGCGAGCCAGCTCCTGGGGCTGCTCGAGCGCAACAAGCAAGCGGAGGTGGCCGCGTGAACATCCTGCGCCTCTATCTGTGGAAGGAGTGGCGTGAGCATCGCTTCGCCCTCCTGGGCGTGGCGCTGACGTGTGCGGGACTGGTGGCGGGCGCCTGGCCCTTCGTGCCGCCCCACGCGTTGCGCGATCCCTATCCGGGTCTTGCTCTTGTCTTCGCGGCGGTGATCGTGCTGCTCGCCATCGGCGGTGAGCTGCTCTCGGAAAGACGCCCGGGCGGAGTGGCCTGGCTCGATCGCTTGCCCGCCGGGCTAGCCGTCACGTTCTGGACCAAGCTCCTCTTCCACGTGGCGACGCTGGTTGCCGCAGGACTGCTCGGGATCGGCCTCGCCTTCGCCCTCGCGTGGGTGAAGGGAGTGGCTTGGGAAGACATCGTCGCTCCTGGCCCAGCCGTGATCATTCTGGCCGTGTTGTTTGGCCTGTGGACGTTCGCGGCATCGTCGTGGAGCTCGCGCTCGGTCCTCGCTCTCTTCAGCGCAGCCTTCGTGCTCGCTGGTCTCGGCCTGCCGATCTGGTATCTCGGCTTCCGGGGATACCAGATCCGCCTCTGGGAGATCGTCGCTGGAGCCGCGCTGCTCTTTGTGGGCTGGTTGCCTTCGGCGTGGCTCGGGTTCGTCACGGCCGGGCGATTCGGACGCGGTCCGGGACGGAGTGGTCTCCTGGGTTTCTCCGCGGCGGTCGCGTGCTTCCTGCCCTTCTGGGGCTGGGCGGCGTGGCAGGTCCACATGCGGGACCGCTTCGATCCGTTGGGCGAGGGTTTTGAGATCTGCTCGGCGGTCGTCACGGAGGATGAGCGCACAGCCTTCGTCGAGGCCTGGATGTGGAGCGAGCGCTGGGATGCGGAAGCCCTCCCGCGCTCCGTTCTACGCGTGAACCTGGATGACGGAAGCAGCGAGCTGATCCGGCGCGGAAGCGTGACGATGATCCCCACGCGGATGTGTTCGGAAGACGCACAGAAAGCGGACAACCTCGTCGTCTACGACCGTCGGACCTCCGAACCCGGAGCGGGCTTCTACCTGGCTTCTGGCGCCCCGATGAACACGCAGGACGACGTCCGGCTTCCCTTCCGCTGCGGGGAACGGCGGGGATGGCTCTCGACTCAGGCACCATTCCGCGCGGACAGCGCGTTGACGGATGAGGTCACCGGCAAGGTCCTGCATCCCGCCGAACTCTCGCTGCCGTCCGACGCCTGGCTGTGGAGCGATCTCGGGCTCTGGTACGTGATCAGTCCGCGCAAGGGCGCCTTCCTGCTGAACCCTGATTCGAGCGTGCTCGAGCGCGCAGAGTGGCTCGATCCGGTCAGCGAATGGTTCGGGCCGAGACTCCCCGATGGACGCTTCTTCGCTCCCCTGCGAACAGGTGGCGTCGGTCTGGTCGATCCGCGCCAGGCTCGGGTGACTCAGTTGATCGGCGGCGAGCGCGTCACGCGGGTCCACCGAGGGTATGGACATGGCCAGCCGTTCGAGGAAGGCGAGGTCGTCCTGCTGCGCACGAGCGAAGACGAGTATCGCTTCCAGCCGGCGACGGCAAAGCTGGAGCCCGTTCCTTTCCTCCGCAACCCGCACATCCCGGTCGGCTCGGCGCGGGACGGCACGGTGTTCGTCATCGTCGGGAACGGCCTCGTGCGGTACGACATCGACACAGGCGAGCAGACCCGGCTGTTCCCGCGTTCGCATTGACGACTCGGGAAGAGCAACGCATGCTCCCGCAAGCGTGGCAGCGAAGCAGAAGCGCGGATTCCGCCGGCTCGAAGGCGACGAGCTCGCGCGCCTGACGTTCCTCGGCGCCTCCGGCGAGGTCACGGGCTCGTCCTACCTGCTCGAGACGGCCAGTGCGCGCGTCCTGTTCGACTGCGGCATGTGCCAGGGCGAGCGCCACACGCGCGCGCAGAACGAGCGGCCGTTCCCGTTCAAGGCGCGCGATCTCGACGCCGTGATCCTGACGCACGCGCACATCGACCACTCGGGCCTCTTGCCGAAGCTCGTGCACGACGGCTTCCGCGGGAAGATCCACGCCACGCTCCCGAGCGGCGAGCTGGTCGGCGTGCTGCTGCGCGACTCGGCCAAGATCCATGAGCAGGACACGAAGAGCGAGAACCGGCGCCGGCTGCGGCAGGGGAAGAAGCCGCTCGAGCCGCTATACGACGCGGCCGATGCCGAGCGCGCGCTCGAGAAGCTCGTGCTGCACCCTTTCGGGACCGCTGATTCCGGAACAGGGGACGAGATCGCGCCCGGCCTGCGCGTGCGTTTCGTGCGCGCGGGTCACATCCTCGGCGCGGCCTCGGTCGAGGCGTGGGTCAAGGACGGGACGGTCGAGCGCAAGGTCGTCTTCTCGGGTGACCTCGGACGCAAGCACGAGCCGCTGCTCTTGCCGCCCGAGCCGCCGCGCGAGGCGGATCTCGTGTTGCTCGAGTCGACCTACGGCGACCGCGACCACAAGAGTCTCGAAGCGACGGTAGACGAGTTCGCCCAGGCCCTGGTCGAGGCGACGCAGGACGGCGGCAACCTGATCGTCCCCGTCTTCGCCGTCGGGCGCGCGCAGGAGATCCTGCACTACATCGGCGCGCTCGCGCGCGCGGGGCGCATCCCGGAGCTGCCCGTGTTCCTCGACAGCCCGATGGCGATCCGCGCCACCGAGCTCTATCAGCGTCACTCCGACTGCTTCCAGCGCTCGGGCTCGGGCGTGCGCTGCGACATCCTCGAGCCGCGGAGCCTGACCTTCTGCCGCACGAGCGAGGAGTCGATGGCGCTCAACGAACGCCGTGGCGTCGTGATCCTCTCCGCCAGCGGCATGTGCGAGGGCGGCCGCATCCTGCACCACCTGCGTCACAACCTCTGGCGCCCGTCGACCGACGTCGTGATCGTCGGCTTCCAGGCGCGCGGCACGCTCGGCCGCGCCCTGGTCGGCGGCGCGCGCAACGTGAAGATCTTCGGCGAGCCCGTGGCGGTGAAGGCGCGCGTGGCGACGCTGGGCGGCTTCTCGGCCCACGCCGGGCAGAGCGAGCTCGTCGAATGGGTCACCCCGATGATCGCCTCCGGCGCGCGCGTGGCCCTGGTGCACGGCGAAGACGAGAAGCGCGCCGCGCTGGCGGCGAAGCTGGCGGAGCGCCTGCACACGGAAACGTGGCAACCGCTGCGCGGAGATCGCGTGGTGCTGTACAAGCGCGGAGAGCCGGTCACATTCGAACGCGGCTAGACCTTCACCCTGGGAACGCCAGGCTCCAGCCTGGCTCTTTCCTTTCTTCTTCTTTTCTTCGAACGGAGAAGAAAAAAGAGAAGAGAAGAGAAGAAAAGAAGCAGAGCCGGGCTGGAGCCCGGCGCTCCCAGGGTGAACCGCTCAGCCGCTCATCGACTCGCCGGCATCCCGCGCGGCGGCGAGCAGAATCGGAGCGTGCGTCAGGGCCTCTTCACGCAGGCACGCCTCGGTCAGCTTGATGCTGTGCGCGCCGCCGTTCTGGATCGCGCGGGCGATGAGGATGTCGCGCTGCACCGGATCGCCGTCCGCGGGCACGGACTTGCTCGGATCGCCGTACACGACGTAGATCCCGGCCGCGGCTTGCCAGGCATAGCGCGTGGCGGCGAGCACGGTCTCCTCGTCGAGGTACGGCGCGAGCAGGCGCAGCGCGCTCGGCGCGGTGATCGAATGCGTGAAGGCGATGCGCCGTTCGGGGTTCTGGAGATAGAAGCGCGCGAAAGCCGGGGCCATCTCGCTCAGCGTCCGCAGGGGATCGCTGGCGTCGACGAGGCCGGCGACGGCTCGGAAAGTCGGCGTCCCACGGAGCGCGCGCAAACCCGTGACGATGTTCCCCTGCGGAGGTTCCCGAGCGGGCAAACGCGGCTGCACTCGTGCGAGCGCGTCCGCCACCGACTTCTCGGGCGCGACGCTCCCGTCCCAGGCGAGCTCCTCGTAGTTCACGGCCCAGTAGGCGAGGCCGGTGGCGAGCTCGGCCCTGCGGACCGCGTTGTCGCGCGCGACCAGGGAACGCACCGCGTGTCCCGTGCGGATCACGCCGTGCGTCGCGGCGCCGGCCAGGCCGGGCGCGAAGCGCGCGACCCACCGCTTCAGCACGGGGCGCCAGTCGTCGGACGCGAGCTCGGCCACGAAGAATGCGCGCCAGTCGGAGAAGCGCTCGCTTTGCCCGAGGAACCCGCGCCAGTGTTCGGCGTCGATGGGACGGCTCGAACCGGGGTCAGGTTCGTAGTCCGCGAAGTTGTCGTCGAACCAGGGCGCGATCGCGTCCGCACGCCCGAGCGTGCAGAGGGCCTCGATTACCATGGGGACGTGGTTCGCGCGATGGACGTTCTTGTCCGGCAGCAGCGCATGGAAGCGCGCGAGCGCCGCGTCCAGGCGATCCGCGTCGCTCGCGGGATCGGACGGACTCGTGGTCTGACGCGGATGAGCACAGGCATTCCCGGGGAGGAGGCCGGCCATTCCCGCGCCCGTCAGGTACGCGCCCGCGACCAGGAACCGACGGCGTGAGCTCGAGGAAGACTCGGTCATGAGGCGTCACCTCTGCGTCCCATTGTCTCTCGCGCAAGCGCCTGCTCGCTGGGCAGGGGCGAAACGCTTGGGTAAGTCTGGTGGTAACGAGAAGGCCGCGCGTCTTCGTCCTCTCCGTCAACTCTCCGTTCGTCGCTGTCCCCGGTCCCGATCCATGACGCCGAACCCCTCGCTCCGCGCTTGCACGCTGGGTTGTCTCGGTTGCCTCGCCTTCGGGCTTCTCGGAGCCTGTTCCGCACCTGCGCAATCGGCCCAGGAGAAGTCTCCCGACCAGGCGCGCTTCCTCCTGGTGCGCCAGCCCGAGGACGAGGAGGCAGCGGCGCGACTCGAAGTGCTCGCCCGCGCGGCGATCACGCGCGTCGAGGGTTTCTTCGGCGCACCCTATTCGAGTCCGTTCACGATCACGATCTACCCCGACCGTGCGGCCTTCGACGTGTCGTTCCCGCCCGAGTGGGGCATCGCGAAGACCGAGTGCTGGATGGTCGCGACCGGCGTGGCCGATGGCGTGCAGATCCTGAGCCCCCGCGTGTGGAGCGCGGAAGCGTGCGAGCACGACGCGACCGACGAGCTGCACGTCGAGCGTCTGCTCACGCATGAGCTCGTGCACGTGTTCCACGGCCAGCACAACCCTTCGCCCGACTTCGTGGACGTCACGGGTATCGACTGGTTCGTGGAGGGGCTCGCGACGCTCGCGTCGGGACAGCTCGAGGACGAGAAGCTCGCCTCCGCGCGCGAGGCACTCGAACGCAACGCCGGCCCGACGACGCTCGCGGCCGCCTGGACGGGGCGCTACCGCTACGGCGTGAGCAGGCTCGCTGGTCGCGTTCCTGGAGCACGAGCTCGGGCGCGCGCGAATCGCCCAGTGCCTGGGAGCGTCGTCGGGTGAAGAGTTGCTCGATCTCCTCGGCATGAGCGAGTCCGAGCTGCTCCAGCGCTGGCGCTCCCGGGTGAACGATCAGTCGAGCGCGGGCACGCGCTCGAGGTAGCCGGCGAGATCGCCGGCCGCGAGGCGTTCGAGCGCGGCAGCCAGTTCCTCGGCGCGGTCAACTGCTCCCGAGAGCAGCGCGTGGCTGAACTCGCCCAGCGCGACGGATCGCCCGGCGAACTCGGTGAAGCGCAAGGGCTCGGGCAGGCGCGCGGCGACCATGCCGGGATTCGCTCCCAGCAAGAGGTGCGAAATGTGAGCACGGTCAGCGCTGAAGAGCAGTTGATCGCGCGCCAGGAGCTCGCGCCGCACGCGCGCCTCGCGCGCCACGTCGAAGAGGGCGAAACGCGCGCCGCGTACCTTGGCCGGATCGAGCGCCATGACGCGCTCGAAGCTCTTGCCCGGGAAGTAGTCGAGCAGCTCGGGGCGCTCGCGCGGGCCGGTCCAGTCGAGCAGAACGGGTCCGCCGATGCGCCCGAGGAGCGTGCGGTAGACCTCGACGTATTCGTCCTCGCGGGCGCGCCGACGCGAGAGCACGGCGAGCGGCAGGAGTACGGGCACGCCGCCCGCCTCCTCGATCGCCCCGGCCTGCTGCACGACGCCTTCGATCTGGTCGCCGATGGTGGGCGCGTTGCCGGCCTGTTCGCTGCCAGCGCCGGCCACGAAGCCCTGCGCGAGACTGAGCGAGCCGGTGCGCTTCGCGAGCTCGCGCAGACGATCCCAGCCGAGGGCCGAGCGTTCGCCCGTATCGAGCCCCAGCGCGAGCCCGAAGCCGAACCCGGCCAGGCGCCGTTGCTCGGTTGCGGTCGACTCCCAGTCGATCTCGCCTCCCGAGCCGCGGACCGCGCTCGCGGAAAGAATGCACAGGCGCAGGATCTGACGCTCGCCGCGCGGCACCTGACCCGCGCGGGAAGGGCTCGCCGCGGCTTCGCCGGGACGAACGGAAGAGCTGCCTGTGAGAGGACGGGGTTGGACCATGGGGATTTCCTGGGAAGCTTACCCGGTTTCCCGTCGCAGGACGCGGCCAGGGCTGCGCCCTAGAATTGCGCAGATGACCTCACCCAAGACTCGCGCCGAGGCCACGAAGTACGCCGAAACCTCGCGCCACGCCGACGTCCTGCGTTTCGTGGCCGAGCTGGAGAGCCGCAAGGACCCCCGCCTCGCGCGCCAGAGCTTCGGAACGAGTCCGGAGGGGCGTGAGCTGCCGCTGCTCGTGCTCTCGACGCGCGGCGTGCGTTCGCCCGTGGCTGCGCGCGCGGCCGGCCTGCCGATCGTGCTGGTGATCAACGGCATCCACGCCGGCGAGGTCGAGGGCAAGGAGGCCAGCATGATGCTGGTGCGCGACCTGCTCGACGCATCCCCGACCAGCAAGCTCGGCGGGCTGCTCGAGAAGATGACCCTGCTCTTCGTCCCGCTCTTCAACCCCGACGGCAACGACCGCATCTCGCCCGAGAACCGCAAGCTCGATCTCGCCAAGCTCGAAGGCCAGATCGGTCCGGCGAGCGGCGTCGGCACGCGCACCAATGCCTCGGGCGTCAACCTGAACCGTGACTACATGCGTCAGGGTGCGCCCGAGATGCAGTTGCTGCAGACACGCGTGTGCCAGCCGTGGAAGCCGCACCTCACGGTCGATTGCCACTCGACCAACGGCTCGGTGCACCGCTTCGATCTGACCTTCGACGTGCCGCACACGATCGCGAGCGGGCGGCCCGAGCCGATCCTGTTCATGCGCGAGCGCATGCTGCCCGCCGTGCGCCGCGAGGTGAAGAGCCAGTGGGGCCGCGACACCTTCTGGTACGGCAACTTCATGGCGGACGAGAACAAGAGCAGGGAGCAGAAGAGCGGCGAAGCCTGGATCACCTACACGCACCATCCGCGTTTCGGCAGCAACTACCGCGGGCTCACCAATCGCCTCGACGTCCTGCTCGAGACCTACTCTTACCTCGAATTCGAGGAGCGCGTGCAGACGACCTACGCCTTCTTGGTGGAGCTGCTGCGCTTCACCGCCGAGCACCCGGGCGAGCTCCTGGCCGTGGTGGAGGCTTGCCAGTCGCCGCCGGAGAAGATCGCGGTGCGCTACGGCCTGCAGGCTCTCCCCGAACCGGTCGAGATCCTGACGCGCACTCCACGCACGCTCGAGGGCGCGCCGACGAGCGTGACCATCCCCCACCATGCGCGTTTCGTCGGCAGCGAGGTCGTGACGCGCCCGTGGGCCTACGTCGTGCCCGATACCCTGGCCGGATTCTTCCGCGGGCACGGGCTCGAGCTCTCGTGGCTGGGCACGAGCCGGCGCGCGCTCGGCGAGGTCGCGCGCATCGACGGCGTGACGCGCGCCGGGAGTCGCAAGATCCTCGAGGCTACGGACCTCGGCGAACTGACCCTCGACGCGCACGTCGAGCAGAAGAAACTCACGCTCCCCAAAGGCACCTGCTTCCTGCGCGCGGACCAGCCGCTCGGCGCCGTCGCGGCGTATCTCTGCGAAGCGAAGAGCGACGACAGCCTGTGGGTCAACGGGCTCCTGCCCGAGCCGGCCGTGGGCAGCGAGCTTCCCGTGCTGCGCGTGCTCGAGCCGCTCGAGTGATTCAACCGGGAGCGCCGGGCTCCAGCCCGGCTCTTTTCTCTTCTTCTTGCGCACCGGAAAAGGAAGGGAGCAAGAAAGGAACCAGAGCCGGGCTGGAGCCCGGCGCTCCCGGTTGAACCGCTACAGCACGAAGCGCACTTCCGGGAGCCGGCCGAGGGCGGCGAAGATCTCGTTGCGATGCGCCTCGTCGCGTACCTGGACCACGAGCTCGAGGCGCTGGTAGCGACCAGCCGAGCTCACGCCGAGGTGCTGAAGGCTGTGCTCGATCCGGCCGACGATCTCCATTACAGCCGCGCGCACGGGCCCCTCACTCGTGCAGATGATGCGGTAGCTCCAGGAGCACGGATAGGCAATCTCGGGGCGTCCGCTGAGGGGCTGCACGCATCCACCAGGCTAGCTCGCACGGTCCGCGAGTGGCTTGACGATTCCGCCGAGGGCCAAGATCCACGTTGCCCACAGGAGCCAGGCCCGCTCGAGGGGTCGGTCATCAAGGATCGCGTGGTGCTCGGATTTGCTGGACTTCGAGGACTCGGTCGTGCAGGAACTCGGGCGCGTAGTCGGCGCCGTTCGGCCAGGTCAGGGTGTCATCCACGGTGAACTTGGCGAAGTACTCCGGATCCTTCAGCGGCTGGAAGACCGGCCCGCGCAGGGCGGTCGAGAGATCGATCTCGCCCTCGAGCCCATCGTTGAAACGCAGCCAGACGCGGTGGCCACCGCGGTGTTGCGCAGCGATCACATGGACGAACATGGGCACCTGGACGGAGTGAACGGAAGGCTCCTTGCGATCGGGCTGCGCAGCGCTCAGGAGCTCGTGCAAGAACTCAGGAGCGAAGTCGGCCCCGTTCGACCAGGTCAGGGTCGTCTCGACCGTGAAGCTCGCGAAGTAGGCAGGATCCTTCAGCGGCTCGAAGATCATGCCGTAGAGCTCGGGACCGAGGTCGAGTTCCCCCTCCAGGCCATCCTCGAACCGGAGCCAGACGCGATACTCGCCGAGGTAGCGTGCTTCGAGGACTTGGACGAACATGGGATCACTCCAAGGGCGCGATCCGTTCGAAGGGTTCTGCATTGGACGCGTGCTCCCAGTTGCGGAGAAGGTCGGCGCGGTGGAGGTCGTACCACTCCATGAGGTGCCTCAGCGCACGCGGTGGAAACCGACCCCGAACCACTCCGTTCCTGATCTGGACGGAGACAGTGTACTCGCCGTAGAAGGCGTGGAAGTGGGGTGGGCCATGCTCGCGGTGGTACATCCTTCCACGATCCCCAGAAAGCGGCTGATCTCGGGCATGTGCCCAAGACCCGACCGCGATGGCGCGGGTTGCAGGTCGAGTCGAAAAAAGTCGGGGCTAAGCCCCCAGCTCCACGCCCATCTCGCGCAGCACGCCCGGCACCGCTGCGAGCAGCGCGTCCATGTCGCTCGGGAACAGGCGCCCGATGTTGCCGAGACGGAAGCAGTCGGCCTGCGTGAGCTTGCCCGGGTAGATGAGGAAGCCGCGCGCGGAGAGACGGCGGTAGAAGTCCTGGAAGTCGAACTTCGGATGGCGCGGGTAGAGGAAGGTGCTGATGATCGGACCGGAGTGCTCGCGCGGGACGTAGGCGCGAAAACCGAGCGCCTCCATTCCGCCGCGCAGACGCTCGTGATTGGCGCGATAACGCGCGCCGCGTGCCGCGACGCCGCCCTCGAGCTCGAGCTCGAGCAAGGCCTGGCGTAGCGCGAGCAGCGTGTGCGTCGGCGGAGTGAAGCGGAACTGGCCGTCCTGCTCGAGGCCGCGCCACTGGGCGTGGAGGTCGAGCGTGAGCGTGCGCGCCTGGCCCTCGATCTTCTCGAGTGCGCTGCGACGCGCGAGGACGAAGGCGAGGCCCGGGATGCCCTCGAGACACTTGTTGGCCGAGGCCGCAAGGAAGTCGACGCCGGCGGCCTCGAACTCGATCGGCAGCGCGCCGAAGGAGCTCATGGCGTCCACGAAGAACACACGTCCGGCGGCGCGCACGGCCTCGCCCACCGCGCGCAGCGGATTCAGCACGCCCGAGGTGGTCTCGACGTGCACCAGCGCGACGTGGGTGAGGGCGGGATCCTTCGCCAGCGCCGCGCGCACCGCGCCTGGATCGATGGGCGTGTCCTCGCCTGTGCGTAAGACCTCGCAAGGGATGCCGTGCACCGCCGCCATCTTGACGATGCGCTCGCCGTAGGCGCCGTTGACGAGCGCGAGCAGCTTCCCCGCCTTCGTCGCTGGGCGCGGCACGATCGACGAGATCGCGGCCTCGACCGCGTAGGTACCGCTGCCTTGCAGCGGGATCGCCTCCCAGCCCTGCGCCTGCGAAAGCCCGTAAGCGGCGAGCAGGCGCTCACGTACTTCGCGCACGGCCTGAAGGAAGGCTTCGTCGCGCGAGCCGAGATCGCGCAGCATCGCTTGCTTGACCGTCTGGCTGGTGGTCAGCGGCCCCGGCGTGAAGAGCAGCTTGTCGTGCGCGCTCGGCAGCGGCGCGGCGGAAGAGGAAGGAGCGGGATTCGTGCTCTGGGACATGCCGCGAGGATAACGGGCAGCCCTTGGCCAGCACCGCCGAGCTCGGATAGGTTCTTCTCTTCTTCACCTGGGAGCGCCGGGCTCCAGCCCGGCTCTTTTCTGCTGCTTTTTCCGCTCGCCACGAGCAGGGAAGAAGAAACAGAGAAGAGGCGGGCGGGAGCCCCGCGCGCCCCGGTGAAGAAGAGAAGAACCAAACCGAGCGCGGCGGGGCGGGCCCAGGGCGGCCCCGTATACACG
>JANOGB010000580.1:0-10117 GCA_031413955.1 Planctomycetota bacterium | reverse complement strand
CCGTTGCCGATCGCGCTCACGGGCGTCGGGCTCGGCCTCGCGCTCGTGCCGGGGCTGCCGCATCCGCGCCTGGATCCGGACGTCGTGCTGCTGGGCTTCCTGCCGCCGCTGCTCTATGCCGATGCGTTCCACACCTCGTGGGTGGACTTCCGGCGCTGGCTGCGCCCGATCCTGATGCTGGCGGTCGGGCTGGTGGCGCTGACGATCCTGACCGTCGGGCTGGCGGCGCACGCGCTCTATCCCGAGCTCTCCTGGGCTGCCTGCTTCACGCTCGGCGCGGTGCTCTCGCCCACCGACACGGTCGCGACCCAGGCCGTGCTCGCGCGCCTGCGCATCCCGCGCCGCCTGGGCGCGATCATCGGCGGCGAGAGCCTGGTGAACGACGCCACCGGCCTGGTCGGGGTGCAGATCGGGATCGCGGTGCTGCTCACCGGCGCATTCGAGGTGGGCGAGATCGCCACGCGCTTCCTGTGGGTCTCGGGCGTCGGCGTGGCCCTCGGCATCGCGGTCGGGCTGTTCTTCACGGGCCTCAACCGGTTCGTACGCGACACCTCCGCACTGTTCGTGCTGAGTCTGGTGTCGCCCTACTTCGCGGCGCTGGTGGCGATCGAGCTCGAGGCCTCGAGCGTGCTGGCCGTGGTCGTGGCGGGCTTCATCGTCTCCTGGAACATCCATTTCATCGCGCCCAGCAGCCGGGCACCGCTGTACGAGGTCTGGGACCAGCTCGTTTTCCTGCTGAACGGCTTCAGCTTCCTGTTCATCGGCCTCGAGGCGCCGCGGTTGCTCGGCACCTGCCCGGTGGGCGCGACGCCGCCGCTCGTCGGCGCGCTGGTCATCACGCTGGTCGTGATCCTCACGCGCATCCTGTGGATCTTCCCGGCCGGCTACGTGCCGCTCTTCCTCAGTTCGCGCCTGCGCCAGAACGAGGGCGGCTATCCACGGCCGCGCGCCGTGTTCCTGGCCTCATGGTGCGGCGTGCGCGGGATCATCTCGCTGGCGGCCGCGCTGGCGCTGCCCACGGCGCTGGAGGACGGAACCCCGCTGCCCGGGCGCGAGCTCCTGGTCACGATCAGCCTGGTGGTCGTGCTCGCCACACTGCTCGTGCAGGGGCTCACGCTCGAGCCGCTGGCAAAGCGCCTGGGATTGCGCGCCGACCCGCAGACGGACGAGGAGATCCGCGCCGCGCGCGAGGAACTCCTGCGCGCCGGCATCGCGCGCCTGGACGAGTTCTGCACCGCGGTCTCGTGCCCGATCTCGGTGCACCACCTGCGCCAATCCATGCAGGACGAACTCGATTCCCTGCGCGAGCGCGACGAGGCCGAACGCACGCGCTTACGCACACGCCTGGACGTCTCGCGCGAGGTGCGCCAGGCGATCTACCAGGCCCAGTCGAAGGCCCTGCTCGCACTGCGTGACGAGCAGCGCATCAACGACCTCGTGCACGCCGAGCTGCAGCTCGAGCTCGACCGCTCGCATCCGGCCGACGCCGGTGGATAGTGGATCAGCAGCGGGCCCGCTTGCCGTCGGCGTCGAGCGTCTCGAAGTCGGCCACGCGCTTGCCCTATACTCTGCGGCCCATGTCCACGCGAGCAGAGGTACTCCTGGGTCGCGCCGCGCAGGCCGGACTGGGGCAGATCGCCGCAAAGGTCCTCGCGCGCGAGCGCCTGACACTCGACGACGGGCTGGCCCTGTATCGCACTGCGGACCTCTACACCCTCGGCGCACTCGCCAACCACGTGCGCGAGCGGCTGCACGGGAACCTCGCGTACTTCAACGTCAACCAGCACGTCAACTACACGAACTATTGCAACAAGTTCTGCGCCTTCTGCTCTTTCGATCGTCTACCCGGCCAGGCGGGCGCGTACTGGCTCGCGCCCGAGCAGGCCGCCGCGAAGATCACGGCCCAGCTCCACGAGCCCGTGACCGAGGTGCACATGGTCGCGGGCGTCTGGCCGAAGATCCCGTACTCGTACTACCTCGAGCTCCTGCGCGCGGTGAAGGCGGCCAAGCCGTCGATCCACATCAAGGCCTTCACCATGGTCGAGCTCGACCAGATCGCCAAGGTGGCGAAGAAGCCGCTGGCCGAGGTGCTCGAGGAGCTGAAAGCGGCGGGCCTCGGTTCGTGCCCGGGCGGTGGGGCCGAGATCTTCGCGGAGCGCGTCCATCAGGAGGGCTACCGGCTCAAGATCAGCGGCGAGCAATGGCTCGCCCTGACCCGCACGGTGCACCGCGCCGGGCTGCGCTCGAACTGCACCATGCTGCACGGCCACATCGAGACGCTCGAGGAGAAGGTCGACCACCTCGATCGCCTGCGCCGCCTGCAGGACGAGACCGGCGGCTTCCAGACCTACATCCCGCTCTCCTTCCACCCGGAGAACAACGAGTGGTCGCACCTCCCGGGTCCGAGCGCGCTCGACGAGCTGCGCGAGATCGCGGTCGGGCGCCTGATGCTCGACAACATCGCGCACGTCAAGGCCTACTGGATCATGCTGGGGATCGAGATCGCGCAGCTCGCGCTGGCCTTCGGAGCCGACGACGTCGACGGCACGGTGGTCGAGGAGCACATCTACCACGACGCCGGCGCGCAGACGCCGCAGCAGGTCCAGCGCAAAGAGCTCGTGCGCTGGATCCGCGACGCGGGCCGCATCCCGGTCGAGCGCGACACGCTCTACAACGTGGTCTGGTCGGCCGACGAGAGCCTGGCCCCCGCCGGCCGACCGGTGCCTGTGATGAGCGGGGCCTAGGTCGCTCCGACCAGCTCGCGGTCGTAGCTCGGGACCGCGCTCGAGAAGGAAGTGAAGGGCGAGAGCTCGCCGTGGATCTCGTAGGAGATCCCGTACTGGCTGAAGGTCTCGGCGATGAGCGTGTCCAGCGTGTTGCAGTGATCGAGGATCACTTCGTTGAGCCCGAAGATGCCGTCCTTGATCAGCGCGTTGAGGTCACGCACGAGGGCCACCGAGCCGGCACGACGCGCCCAGGCCTTGGCGCTGTGCAGGCGCTCGAACAGGAACAGCCAGCCGGCCATCGAGTGGCGCACGTGGCCCAGGAAGGGCTCGAAGCCCTGGTAAGTCTCCAGGTACTGGAAGAGCTCGTTCTCCTTGGCGGAGAGCTGGTGGAACTTGACCGCGAGCTGGTTGCCGACCTTGCCGATTTCGATGGCCAGGTTGCCCTCCAGCTCGGCCAGGCGATCGAGCTCGCGCGTCGAGTTCACCTGCCGCTCCTGGAACAGGGCGCGCCGCAATTGCTCGGCCGTGTTCAGGAACCCCTGGTGCAGGCCGTGGAAGGGATGGACGTAGCCGAGCCCGTGGCCGAAGCGCTCCGTGGGATGTTGTCCGACGGTAGGCGTGCCAGGAAAGCCATTGGTGTGGCTGGCGGGATGGAACGCGAAGATCGAGGTGCAGGCCGACTCGACCCAGCGGTGCACGAGCGGGAAGGCGAAGCGCGAGAGGTTCGTGATCGAATGGTTGAGGATCTGGATGGCCTCCTCGTTCGCCTTCGGGTGCGAGATGTGCTGGATGCTCTGGTGCGTGTCCTTCAGGTGGAAGGTGACGGTGGTGTGGAAGGGCCGTGCGACGAGGAAACCCTGGGGAGCGAAGGAGATGACCTTGCCCTCGAGCGTCAGGCGCTCCTCGTAGGGCTCGTCGATCGCCTTGCCCAGGAACACCTCGTGTCCGCCGGAGAGTCCGGAGACGAGGAAGACCTTGCTTGCCGCGGACTTGGGAAAAGGAGTCTTGGTCATGACAGTTTCTCGCTGAAGAGAACTCGGGATTGATGGGCGTGCCCGGCGGCGGGTGCCGTCCGGGCGCGTTTGCTGGGCCTCTCAGCCGAAGGGACCGGATACGCCGGGGTCGGAGGCCTGGACCTGTCTCGCGCGCGCGGCCGGAATGACGGCAGGCGCGAAGACCACGGAGCGGCCCGCGAGCGCGGGCGGGTGGCGTGGAGCCTCGGGTGCGACCTCGAGCGAGCGCAACTCCGGAGAATGCGGCGACAGGGCGAGGCGCGCCTGCGCCGCGAGATCGAGCAGCTTCGCGAACGGGATGCCCGCGGAGCGCGCCAGCGCGAGACTCGCCCGCTCATGGAGCGTCTCCAGCGTGCGCACGCCCTGAGCGGCGAGACGCTCACAGGTGCGCTCGTCCAGTCCGGCGATGATCCCGGGCGGAAGCACACCTGGCGCGCCGCCGACGCGCGCGGCATCCACGCGAGGGTCCGCGCACCAGGCGAACAGAGGCGCCTCCCCCGGCCTCCGGGCTGGCTGCGGCACGTGCACACCTTCTTCCCCTTCCTCGCCCCAGGGCTCCCTTTCGAGCGGCGACTCGGCCAGCCGCAGCGCGAGCTGGCGTGCTTCTTCCAGGAAGCGCCGCCCGTGTCCGGCCGAGGAGCGCAGGCACGCGCTCAGCGTCGACTCGGGAAGGCCCTGGAGATCACCCAGGTCGTTCACACCCGCGCTGCGAAAACGGCGCAGCGCGAGGGGGCCATCGGCGTGGAGGTTGCAGAGCAGCGACAAGCCATCCATGGTTCACCTCGTCGGTTGGAACTGGGAGAACGCGGGTGATCCGGCGGGCCGGACGAGGCCCCGCGGGCGCGCGCCGGAAGGAGTCCGAAGCGCCTGCACTTCTGCGGCCAGGCAAGCGAAGTTCTTGGCCGCCGCGCCGTGCGGGTCGAGGACCTGGACGGGCAGCCCGCAGGCCGCGGCCTCGCGCAGGCGGACGCTGCTGTGGATCACGGTGTCGAAGAGCTGGCCCGCGAAGCGCGCCTGCGTCCCGACCAGGAGCTCGCGCGCCAGGCGCATGCGCGGGTCGTA
Organism: Planctomycetota bacterium; assembly: GCA_031413955.1. Taxonomy (GTDB): domain Bacteria; phylum Planctomycetota; class UBA1135; order UBA1135; genus JABFRZ01. Next base: position 5,316 of record JANOGB010000580.1, on the reverse strand, counting down.
GAGCGTCGCGACGACGCGCAGCTCGAACGCCGCCTCCCCTTCACTGACCACGCCGTCGGCCGCGATCTCGCGCACGATCGCGAGGGCCTTGAGCGCTCCCTGCAGCGCGAACGCACCCTGCTCGACCACCAGCACGACGACATCGGCCGCACGCAAGGCATTGGCCGTGAGCACGCCGTCCGCGCGCGGCGGGCAGTCGACCAGCGCCCAGTCGTAGTCGCCCTCCACTTCTTCCAGGACCTCGCGCAGGATCCGTTCGGGATGCACCAGCCGTCCGGCAACCTCCTCGAACTCGGACAGGGCGAGCGTGGCGGGCAACAGCGCGATCCCGCCGGGTGCCTCACGCACGACGGCGCCGAGCGGCACGCCGTGGAGCATGGCATCCGCGAGCGCCGGTTCGTGCTCCTCGACCGCGATCGAGAGCGCCAGCGTGGCGTGCGCCTGGGGATCGAGGTCGACCAGCAGCACGCGCTCGCCGCACCGAGCGAGGGCGCCCGCCAGGTTCACCGCCGTGGTCGTCTTCCCACAGCCGCCCTTCTGGTTGACGAACGCCAGAGTCTGCATCGTTTTCCTCCACGGTCGAGGTCGCGAACAGGTAACGCGCCTCGAAAACGCGCTTCTCCACTGTCGGCTGCAAGCGCTCCTCCAGGATTCGGACATCGAGTTCCCTAACCAATGAAGGAGCCATAGATGCGAATTGCAAGTTCTATTGACTCAGGACCATTCTCGCAGGCTCCGTACCGCCAGGGATCTGGATCCGGGCCCTCGTCCGAGCCCGCGAGCGCCTGGGCCCCTCAGCCAAAAGGCCCGGCCGACTCGGGCTCGACCAGGGGCAGCGTGAACTCGTCGCTGGGCGCGAGCTCGCTCTCCGCGGGCGCGCGCCGTGGCTGGGTGACGAAGGGCACGAGCTCGATCACGGCCAGCGCCGCAGCGGAGCGGGGAGAGGGCTTTCCTCCGGCCAGGAAGCGCCGAGCGTGGCGCGCCAGATCGAGCAGGGTCGAGTAGGGAATCCCGGTGCGCCGTGCGAGGGTCAGGCCGGCGGACTCGCTCAGGGCCTGGAGGCTGCGCACGTGGTTCAGGGCGAGACGCGCGCACACGGTCTCGTCCAGGCACGGGAGGAGGCCGGGACGGAGCGGGATCGCGCTCGTGCCGCCAGTGCTGCTCGCGATCGCTGCGGGATGCGCCGCGACTCGCGCGGCAGGACGAACCACGCCGCGCGGAGCGGAGAGAAGCGGCACCGCTTCCGCCAGGCGCCGCACCAGCTTGCGGGCCTCCTCGATGAAGGCACGCGCCTGCGGCGCCGAAGCGTGCAACCAGGCAGCCAGACGCTCGGGGTCCGCGCGCTCGAGCTCGCCCAGGTTCGCGACCCGCGCAGCACGCAGGCGCTCGAGCGTCACGGGTCCATCCGCGTACAGGTTGCAGAGCAGCGCCAATCCGTCCATGGGGTACTCCTCAGGCTCCGGAGCCGGCCAGCTCGTGGCGCGCACCCAGCGCGCACACTTCCTCGGCCAGGGCCGCGAAGTCGCGCACTGCGCGACAGGCGGGATCGAGCACCTGCACCGGCACTCCGGAGGCCGCAGCCTCGCGCAGGCGTGCGCTCTGGTGGATCACGGTGTCGAACAGCCTGTGCGCGAAGCGCGCCTGGGTGCCGATCAGGAGCTCGCGCGCCATCTCCGTGCGCCGGTCGAACAGCGTCCCCAGCACGCGCACCTCGAAGCGCGCAGCCATGTCCGCGGCCAGCTCCTCGAACACGCCCAGCGCCTGGATGGCTCCCTGCAGCGCGAAGGCGCTGATCTCGACCACCAGCACGGCCACGTCGGACGCGCGCAACGCATTGGCGGTCAGAACGCCGTCGGCGCGCGGCGGACAGTCGAGCAGCACGAAGTCGAAGTCCGTGTCGAGCTCGCTCAGGGCCTGGGCGAGCAAGCGCTCGGGGTGCAGCGTGCGCACGGCCGACTCCTCGAGCTCGCCCAGCTCGAGCGTGGCCGGCACGAGTGCGATCTCGCCGGGCGCGGAACGCAGGGCGTCCCGCAGCGAGACTCCGCGCAGCAGCACGTCGGCGATCGACCGCTCACCTGGCTCGACCGCCACCGAGAGCGCCATGGTCGCGTGAGCCTGCGGATCGAGATCCACCAGGCACACGCGATGTCCGCGCGCGGCCAGGGCTCCGGCCAGGTTCACTGCCGCGGTCGTCTTGCCGCAGCCGCCCTTCTGGTTGACCAGTGCGAGTGTCTTCATGTCCCCCATCCAGTGCAGGAAAGGTTCTTCGCCCGGGGGCCTCAAGAGCGCGCCGACCAGGCCCAGCCGGGCGCGCGCAACCTGCCGTGAGCATGGAGCTTAGGAACGCGAGAGTGTCCGGCTCCTCGACCCTGGAAGAGGCTTCGCGTCCGCGCGTCTCACCGGCCCCCTGGCGGCACGCCCCTTGCCATCCTCTGCCCGCCGGACGCCGCCGGGCGCGCCTGGACCCGGACAGGGCCCCGCGCCTCCGGCAAAGGACACGCGCCAGGCCACCGGAAGCACAATTGAGGACAACGCTCATGCGCCCGATTCTCCTCGCCTCGGTCTTCCTCGCGCTGACCGCCTGCTACGACTGCGATGACTGCGACGATGACCACGACGCCGGCCCGCCCGTGTTCCAGGAAGCGGAACCCAACGACGCCCCGCTGACCGCCAACGACTTCGGCATCCTGCAGGTGGGCGACCATTTCCTCATCCAGGGGTTCGTGCGCGACGACATGGCCGATCCCTTCGACGGTTTCGCCTTCACGGCCGCGAGCGCTCTGCACGTCGACTTCCAGCTCTTCATCGACACCGCCGCCGCGGACCTCGACGTGTGCCTGTACGACCCGCTGCTCGACCAGACCCTCGCTTGCTTCGCGACCCAGGCCAATCCGGAGCAGGGCGGCGTGGACGTCTCCGCCGGCGGGTTCGACTTCCACCTCGTGGTCGAGTCGTTCGTGGGCGACGGGCCCTACACGCTCGAGATCGTGGTGCAGCCGCTGTTCGCTGCTGCCGCCGCGAACGCTGGCTCCGCAGCGCCCCACACCGGCCTCGCCGGCGTGAATGCGCGCGCCGAGCACGCCACCGCGGCCGAGCACGGCTATCGCCGCGACGAACCGCTGTCCCGGCCCGTGCTCGAGATCGAGCAGCGCTTCGAGCTCGATCGCCAGAGCGGAACCGCGCTCGTGATCACGCGTGTCCGGCGCTCGCACGACATCTGACTCGCCGGCGGAGTCATGAGGCGGAGCGCGCTCAGAAGCTCCAGAGCGCGAGCTCGGGCGGCGCGCATTCCACGCGAACCCTTGCCCCGCGCGTCGGGTGCGGCAGCTCGAGCTCGCGCGCGTGCAGGGCGATGCTCCTGTCCGGGAGCGCCGAGCGCGCGCCGTACTTGAGGTCGCCGAGCAGCGCACAGCCGAGCGTGGCGGCGGCCACGCGCAACTGGTGCGGACGGCCGGTCTCGGGCCGCAGCTCGAGCAGGACCCGGTGCTCGCGCCCCGTGCCCGCGCGCGCCAGCACACGCCAGCGGGTCCGAGCCAGCTGCGCACCCTCGCGTTCGTGCGGCAGGGCGCGCACGACGTTGCGCTCGTGGTCCTTCAGCAGCCACTGCTCGAGCAGGCCCTCGGCTGCGGACGGCTCCGCGGCGCTGACGCCCCAGTAGATCTTCTCGACTTCGCGGCTGCGGAAGGCCGCCGTCAGGCGCGCCGCCGCCTTCGAGGTGCGCGCGAAGACCACCACGCCCGAGACCGGACGGTCGAGGCGCTGCACGACGCCGAGAAAGGCGGCGCCGGGCTTGTGCTTCTCGCGCTTCACCCACTCCTTGGCACGCTCGAGCAGGCTCTCGTCGCCGCTCGCGTCCGGCACGGTCGGCAGGCCCGCCGGCTTCGCCACGGCGAGCAGGTGGTTGTCAGCCAGGAGGACTGTGAGCGCCACGCTCACAGTCCGCGCGACCAGCGCGCGCTGAAGCCACAGGGCAACATGCGACCGCCGGTGGCTTCCTCGCGCAGGACGAGCTCGCCCGCTTCGACCGCTCCGGCCTCGAGCTCGGTCAGGAGATTCCAGAACGTGAGCGCCGTGGTACCGACCGCGTAGCTCGAGAGCACGAGGAAGCTCTGCTCCGCCAGGAGCCCCTGGCACGCCTCGAGCAGCGGCACCAGGCACGTCTCGAGCTGCCACTTCTCGCCCTTCGGACCGCGCCCGTAGTGCGGCGGATCCAGCAGGATGCCGGTGTAGCGCGCGCCGCGCCGCGCCTCGCGCCGCGCGAAGGCGAGCGCATCCTCCAGCACCCAGCGCAGGCCTTCCTCACCGAGCTCCGAGAGCTCGGCGTTCTCGCGCGCCCAGGAGAGCGCCAGACGCGAGGCGTCCACGTGCGTGACCTCGGCGCCCGCGCGGCGCGCGAGCAGGCTCGCGACGCCGGTGTAGCCGAACAGGTTGAGCACGCGCGCGCCCGCGCCGGCCGCGCCCAGCTTGGCCAGCATCCAGCGCCAGTTCGGCGCCTGCTCGGGAAAGACCCCGACGTGCTTGAAGGGTGTCGGGCGCGCCCAGAAGCGCGCGCCGTCGAAGGCCAGCGGCCAGCTTTCCAGCGCCCGGCCCTTGCCCGCGCGCTGCCAGCGCCCGCCGCGGTCCGACTCGCGCACGAACACGAGGTCGGCGCGCTGCCACTCCTTCTCGCCGAGGCGCCGCCGCCACAGGGCCTGGGGATCGGGCCGCACGAGCACGACCTCGCCGAAACGCTCGAGCTTCTCGCCCTCGCCCGAATCGAGCAGGGCGTGGTCGGGAAAGGCGCACGGCTCGAAGACTGCGGGTTGCAGCACGCGCGGATGATAGATTCTCGGGCTCGAGCATGCCGAGCACGAAGCTGCGCGTGGCCTCCGTCCCCTACCTCGTCGGCCGGCCAGTCGACGAGGGGCTCGCGTGCGAGCCGGGCATCGAGTTCACGCGCGCCGTGCCGGCGCGGCTCGCGCGCGGCCTGCGCGACGGCTCGCTCGACGTGGCCCTGGTGAGCTCGATCGAGCTGTTTCGCCTGGAGGGCGCGAGTTACCTCGACGGCCCCTGCATCGCCGGCGAGGGCCGTGTGTCCAGCGTGCAAGTCTTCCTGCGCCGGCCCGTGCACGAGGTGCGGACCCTGGCCCTCGATCCCGCCAGCCGCACCACGGTCGTGCTGGCACAGATCGTGTGGCCCGGACCGCGGCCCGAACTCGTCGAGGTGCCCGAGGGCACGGATCCGCGCTCCGTCCCGGCCGACGCCTGGGTGCGCATCGGCGACGCCGCGCTGCGCGAGCACCTGGCCACCGGCTCGCCGCCGGTCTTCAATCCCTC
>JANOGB010000579.1:0-24554 GCA_031413955.1 Planctomycetota bacterium | reverse complement strand
AAGCTCTACCGGAACCAGGGCAACGGGACCTTCAAGGACGTCGGCGTGCAGGCGGGAGTGGCCTTCGGCGAGACCGGCATGGACGGAAGAACAAAAAGAGCGGAGCCGGGCTGGAGCCCGGCGCGCTCCCAGGGTGAAAATCAGCGGCCGGCGTAGGCACTGGGCGAAACGGGCCGGGCCAGCTTGGCGCGCACGCGGGCGCGGGCGTCGCTGAAGAGCTCCTCGAAACGCTCGGCCACGGCGGGCCAGGAGTAGCGCTCGACCGCGATCGTCCGGCTGGCGCGGGCCCAGCGCGCGCGCGTGGTGGGCGAGCTGGCGGTGAGCTGGATGGCGTCGCCCCAGGCTTCGACCGAACCGGGCGCGACCAGGAGACCGTTCTCGCCTGCCGTGACGAAGTTGCGCAGGTTGGCGAGGTCGGAGGCCAGGATCGGGAGGCCGCAGGCCAGCGCGCGCGCGCCGTAGCGCCCCACGACCTCGTCGGAGAGGGCGGGGATGGCGAGCACGGTGCTCGCGCCCAGGAGGCCGGGCAGCTCCTCCTCGCGCGGCTCGACCCAGTGCACGCGGTCGCCCAGGCCGAGGCGATCGGCCATGGCGCGCAGTTCGGCCCGCGCCGGACCGTTGCCGGCGTACACCAGATTCCAGTCCGAGCGCTGCCCCACCGTGCGCGCGAAGGCATTCAGGAGCCCGCACACGCCACGTTCGACGGCCAGCTTGCCGAGGTACAGCAGGATCCGCCCGCGGATCCGCTGGCGCGCGACCAGCGTGCTCGCGAGCCCGGGGCGAAAGGCTTGCACGTCGACCCCGTGCGGGATGACGCGCACGAGCTCGCGTGCGAAGCCGTCGCGCAGAGCGAGCCGCTCGGCCAGGGGGTCGAGGGCCACCACCGCGGCCGCCGTGCGGCGCACGTAGGGACCCCACAGGGTCTCGCCGATGCCCCGCAGCGCGCGGTCCTTCCAGGCCAGGTTGCCGCGCCAGCCGCCCTCCACCAGGACCAGCGTGGAGCCGAGCACGCGCGCCATGCGCGCGCCGCGCAGGGCCGCGGGCGAAAGCGCGTCGTAGGCCACGATCACGTCCGGAGCGAACTGGCGCAGCTTGCCGCCGAGTCCGCCTGTCCCCTCGACTCCGCCGTCGCTGCTCGAGCGCGGGATCAGGCCGCTCGGCGCGCCGAAGCCGCGCACGTGGTAGCCGCGCCCGAGGAACTCGCGCGCGAGCTCGGGCGCGTGACTGGCCCACTTCACGCGCAGCCCCTGCGCTGCCAGGGACAGCGACAGCGGATCGAGGAGCAGCGCGACGCGCAAGGATTCGGACACGGAAGAGGATTGGATGGACGGGGCCTGGATGGAACGAAGACGCCGAAGTTTCTTCGGAGAGCTCTTCGGAATCGTGGTGTTTCGCTCTGAAGCGCTCAAGGAAGCGCGCCGCTGGTCGACAACGGACGCACCTCCGGCGCCCTCCCGCATGCACTCCTCCCAGCGTTCACCCTACCCGCCCCTCGAGGGCACGGTCCCGGCTCCGCGCGCGCTCTTCATCGATCGCTGGGGCACGTTGCTCGAAACGCCCTCGTCCGGGTACGCGAACTCGCCCCTGGAAGTGCGCTTCCTGCCTGGCGCCCTGGACGCCCTGTTCCGCGCCAGCCAGGCCGGCTGGCGCCTGTACCTGCTCGGCAACGAGGAAGCCGTTGCCTTCGGGCAACTGGGCCTGGAAGCCTGGCACGAGATCGAGAAGAAGATGCTCAAAGAGCTCGCCCGGGCAGGGGTTTCCATCGCACGCAACTACGTCTGCCTCGAGCACCCCGAGGGCGCAAACGGGCGCCGCAACGACTCGGTCTACCTGCTGCCCAACACGGGGGCCTTCTACCACGCCCTGCACCTGGACGGCATCAACCTCGCGAAGAGCTGGGTGATCGGCGACAGCACCCTGGAGCTCGTGGCCGGCTGGCGCGCGGGCTGCCGCATGGCGGCCGTGCGCACGGGCCTCGGGCTCTCCGACAAGTGCTACGAGGTCGATCCCGAGGTGTTCGGCACCGATCTCAGGCGCGTGGTGCTGGAGCTCCTGCAGCGATGCGGAGCCCTGCACCACTGACCTTCCATCCGCGACAGTCTTCGCCTGGCATTCGAAGAATGCTGGAGAGGAAGAAAGCGCACCACAGAGGCGCAGAGGACGCGGAGGCTCACAGAGGAACAATTCGGAGAGGATGGGGCCTCCGGGGCTTCAGCTCTCCGAACGCAGACGACCCGGAGGCCCCCTTCTTCTCCCTCTGCGAGGCTCCGAGTCCTCTGCGCCTCTGTGGTGCGCTTGGGTTCGCGGGCGTCAGCCCGCGCCAGGCTAGGAAGCTCCCGTGAAGCGCCGGCGCAGGAAGGCGGCGCGCTGCTTGTCGCGTTCGGTGGCCTCCGAGAGGCGCCCGCCGCCATCGCCCACCAGCACGTGCACGTGCCCTTTCTGGATCTGCACGGCGATCTGCGAAAGCTCGGGCAAGGCCACTCCCGCCAGCAACCCGAGCACGGCGCCCAGGCGCACGTTGGAGAGGTGTAGGAGCGCCACGTCGGTCGCGAGCGAGCGCGCCGTGCCCAGCATGCCGTAGGAGCGCTGCACGCGGTCCTCGAGCGAGGCGCGTTGCTCCTCGAACAGGACCGTGCGCACCTTGCGCTCGAACTCGACGATGCACGGCACGAGCTCTTCGAGGTCCGCGATCAGCTCCTCCTCCGTGGAGCCCAGCGTGACCTGGTTCGAGATCTGGTAGAAGTCGCCGGCCGCGCGCGAGCCCTCGCCGTACATGCCGCGCACGGCGAGCCCGGTGCGCTGCGCCGCGAGGATCACCTTCTCGAGCTCGCTGCGCACCAGGCCCAGGGCCGGCAGGTGCATCATCACCGAGGCGCGCAGACCCGTACCGACGTTGGTCGGGCAGCCCGTCAGATAGCCGAGCTGGGGGTCGACCGCGAAGGGCAGTTCGCGTTCGAGGGCCTGGTCGAGGGCGCGCACGCGCTCGAAGGCCTCGTGCAGGGAATAGCCGGAGGAGAGGCTCTGCAGGCGCAGGTGGTCCTCCTCGTTGACCATCACCGCCAGGGTCTCGTTCTCGCCGAAGGCCACTCCGCGTCCGGGACGCGCGGCCAGGCGCGGGTCGTTGGGTGCCAGGTCGCGCGAAACGAGGTAGCGCTCGCGCAAGAGCAGCTTCACGATCGGCGGCGCATCCTCCATCCCGACCCAGATCGTCTCGCCGTCGATGCGCTGCTCGAGCAGCACCTCGCGCACGCGCGCGGCGAGCTCGCGCGCCTTCTCGTCCTCCAGGCGCAACACGAAGGGATAGCCCTCGATGTTGCGCGCCAGGCGCATGCGGCAGGAGACGACCACGTCCGAGTCGGGGCCGCTGCCCTGCAGCCAGGAGCCGACGCGCTGGACGAAGCGCTTGGGGTCGAGGGAGTGCACCATGCCGGACGGGCAGCGATCATAGTGCCACCCCAGCCGCGATCCAGCCGTGTGGCTGTCGCCGGAGGAAGCGAACGTGGTAGGAGTGGTATCGATGCTCCTCGCCGGGATCCTCCTCGCCCTCCAGGATGCCGCACCCGCCGTCGAAACGGCCCGCGCACGCGGCTGGGACGATTTTCCGGTCTTCGTGTGGCGCGAGAAGTACGCCGGGAAGCCGCTGCCAGAGGAACTCGCCGAGCCCTTCGGCGGGGTCATCCTGATGCGCGAAGAGGATTCGAGCTGGGCGCGCGAGCGCAAGCTCTCCTACCTGGTCTGGAACGTGGCCGGGCGCGACGCGCTGCACCTCGACGCGGACGAGGCCTGGAACGCACGCGTCGAGCAATGGATCCAGACGCAGGACGAGAAGCTGCTGGTGCGCGAGCCGTGTTTGAACGATCCGCAGACGGTCGCGCAGCTCTACGCGACGCTGGACGCGACGATCGCCATGCACGGTGACCATCCCGGTCTCGGCTTCGTGCTCGGCGACGAGGTCGGGCTCACGCCCAACGGCGATCCGTTCGACCTGTGCCGCTGCGAGCTGTGTGCGACGAAGTGGCAGGAGTATGGGCAGAAGAACGACCTGCCGGAGCGTGCCCCGCTGACGGACGAGGTGCGCCTGGGAATGCTCGCGGACGACTTTTCCCAGCTCGGAGCGTGGCTGGCGCGCAGGCGCTTCGAGCGCGCGCGCATGACCGAGTTGCTCGAGATCCTCGCTCAGCGCATCCACACGCATGAGTCGCTCCGAGTCCAGCCCGTCGGCTTGCTCGGAATTGGTGAGCTGGGCCCCTTCGGAAGCGTGGATCTCGCCAGCGGACTCCCCTTCCTCGACTTCGTCGAGTGCTATCCGGTGAGCGATACGCGCGAACTCCTGTTCGCCCTGCCGGAGCGTCGAGTGGCTTCCGCGCGCGCGCCTTCCCGCCCGCGTGCCGCCCTCGCGACCGTCTTCGTGGGCGACGAGACCGCGGACGGCGCGGCCTGGCAAGTCTGGGAGCATTGGCTGCGCGGAGGGAATGGCGTGGTGCTGTGGAGCGACCAGGCACTCGCGGCGAGCCCTGCGCATCGCACCCGGCTGGCGCAGGCGGTCGAGCGCATCCGGCAGATCGAGCTCAGCTTTCCGCGGATCCAAGCGCCAGTTTCGAGGATCGGGTTGGTGCACGATGCAGACTCGATCGCCGTCTCCTGGCTCAAGGACGCGCTGCTCGATGGCGCAACCTGGCCGCGGCGCCACGCCGGATATCAGCAGGAGCACGGAACTCGGGAAAGGAGTGCTCGCGCCTGGCTGCGCGAACTCGAAGGCACAGCAGCGCTTCCCATTTCCATTCCCCTGTCGCGTCTGGGAGAGCCGTGCTTCGGAAGTTGCAAGACGCTCGTGCTCGCAAACGTCCTGGTACTCGGGCCCGAGGACGTGCTCAGTCTCGAACATCAGCTCGACCTCGGCACAACCCTCGTCGTCGAGGGTCCACTGGGTTGGGTGGACCGGAATGGCCAGCCGTGGAAAGAGGACGTTCTGAAGCGACTGCGCGAGCGGGCGCCCGAGCGGATCAGGACGGAGGTGGAGCACTCGGAAGAGGATCTCTTCGCCTGGAAGCCCGCCTTCACGGGTGAGGCTGGAAGGCTGCCCTGGCTGATCAGCTCGCGGGGGCTGGAGCCCTTCTTCGACGTGGGCCCCGGGGAGTTGCTCGTCACAGCCCTGCCGAACCTCCAACGCGCGGACCGGAATCGTCTGAAGCCTTTGCAGCTGCAAGTCGAACCTCCCCCGGGCTACCGCCTGGAGTGGGTCCAGCCTGCAAACGGCCGCGAACTGCCCGCAGGAGACGCCGCCGTTTTCCTGCTGCGCGCGGAGGAGCGCTAGACGATCCGCTTCCCGAGCCCCGACAGGACCAGCGTCACCGCCATCTCGGCCGTACGGTTGCGCTCGTCCAGGATCGGGTTGATCTCGGTGAACTCGAGGCCCAGCAGCTTGCCGCTCTCGGCCGCGTTCTCCAGCAGCAGGTGCGCCTCGCGCTGCGTCACGCCGCCCGTGACCGGCGTGCCCACGCCCGGCGCCTCGTAGGGGTCGAGCCCGTCCATGTCGAACGAGAGATGGAAACCGGCCGTGCCGTGCGTGGCGATCGCGAGCGCTTCTTTCATCACGCGGTCCATGCCGAGGATGTCGATCTCGCGCATCGAGTACACCTTGATCCCGCACTCCTTGGCGAGTTCGCGCTCGCCCGGGTCGACGTCGCGAATGCCGATCAGCACGGCCTTCTCGGGCTCGACCATCGGAAAACGCTCGCCGAGCTTGGTCAGCTCGTCCGGCCCGAAGCCCATGATCGAGGCCAGCGGCATGCCGTGCACGTTGCCGCTGGGCGAGTTCTCGGGCGTGTTCATGTCCGCGTGCGCGTCAAACCAAATGAGGCCGATCTTCTTCTTCTTGCGGTGATAGAAGGACGAGATGCCGGCCACCGTGCCGCAGGCGATCGAGTGGTCGCCGCCCACCACCAGCGGAAAGCCGCCCTCCTCGATCAGGCGCTCGACGCGCCCGCGCAGGCGCCGACAGCAGTTGGAGATCGAGTCGAGGTACTTGGCCGAGGTGTTCTTGGGCTCCTTGGCGTCCGAGCGCAGCACGGGCACGTTGCCCAGATCGTCGAACTCGAGGCCCAGGGCCTGGATGCGCCGCCCGAGGCCGGCGATGCGGATGGCGGACGGGCCCATGTCGACGCCCCGCAGGCCGCCGCCGAGGTCCATGGGAACGCCCAGGAATCCCACGCGCTTGGTCATGCCTTGCTGCCTTTCTTCTTGTTCTTGTTCTTCTTCTTGTTGCCCGCCGCGGTGGCCTTCCTGGCCTCCGCCGGACGCGCCGCGTCCGGCCCGCGCCGCGGCACGAAGCGCACCTCGGCGCCGCGCGCGAGCCCGAGCTCGTGCGCCGCGTTGCCACGCGCCAGGGCGATCTCCATGCGATCGTAGGAGTCGGCGAGCGCCACGGGCTTCCCACCCCGGGCGTCGGCGTAGGTGCGCACCAGCGCGAGGCTGCGCCCCCCCACCGTGCAGCTCCAGCGCTCGCGCCAGTCCACTCCCGCCTCCGCCAGCCAGATGAAGGGCAAGTTCGTGATCAGGTTGCCGAAGCGATCCACATGGATCACCTCGGCCGCGATCGAGCCGTCGGCGAGACGCCGCGGCTCCTTCGCATCCAGCCGCTGGTGCGAGTCGGCGCCGGCGCTCGCGATGCCGAAGGCCGCCGGCGGATCGCCCTCGACCAGGCGCGCGACCAGCGGCGCGAAGCGGTCGCGCCCGTCGAAGGTCGTGCTCGGGCCGCGCACCGGCGCGCTCGCACCCACTCGGCGCACCACCACCATCGGCTCCGAGGCGATCAGCGGCGCCAGCAGCCCGTTGTCCGGCGCGAGGAAGACGTGTCCGCGCGTCTCCACCAGCAGCAGCGCGCGCTCGGTCCCGACGCCAGGATCGACGATGGCGAGGTGGACGCTGCCGGCCGGAAAGGTCACCCACGAGCGCTCCAGCAGGAAAGCCGCCGTGGCGACGTCGCCGGGAGGCACCGCATGGGTGAGGTCCACGATTCCGCGCAAGCGCGGGGCGTCGCGCCACAGGACGCCCTTCACGATCCCGACGTAGGGATCGTCGAGGCCGTAGTCGGAGAGCAGCGTGACGACGCCGCTCGGCCGCCAGGGCCGCGGAGCTTGGGCCGCTCGTGTCATGAGGGCGAATAGTGTTTCCGGGCCGGACCGAGGCCACAAGCTCGGGCCGGGCGGACACCGGCGCAGGCCCCTCTCGAGCCCTGGAAGCCCATGCCCAGTGCGGACTTCCAGTTACTCCGCGCCGCTAGCCGCAGAATGAAGAGGGTTCAACAGGCGCTTGAACGCGTCAGGCCGGCGAGAGTACGGAGCCAGGCACGGTCTCGCCGGATTCCGAGTGCGCGCCAGAGTGCGTGGAGCGCAGGGCGGAATCCGGCAAGACCGAGCCTGGCACCTCCCTCTCGCCATAGGGGAGGGCAACGCCGCGCCTGTTACGGGGTTAGCCGCCCGCCTTGGGACGCTTCTTCTTCGCCCCGGGCTTCTTCGTCCCGCTCGGGGCCGCGCCAGCTGCTTCGTCGCCCGGGAAATCGAGCTTGACCGTCGGGCGAGGGGTGGCGGGTTCGGCGCCTTCCTCCGCGCGGCTCGAGAGCGCGCCCAGCAATGCGCCTTGCAGCACGGGGTCGCCCTCCGAGCGCGTGCGCGCGAGCGTCTCCACCGCCCCGATCCCGCCCCATTCCCCCAGCGCGAAGCCCACCCGCCGCAGGTCGCGCTCGCTGGCCGTGCGCGGCGCGCTGTCGAGCTCCTCCAGGAGGCCGCGCGGCCCCGCGTTCGCCACGATCAGACCGCCGGCGAGCACGCTGCGGTTCCAGGCCTGGCTCCACAGCGCGGCCGAGCACAGCCCGCTGGTCGCGACATGGCCCTGGCCAAGCAGCGCCAGGGCCAGTGCGACGTTGAGATCGAGATCGTCATCGACCGGGAAGAGCGCGGCCATGGTCTCGAGATCCGCCGCCCCGGGTTCGTAGGCCAGCGCGCGCACGCAGGCCAGGCGCTTGGCGTGGCTCTTGGCCTTGGACAGGGCTGTGCGCAGCCCGCCACGCTCGAGGGGCGCGCCGTTCTGCACGAGCCCGACCTCGAGCTCTCCACGCAGCTCTTTGGAGAGGTCCTCGCGCCGCAGGGCTTGCTCCGCGTAGCGTCGCAGGCTCGTGTCGTGCTGCACGCGCGCCAGCGCGCGCACGACCGCCTCGTGCTCCGCGAGGGACGAGCCCTGGAGCAGTTCCTCGAGCCTCTTCTTGGCCGGTGCATGGGCCAGGCGCACGAGCGCGATCAGGCCCTCGCCGAAGAGTTCGAGGTCGGCCCGGGCCTCGAGCAGCTCGGCGAGCTCGGGCACGAGCTCCTTCTCGCCGCGGTCCCCGCAGGCTTCCACGAGCCCGGCACGCAGCGCCGGATCACCGCGTTCGAGCTGCTCGCGCACCCAGGTCCAGGGCAAGTCGCCGCCGCCGCGAAAGAGCAGCCGGCCGGCGAAGGGCTCGAGCGCGCTGGACGACTGGAACGCGGCCGCGAGCAGCCTCCTCGTGCTGCGCTCGGCGCGCTGCGCATCGATCTCGGACAGCAGCGCGTGCCAGGCCGCCGGCGAGGGCTGCCACTCGCCGGTCTGCAGCGCGCGTTCGAGCTCCTCGGGCATGAGCAGCACGGCCACGCGCAACGCGCCGAGACGCTCGTCCTCGCGCAGGATCTCTGCCATGTGCGTCTTCAGCGCCACCTGCGGCAGCTCGGCGGCCGCGGCCAGCACGACGCGATCCAGGAACTCCTCGTTCGTGAAGAGCTCGGCCTTGCGTGCCTCCTGCCCCCGCCGCCCGTCGACCAAGCCGTAGGTCTTGGCCGCGCGCCAGCGCAGCTCGTAGTAGACATGCAGCGTGTCCCCGAGCCCCTCAGGGGCCCCACCCGCGAGCCAGCTCAGCGCCACGGCCGCGCGACGCGACAGGTCGCTGCTCTCTTGCGCGAGGCTCCACAAGCGCTTCTCCGCAACGCTCGCGCCGCGCCGCGCGGCCAGCGCAAGCGTCACGCACAACGCTTCCTCCAGGCCGGCGGTGTCGCGCGTCAGGGCACGCTCGAGCGCGGGCCAGCCCGTGCTCGCGAGCTCCCCGAGCGCGAACGCCGCCGCCCGGCGCTCGGGCAACGCGCCACTCTCCAAGCCGGACTCGATGCGCGCGACATCCGCGCTCCCGCCACCACAGCCCAGCGCGAGCACCGCGACGGCGCGCTCTTCCACATCGGCGCACTCCTCCGCATCATCGCGCTCTTCCGCCGGCGCGTTCTCCAGCGCGGCGCGCGCGCGGCGCGCTGCCTCGGCCGTGAACGACAGGCGCAGGTCCCGCGCCTGGAGCTGCGCGAGCTCGGAAGGTCGAGGGACCCCGGACGCCACCTGCGCTCCGGAAGCCCCCGTCGAGGCGGACAGAGCGGCGAAGAGCACCAGACGAAGCATGGCGAGCACCCCGTTATCGACCGGGGATCGGATGCGGACTGGACCAGAATAGACGTACGATCCGCCCACCGAGGCGGAAAAAGCGCTGCCTGCGTTCCCTTCAGCGCAGGTGGAGCACCACCTCGAGCGGACCGCCCTCCAGCGTGCGCAGGAGGTTCTTGCCGGTGAGCCCGGATGCGCTCGTTCCGACCAAGTCGCCGGAGACGCCCAGCGCGAGGCCGCGCAGGACGAAGCGTCCGTGCGCGTCGCTCTTCGTCTCGAGGCCGCCCGGGCCGCTCACCATGGCTCCCGCGATCGGTTTTCCGGTGCGCGCGTCGAGCACCGTGCCGGTCACGATCGGTCCCGGACCGCTGGCCACGGGCGCGGCGCCGCGCGTGCTTTCGCCGGCCGCGGAGGACGACGGATTGTGGCAGCCGGCGCCCAGCGCGACGGCCGTGAGGAAGAACGCAAGCGCCTTCATTCGGGTGTCCCCAGCATTCCGATCAGCTCCGCCTTCTTCTGGTCACGGAGGCGCGCACTCGAGGCCTCGACGATCATGCGCAAGAGCGGCTCGGTGTTCGAAGGACGCACGTTGAACCACCACCACTCGGACTGGTCGAGGGCGCCGAACTCGACCGTGATGCCGTCGAGCTCGTCCTGCCGGCCCTGCGCGTAGCGCTGCTTGAGCGCGGCGATCTTGCCGGCCTTGTCCTCGACGTGAAAATTGATCTCGCCCGTCGAATGGTAGCGGCGCACCTTCGCCAGCAACTGGCTCAAGCTCTTGCCGGCGTTCTCCGGCGCGGTCAGGAGCGACAGCACCGACATCATCGCGATCATCCCGGAGTCGGCCGTGAAGTTCTCGGCGAAGTAGAAGTGGCCCGAGAGCTCGCCGCCGAACTTGGCGCCCTTGGCGCGCATCGTGGCCTTCATGAAGGAGTGCCCGACACGGTCGCGCACGGGCACGCCGCCGGCCTTCTGGATCTCCTCCTTGACGGCCCAGGACGAGCGCAGGTCGTAGACGATCGCGGTCTCCGGAAAGCGCTTCAGGAACACCGGCGCGAGCAGCGCCGTGATCAAGTCCGCGCCAGCGGTCTCGCCCTTCTCGTCCACGAAGCAGCAGCGGTCGGCGTCACCGTCGAAGCTGACTCCGAGCTCCGTGTGCGCGCTCTTCACGAGCTTCTTCAGGTCGACGAGGTTTTCCTCCTTGAGCGGGTTCGCCTCGTGGTTCGGGAAGGTGCCATCGGGCTCCATGTAGAGCGTGTGCGCCTGGATCTTCGTCACGCGCTCGAGCACCGCCGGCAGCGTGTAGCCGCCCATGCCGTTGGCCGCGTCGATCGCCACGGATATCGCGCGCCCGAGCTTGGCGAACCTGGCCACGTGCGTGGCGTAGTCGGCGAGCATCTCGCGCCGCGTCTCCTTGCCCGCCTTCGCGACCGGAGCGGGATAGGGCGCGGCGCACATGCGCTCGATCTCGGCGATGCCCGTGTCCTTCGAGATCGGCTTCGCGCCCTCGCGGCACAGCTTCATGCCGTTGTACTGGCCCGGGTTGTGGCTGGCCGTCACGCACAGCCCACCGTCGCAATCGAGCGAGCCGATGGCGAAGTACGCCATGGGCGTCTCGGACAGACCCAGGCGAATGACGTCCGCACCCGCCTCGCGCATGCCCTGGCTGACCGCGTCGGCGAGCTCGGGCGAATGGACGCGCATGTCCTGCCCGACGACCAGCGTCTTGGCCTTCAGGAAGCGTGCGAAGGCGTTGCCGATCTTCTTCGCGAGCGCGGCATCCAGCTCGCTCGGCACGATGCCACGGATGTCGTAGGCCTTGAAGATTCCCATGGCCCGTGAAGGTAGAATCCGGCCGGAAGGGTGTCGAGCGAGGCTCGGGTTATGCGCCCGAAAGCGCGGTACGGCTCATGCGCCCGACCGGATCACTCCCAGCGAAAGATCCGTAGCGCCACCGCGAAGCTCAGCGTGCCCCAGGCCAGCAGCAGGCCGATCGGCGCGGCCAGCTCGCTCAGGCCCGCGCCGTCCAGGCACACGCCGCGCAGCGCGTCGTTGAGCGCGGTCAGCGGCAAGAGGCGCAGGAAAGGCTGGGCCGCGGCCGGGAACCGCTCGGTGCTGAAAAAGACGCCCGAGCCGAGCCACATCGGCATCATCACCAGGTTCATGAGCCCCGAAACGGCCTCGATCGTGCGCGCGCGCGACGCGGTCAAGATGCCGATGCCGGCGAAGGCCAGCGCCCCGAGCAGGCACACGAGCATGGCCGCGGCCACGCTCCCGCGCAGCGGCACGCCCAGCACCAGGAGACCGAAGAGGCCCAGCACGAGCAGCTCGAGCAGCAGGAACACGCCGCGCGCCAGGATGAAGGAGAGGAAGAACGACGAGCGCCGCATGGGCGTCACCAGCAGACGCTTCAGGAACTTGCGCCGGCGCACGTCGGCGATGGCGAAGCCGATGCCCCACATGCCCGTGCCCATCAGGTTCATGCCGAGCAGCCCCGGGAAGAGGAAGTCGATGTAGCGCGAGCCGCTCTCGGTCACGGGTTCGAGCGCGACCGCGGCGCCCGTGCCGCCGCTCGCGGCGAGCTCCAGGGCCCGCAGCACGCGCACGCGCGCGTTCTCGCCCTCCGGCCGCACGGGATCGAAGGCGAGCCGCGGCGTGCCGCCCGGACGCGGCTCGAGCAGCACGTCCAGCGCGGCACGCGCGAGCTTCCGCTCGGCCTCGGCGCGCTCCACGAAGCGCACGACCTGGATGTGTTCGTCGCGCGCCAGAGCGTGCGCGAACTCCTCGGCTCCCGCGCCCTCCAGCAGGCCCACGCGCGCCGGGGCGATGCCTTTCGAGCGAAAGGCGAAGCCCAGCACGGCCGAGAGCACCAGCGGGAACACGAAGACCCAGAAGAGCGCCTCGGGCTCGCGCACGAAGAGCAGCACGCGCACGCGCGTCAGCTCGAACAGCTCGCGGCCCCTACTCATCCCGCAGGTGCTTTCCGGTCAGGGTGACGAACACGTCCTCGAGCGTCGGGCGGTGCGTGCCCAGGTCGTCGAACGCGATCCCGTGCCGCGCGGCGAGCGCGAACAGCCCGGCGATGGCGTCCTGGGTACGCGTCACCGACAGCACCGCGCGCTCCTTCTCGAAGCGCACACCCGAGACGCCCGCCAGCGCGCGCAGTTCGCCCTCCGGCAAGACGCGCGGGTCGCCGCCGGCCGGTGCACACTCGACCACGCTCTCGGCGCCCAGCGCGGCGATGATCGCCCGCGGCGAGCCGCGCGCGATCACGCGCCCGTGGTCCAGGATCACGAGCTCGTCGCACAGACGCTCGGCCTCGTCCATGTAGTGCGTGGTCAGGAGCACCGTACCGCCCTCGCCCTTGAAGGCTTCGACCAGCTCCCACACGCGCCGGCGCGCCTGCGGATCGAGACCGGTCGTGGGCTCGTCGAGGAACAGGAGCCGCGGGCGGTTCAGCAAGGCCGTGGCCAGCGCCAGGCGCTGCTTCTGGCCGCCCGAGAGCGTGCCCACGCGGCTGTCGCGTTTCTCCTCCAGGCCGACCCAGGCGATGACCTCGTCGGGCTCGCGGCCGGCGCGGTAGAAGCAGCGGAACATGCGCAAGGTCTCGAAGACCGTGAGCTTCTCCTGGAAGTCGGTGGCCTGGAGCTGCACCCCGATCGCAGCGCGGATGGCCTGGGCCGAGCGCCGCCAGTCGAGCCCGAGCACGCGGATCTCGCCCGCGTCAGGTGCCTTCAGGCCCTCGAGCATCTCGATCGTGGTGGTCTTGCCGGCGCCGTTGGGTCCGAGCAGGCCCAGGCAGGTGCCCGCCTGCGCCTCGAGCTCGAGCCCGTCCACGGCCAGCACGTCGGCGAAGCGCTTCACGAGTCCGTGCGCCGCCAGGATCGTCGGCCCGTCCATGCGCGCGAGGATAGTGTTCGCACGCGCTCGTGCCGCCATCCGTGGCCATCTTTGCGGCGCAGACGCCCTTGCAGAGACTCGTCCGCTTCGACCGGTGGCTTCGGCTCCTACTCTGGCTCCTCGATCCGGGCGCGGAGGTCGCGAGCCAGCCGCGCTGAGCCCTCAGCCGTCGTCACCGTCCTCCCCGTCATCTTCTTCTTCGTCTTCGCCACCCTCGCTCCCGCCCGCGCGCTCGGCATGCTTGCGGGCGAACTCGGCCGCGCGCTCCTCCGCGCTCATCGACCTGGGCAGGGCGGCCCGCTCTGGGCGCATACCGGCGAGCCAAGCAGGCTGCAGCGAGCCCTCCACCAGCGTGCTCGCGGCAAGGAAAGCTACGCGCGCGGCGGATTCGAGGTGTCCGAAGTCGAGCGTGTCGGCCTCGTCGCTCGAGCGGTGATAGTCCTTGTGCAGGTCGAAGCTCGAGAGGGACTGCGCCACCACGCCTTCGAGCGCGAAGGAGTAGTTGTCGGAGCGCGAGAAGAAGGCCTGGTCCGGGCGCGGATCGGCCACGATGGCGAGGCCCTGCTCCTGCCACGCGGCACCGAGGTTGGAGCGCTCGTGGCCGGTCAACCACAGCCGTCCCGCACCCCCGGCGAGCTCGTCCGGACGCCCGAGCATCTCGAGGTTGAGATTGGCCACGGTCGCGGCCAGCGGTTCGGCGGGTGCGTTGATGTAGCGCTTCACGCCCGCGCCGCCACTCTCTTCGCCGGTGGTGAACAAGACGACCAGCGTGCGCACGGGGGCCTTGCCGGTCCCGAAGGCCTGGGCCAGCTCGAGCAGCGCGGCGCAGCCCGAGGCATTGTCGTCGGCGCCGTTGAAGAGCGAGTCCTCGCGCTGGCGGCCGCGCGGCACGGGGCGGATTCCGAGGTGGTCGTAGTGCGCGCTCAGGATCACGACCTCGCGCGCCAGCTCGGGCTTCGCGGGCGTGCCGGCGCCGCGAATCCGCCCGACCACGTTCTTGTCGGCCTGAGGAAAGGGCCGCTCCTCGATCAGGAGCTGCACGTGCGTGAACCTGCGGCGCTCGAAGTCGGCCAGCAGCGAACCGCGCAGCTCGACCAGCTCGCAGGCCTCGGCCTCGATCCCTGCGGCGATGCGCGCGGGAAAGGAGTCCCTGGCCTCGCCCGGCTTCGCGCCCTTCTCCCCTTGCAGGACCTCGAGCTCCAGGCCCCAGTCCCCCAGGCTGGCGATGCCCTTCTCTTCCAGGATGCGCTTCTTGGCGGCCTTGCCGCCGCTGAAATACAGCGCCTCGCCCGGGTTGCCGGTGAGCGGCATGCGCGCGTGGTTGTAGTCGTAGAAGACCTTGAGGGGGAGTTTCTCGGTCGCGCGTGCCGAGCCACGCACGCGCAGCCCGAAGTCCACGCCGTAGCGCGCTTCCACCTCCTGCCCGTTCTCGTGCGTGAACAGGAGGCGCGGCAGCACGGGGACCTCGTAGCGCTTCCGCTCGGTCGCCTGGAAGAAGGTCCCGTTCTCGCCGGCCGGCTCCAGGCCCGAGGCCGTCAGGGCGCGCGCGAGGTACTGAGCTGCGCGCTCCATCCCGTCGGTCAGCGGGGCCCGGCCGCCCAGCTCGTCCGCGGCCAGGAAACGAACGTGGTGCTCGAGCTCGGCGCGCGTGATGGCCGGATCCGGGGCGGGCAACGCGTCCTCGCCCGAGCCGAGACGCGCACCCGGAACGGCGACAGAGGTGAGAACGAGTGCGAGCGACGAGAGGGTCATGGGATCGGCCTTGGGCAGGGAAGAGAAGGGATCTTGCCGGCGCGGGAGGGCGGTCGTCCAGTCCACCTCGGCTACGCCCTGCTCCGCCGGCCAGTTGGAGAGGATCGGCGCTCACAACCGCCAAGTGGAGCCGGTATGGTCTCTCGCCCGATGTCGTCGCGCACATCCTTGCTCCTGCTCGGGCCGTTGCTGGTGGGCTGCGGCTCGGCGAGCACGAGCGCCGGGCCGGTCATCCTGCTCACCTGCGACACCCTGCGGGCCGATCGCCTCGGACTCCACGGCTGCGCGCGTGGGACGAGCCCGAACCTGGACACGCTGGCACGGGAGGCCCTGGTCTTCGATTGCGCCTGGTCCACCGCGCCACTCACCGGACCGGCGCTGGCGGCGCTCCTGACCGGACGGCTGCCCGAAGAACTCGGCCTGACCGACAACCGCAACGTCCTCGCGAGCGCGGCCACGACCCTGGCCGAACGCCTCGCAGCGCAGGGCATCGCCACGGCCGCGATCGTTTCCAACTGGGTCCTGCGGCGCCGGCCCGAGCTCGACGATGCGGGCGTGCAGCAGGGCTTTGCGCACTTCGACGATCGTATGCAGACGCCCGAGGCGCGCCGGCCCGATCTCAAGGAACGCACCGCCCGCGACACGACCGACGCGGCGCTGGCCTGGATCGATGCACGTACGCAGCTCGATTCGCGGACGCAGCTCGACGCCTCCCCGAGCACGCCGCCCTTCTTCCTGTGGGTGCACTACCAGGATCCGCACGGACCGTACACGCCGCCGCCTGATTGCCTCGCGCCCGGTGACGGCCACGGCAGCGAGGCCGAGCTCGCCGTCGGTGCCGACCAGCGCGGGCGCGGCGTCCTGCCCGCCTACCAGGTAGTCGACGCCGAGCGCCGGCCGGCAGCCTACCGCGCGCGCTACGAGGCCGAGATCCGCTACTTCGACCGCGAGCTCGGGCGTCTGCTCGACGGCCTGCGCGCGCGCGGCATCTTCGAGCGCGCGCTGCTCGTCTTCACCGCCGACCACGGCGAATCCCTGGGCGAGCACGGCTACTACTTCTCGCACGGCCAGCACCTGCACCAGGAGCTCGTGCGCGTGCCGCTGCTCCTGCGTCCGCCGGGCGGCGCCGCGCCTGCCCGTCGCGTGCCCGCGCCGGCCTCCCATCTCGATCTCTACCCGACCATCCTGCGGGCTTTCGGCCTCGACCCCGGCCCGACGCGCGGGCTGGACCTCTTGGCGGCCGAGCTGCCGCTCGAGCGTGTGCTGCCCCAGTCCCTGCGCGGCGGCTGGAGCGCCACCGGAGCGCGCCATCGGCTGCTGGTGGAGCAGGGCCGACGGCAGCTCTTCGATCTCGCCGCCGATCCGCGCGAGGAGCACGACCTCTCCGCGCTCGAACCGGAACTCGTGCGCACGCTGGCAGCGGCCCACGGGAGCTTCGTCCAGCAGCTCGAGCTCGCGCCGCTGGAGGCAGCTCGACCCGTCCTCGACGAGGCCGGCCGGCGCGAGCTGGATGCGCTGGGCTACGGCGGCGAAGACGAGCGCTGAGGCCTACGCAGCTCGTCGAAGTGCTTGCGCAAGCGCGCCACGCGCGCTTCTTCCACGGGCTCGTCGACGTTTCCCGAGCGTTTCAGGGCCGTACCCACGATCGCACCGTCGGCGAGCGCGAGGAGCTCGCCGGCGACGTGTTGGTCGAGACCGGAGCCGATCAGGAGTGGACAGGCGCCCACGCGTTCGCGCACTTCGAGGAACTGCGCGCGCGCGGGTGGCGCACCGGTGCGCGGGCCCGTGAGCACGAGCGCGTCTGCCCCGCCGCGTTGCCAGGCGTCCAGGGCGGCCTCGGCCAGCGACTCGCGCCCGAGCGGCGTCGCGTGCTTGACGTGCACGTCGGCCAGGATCGCGACCGCGGGGCAGAGTCGCGCGCGCTCACGCAGAGTCTCGGCCGCGCGGCCCTCGAGCAGGCCCTGGTCCGTGACCATCGCTCCGGTGTGCACGTTGACGCGCAGGAACGCGGCGCCGGTCGCGGCGCACAGGCCGAGCGCTGCGCGCGCGTCGTTGCGCAGCACGTTGACGCCCACGGGGCGACCCGCCGCGACGCCCTGCACTTCGCGCAGCGCGAGGGCCAGAGCAGCGATGGTCTCGCTCGGCACCGTGTGCGCAAAGAAGGGTGCGTCGCCGAAGTTCTCGACCAGCAGCGCGTCGACCCCGCCGTTCACCAGCGCGCGCGCGTCGAGCACGGCGTGCTCGAGCACGGCCGCGAACGAGCCGCCAAAACGCGGCGAGCCGGGCGTGGGCAGGAGGTGCACGACGCCGATGAAGGCCGGCCGAGCAGCGAAGGGCAGCGCGCGCGTGCTCATCCGCGCCTCTTCTTGTCCTTGAGCGCGTAGTTCTCGCGCACGAAGACGCGCCAGGCCTCCTCGAACTGGAACGGCGAGAGCTGCAACGTCTCGGTCAGGGCCGAGGCGAGCGGCTTGCGGGCCTTGAGCGCGCGCGCCAGGGGGCCGAACTGGGCGCGGCGGGTGCGCAGCACGAAGTCGACGTAGGACCAGGCGAAGGGCTGCTCGTCACGCGAAAGCTCGGTCGTGTTCTTGCCTGCCACGCCCAGGAAACCCGGCGCCTCGCCGCGCTCGACGGCCATGCGCACGGGCGGTTCCCAGGAGCCGCGCTGGATGTCCAGGATGGTATCGGCCTCGACGTAGCAGTAGTGCCGCACCTCGCCGAAGAGCGCCAGCTCGTAGGCGTGCGCGAGGCCCTCGTCGAGCCAGCCGGCGCGGATGTTCCCGGGCCAGATCCCGTCCCACACGTTCGAGAGCAGGCAGTGGGCGACCTGGTGCACGACCGCCTGGTGCAGCTCGAACTCCTCGTGCAACCACGTCTTGTCGTAGAAGATCGTGGCCACCGGCGCCTTGCCCATCAGCTTCGACTCGGTGGACGAGCCCTGGCGCGTGAAGTGCAGGGACGCCTTCTCCTGGTCGGCCTGCTTCTGCCACAGGAACACGTGCGTGGGCGCGGAGAAATCGCCGTCCTGTGCGCCGAGGTCGGCCGCGACGCGCGCGAAGAGTTGCTCCAGGCGCTCGAGGTAGAGGTGCATGCCCTCGTGCAGCTTGAGGGTGCGATCCACGCCGCCCTCCACGCCCTCGACCTCCAGCTTCTCGATGTCGAAGGTCAGCAGGAAGTGCGCGCTCTTTGCGTGGGCCAGATGGCGGCCGAGCACGCTGTCGATCGGTTCGAGCTCTCCCAGCCAGGCCCGGCTCGCTGCCTGCACGGCGGCCCGTTCGGGCGCGGGTGGGCGTCCGCACTTCGCGCAAGGGAGCGTGTGCGTGCCCTCGCATTGCATGCAGCGCGCGGCGAGCGAGCAGCGCAGGGCGGCGCTTCCGGTGCAGGCGTGCCGTGCTTCCTCCGGGCAGGCGACGAGGCCGGTGTTCTTGCAGCGCTTGCAATCCGCGTCCCCCTGGCCGGAGAACAGGAAGCACAGCAGGAGGCCCAGATTCACGCGCGTCATCCTGCCGCCAGGAGGCCGCGGCGCGCGAGCTCCGCGGCCAGCTCCTGGGCCGAGGTGAAGCGCAGGGCTGGCATCCCGAGCGCTCGCGCCGCGGCACAGTTGCGCTCGCGGTCGTCGATCAGGAGGCAGTCGCCCGGCGCGACACCGAGGTTCCCTGCGGCGCCGAGGAACGCGCGCGCGTCGGGCTTGCGCACGCCGGTAAGGCAGGACACGAAGCTCCACGCGAGGTGGCGCGAGAGCGTCAGGCGCTCCTCGATCATCCGGTACCACTCGGGGTAGTTCGAGAGCGCGTGCAGCGCGTGTCCGCGGGCCGCGAGCGCGGCCAGCAGCGCCTCCATGCCCGGCAGCCAGCGATAGGAAGCGCGCACCGTGTCCAGGAACGCCGCGCGGTCGAAGGCGCGCCCGTCGCGGAAGAAGCACGCCAGGAACTGCTCCTCGCTCAGGTGTCCGAGCTCGAACTCGATCCATGCCGTCGGATGCTTCACCTGCTGGAGCTCCGCCATGGAGAGCCCGAAGAAGGCCGGCATCTCGTGATAGAACGGCTCGTGCACGAGCGTGTCCATCACGTCGAACAGCACGATCGGTCGGCGTTCGGCCAAGGGTGCGGGTGCGCGCGTGGTTGGAGCCAGAGACGGGATTTGAACCCACAACCCCCGCTTTACGAAAGCGGTGCTCTACCGTTGAGCTACTCTGGCGCTCGCTCCGCTACCGCGCGGGTCGGCGGAGAGAGGAAACTCTAACGTCCGCGCAGGCTGCGCATCAGCTCGACGCGCGCCTCTCTGGCCAGATTCAGGCGGCCCAGGGCGCCGGCCGTGGCCGCGCGCACCGGGAAGGAGCCGTCCTTCTGGGCCACTTCCTGGAGCCGCTGGATCACGCTGGCGTCGGCCGTGCCGGCGCGCGAGAAGATCCCGGCCAGGGCCTGGGCCGCGCTGGTGCGGACCGCTTCGGTGCGCTCGCCGGTGGTCAGGACGGCCACGATGCGCTCGACGTGCGCCGGGCTGCCGACGAACTCGAGCACGCCGAGGGCCGGCAGCACCACCGCATCCGGGCGATTGCCGACCGTCGCCGCCAAAGCCTCGGTGGACGAAGTCACGTCGGTCTTCCCGCCGCCCGCCAGGAGATGCAGCGTCTCTGCGGCGCGCGCGGCGAGCAGCACGGCTTCTTCGCGGTCGCGATTCATGGCCTCGCCCGCGGCCGCTTCCGCCGCCGAGGCCAGATCCGCACCCGGGGCCAGGACTCCGTTCACCTTGCCCCCGAAGGCGGCAGCATCCGCGTCCGGCGTGGAGGCCTTCACGAAGATCTGCGTGCGCGCCATGCGCGGGTCGGTGCGCAGCTCGTTGACGACCGCACGCGGAAGCATGCCGAGGCCATTCTCGTTCACGACCACCAGGTCGACGCCCGGCAGGGAGCGCAGCGAGGCCAGCCCGCGCGCGCCGGTCGGCCACCAGTTCGCGTGGTAACCGAGCTCCTCGAGCTGCGCGACCATGGCGCGGCCGTCATTCTCGTCGCCCCCGATCACGGCGCCGATGCGCAGCACTTCCTTGCCGGCAAACGTGGTCAGCGCTGCGACCGTGGCGGCGCTCGCGGCCTCGCGGTTGCGGTAGGCGATGTGGCCGAGGGTCACGGCGGCCTCGCCCTGCACGGCGCCGCTGCGGTCGGCGGAGAGAGCGCTCGTCAGGTTCGCGGTCGCGCTCTTGCCCATGCCAGCCAGCAGGCGGCACAGACCCGAGGCGGCGATCAGGTCGTTCTTGCCGATCGCCCAGCCCAGGGCCACGTCCAGCGCTTCGGGACCGGCCAGTTGCGCTGCCAGCTCGTCGGATTGCAGGCGCTCGGCCCAGTCGCCCGCCTCCTGTCCGGCGGCCTTCCACTCCTCGAGGCGCCCGATCTCGGTCACCGCGCAGCGCGCGATCCCGGCCAGCGCCGGCCCGGCGTCGGCCTGCAGCGCAAGCGCCTGGTAGTAGGACTTCTTGGCCATCTCGGGCGCGTACAGGAAGCGCGGGACCTCGGTCGAGACCAGGCCGGTACCCTCCCAGCGCCAGATCACGTCCGAGTACTGGTGCGGCGCGAGCACGCTGTCGTCCTCGCGGTAGTAGGCCTCGCCCTGAGCGAAGTACAGCTGGCCCGCATCGCCTCCGCCGCCCATGCGGTCGAGCGATTGCTTGGCCGCGTTACGCACGCCCGTGTCGGCGTCGTTGCTCGCGGCGCGCGCCAGGACCGGCTTCGAGCGCGGATCCTTGATGTAGCCCAGGGCCAGCGCCACGTTGCGACGCAGGTAGGCATCGGGCGCATCCAGGGCCTCGATCAGCGGCAGCGTGACGTCGGAGCCCATGCGCGTCAGGGCCTGGATCACGTTCAAGCCGCGCTCCGAGTCGCCGCCCTCGGTGAGCGAATAGATCAGGATCGGAACCGCGAACTCGCCATAGTCGTTGGCGAGCTCGTTGACCACCTTGGTGCGCGCGAGGACGTCGTCGCTGGCGAGCTGCTTCACGAGCGTGCGGATCGCGTCGGGGTTGTTCTGGCGCTGCTTGCGGCCGAGCTGGGCCTTCTTCACGAGTTCCTGGGCCACCAGCTCGAGCTCGCCGCCCTGCGTCAGGAGCTTGAGCCAGACCTTGTTCTCGGTGCTGGTCCAGAGCTCGTAGGCCGCCTCGTTCGAGAGGTCGGCGTTGAGCACGTTCTGCAGCAGGCCCAGAGCCTCCTCGTTGGCGCCGCGCTCGAGCGCTTCCACCGCCTTCTGGAAGTCATCGGCCTGGGCCCGAGCGAGCGGGGCGAGGAGCGGTGCGGTCAGCGCCAGCAGACACAGCGATCGGCTACGGATCATGGCGATGCGATGACAGGACTCGTGAGGTCCTGGCAGGGGAGACTCAGGCAGGGGAGATTCGTGCAGGGGCGATGCAGGGTCCCGCAGGAACCGCACGCGGGAGCGCGGACGGGGCGAGGATCCAAAACCCCAACCCCGTCACCGAAACGGAGTTGCGGGATGATAACGAGGGTCCCTCGGGGATCAAGAAACGACCTGGGAGAAGAGCCTATCCAGGATTCCGCGCCTGGCTACGGGCCTCGTGCGCCGAATCCGGCGCGAAACCGGCGCTCGGCGGCAGGCTGAGCTTGCCCAGGATCCCCCCCCGTCGGGCGCCGGTCACGCTCGGCTCGGTCGAAGGCCGCGCCAGGACGTGGCGCACCGCCAGATGGGCGAAGAAGGTCGCCTCGCGTGCCTCGGGCGCGAGGCCATGGGCGAGGCTCGAACGGCTGGGGATCCCGCAGCGCCGTTCGAGCTCGCCGAAGAGAGTCCGATTCCTGGTCCCGCCTCCGCACAGGACGAGCTCGCGCGGCGCCTGGGGCAGCCAGCGCGCGAGAGCATCGGCCACGCTCTGGGCGACCAGGGCCGTTCCGGTCGCGAGCATCTGGGAAGGGCCGAGACCGAGGGCCTGGCCACGGGCGAGCACCGCGTCGACGTAGCTCGCGCCGAAGGTCTCGCGCCCGGTGCTCTTGGGCGGCGGCCGGTCGAAGAACGGATGCCCGAGGAGCTCCGCGAGCAACGCTTCCGAGGCCCGCGCGCGCGCAGCCATCGCGCCATCCTCGTCGTAGGGGCGTCCGAGCAGCGCCCGCGCCAGGCCGTCGAGCAGGGCGTTCGCCGGTCCCGTGTCGAAGGCGAGCGGCGGCTGGCCCTCGGCCAGGAAGGTCACGTTGGCGATGCCACCCAGGTTGAGGACCGCCGCCGGCCGTGGGAGGTCCGGGAAGAGCACGGGATCGAGCACGCCGGAAAGCGGCGCGCCCTCGCCGCCAGCCGCGAGGTCCGCGCTGCGAAAATCGCTCACCGTCGGGGCCCCGGAGGCGTGGGCCACGAAGTCGCCGTCGCCGAGCTGCAGCGTCGCCGCACCGGCCGGCTCGGTGCCATCGTGGTGGTAGACGGTCTGGCCGTGGCTCCCGACCAGGTCGAGGGCCAGGCGTTCTCGGTCCGCCAGCGCGCGCGCCGCGCGGCCAAAGGCGCGGCCGAGATCGCGCGTCAGGAAGGCGATCTCACGCGCGCCGAGCCGGCGTCCGTCGAGCACCGCGCGCAGCTCCTGGCCGAGGTACGAGGGAAAGGGCTGCGTGGCGAAGGCGAGCGGCGCGGGCACGCCGTCGATCCCGAAGCGCAAGAGCGCCACGTCGATGCCATCGGCCGAGGTGCCCGAGAGCACGCCAGCCACGACCGCCTCGTCGCGCTCGAGCCGCGACCACAGGCGCTGGAGCGGATGCTCACGCATCCGCGACCACGGAAGCGGATGCCCCGTCATCCGCGACCACAAGCACCGCGCGGATGCTCACGCATCCGCGACCACAAGCCCTGCTGCGGATGCTCGGACAGAGGCATCGCGCGCTATGGTAGGGAACGGCAGAGAACCAGAGAACCAAGGATGAAGTGGTGAGCGAATCCGAGCGCGTGAAGTCCGCGACCACCGTGCTGGTCGTCGACGACGATCCGGACATCTGCCAGGCGCTCGAGATGATCCTGCGCTACGAGGGCTTCGAGGTCTGGACGGCCCAGAACGGCAGGCAGGCCCTGGCGCGCCTGGAGAAGGAGCAGGCCCTCGGCCGGCGCGCGGAGCTGGTCCTGACCGACGTGAAGATGCCCGACATGGACGGGCTGGCGCTGCTCGAGCGGGTGCGCGAGCAGGCCGAGCCGCCGGCGGTGGTGATGATCTCCGGACACGGCGACGTGGCCACGGCCGTGGACGCGGTCCGGCGTGGGGCGCTCGACTTCCTGGAGAAGCCCTTGGACCAGAACCGGGTGCTGGTCGCGCTGCAGAACGCGCTGCGGCAGACGCGCCTCGCCAAGGAGAACCGCGGCCTGCGCCGCGCGCTGTCGGAACGCTGGGAGCTCCTCGGCCAGAGCGAGCCCATGCGCCGCCTGCGCTCCGAGGTCGCGCGCATCGCGGCCTCCGACGCGCCGGTCCTGATCACCGGCGAGAACGGCACCGGCAAGGAGGTCGTGGCGCGCAACCTGCACCTCGCCTCGGCCGTGAGCGGCGGTCCCTTCGTGCCCGTGAACTGCGCCGCGATCCCCTCCGAACTGATCGAGTCCGAGCTGTTCGGGCACGAGAAGGGCAGCTTCACGGGCGCCCACGAGCGCCGCATCGGCCACTTCGAGGCCGCCCACGGTGGCACCTTGTTCCTGGACGAGATCGGCGACATGCCCCTCGCAGCCCAGGCCAAGGTGCTACGCGCCCTCGAAACGCACGAGATCACGCGCGTCGGTGGCTCCAAGCCCATACCGATCGAGATCCGCGTGGTGGCCGCGACCAACGCGGACCTGGCCCAGGCCGTGGAAGCCAAGTCGTTCCGCGTGGATCTCTTCTACCGGCTCAACGTCGTGCCGCTGCGGGTGCCGGTCTTGCGCGAGCGCGCGCAGGACGTCCCGCTCCTGGTGCGACACTTCCTCTCCGCCATCGCAGCCCGCACGGGACGACGGCCGCGCGAGATCGAGCCTGCGGCACTCGAGTTCCTGCGCGGCCTTCCCTACCCGGGCAACGTACGCCAGCTGCGGAACTTGCTCGAGGCGGCCCACGTCCTGGCCGAGGACGTCATCACGCGCGCCGACCTCGAACGCATCCTCGAGAACGGTCCCGGACTCGGCACGCGCGCCGCGCCCAGCTCCGACCACGGCACGGACGAGCCCTATCGAGCCGAGACCTTCGAGGACTTCAAGGAGCGCAGCGAGGCGCTCTTCTTCCGCCTCAAGCTGGCCGAGAACGAGGGCAACGTGAAGCGCACAGCCGAACGCCTCGGCATGCAGCGCAGCCACCTCTACAAGAAGCTCGACCGCTTCCACCTGAAGTAGCTCGGCCGCGAGCGCCGGGCTCCAGCCCGGCTCATGCGGGTGCGCGCTTCGGGCGGAGAACAGGAGCGGGGAACAGGAAAAGAAAGTGCCGGGGTGGGTCCCCCCCCAAGCGGGCCAGCTACTTGAGGTGGAAGAGGGCGAGCGTCGTGT
>JANOGB010000578.1:0-9836 GCA_031413955.1 Planctomycetota bacterium | reverse complement strand
GCGAGAGTACGGAGCCAGGCACGGCTTCGCCGGATTCCGGGTGCGCGCAGGAGTGATGAGGAGCGAAGGGCGGAATCCGGCAAAGCCGAGCCAGGCACCGCACTCTCGCCGTTGGGGCGGCGCGAAGCGCTTGTTTTGGGGCTAGCTTGCTGGGCGCTCACTGCCCGAGGAGCGCGAAGTAGCCCGCCAGCATCGGCCCGATCGGCTCCGCCGGCCGGCGCCGCAGCCGGCGCGCGAGCTGGGTCACGACCCAGTCGGCCAGCGTGAAGGTCACGCAGGCCTTAAGCCACCAGGCCCCGAGTCGCCCGTGGTGCTTCCTGTAGTAGCGCAGGCGGTCGCGCTGCCAGGTGGCCACGAAGTCGGCGAAGTTGCGGGTCGAGCCGCCCACGTGGTGCAGGACCCGCGCCTCGGCCAGGTAGTGCGTCTTCCAGCCCGCGGCATGCATGCGCTTCGCGAGGTCCACGTCGTTGTAGAACAACCACAGGTTCTCGTCGAAGAGCCCGATCTGATCCAGCATCGCCTTGCGCAGCAAGAGCACCGCCGCCGGCGGCTGATCCACGTCGCGCGAGCTCTCCTGGTCCCAGTCGCGCAGGAAGTAGCGCCGCAGCTCGGACGAGTCCGGGAACCAGCGTTCGAAGGGCGTCGAGAAGAAGAGCGCCGTCCTGAGCGTCGGGAACTCCTGCACGGTGCGCTGGGTGGTGCCGTCGCGGTGCACCAGGCGCGGGGCCACCGCGCCGTAGTCGGGATGCTCGTCGAGAAACCGCACCAGGTGTGCGATCGCGTCCGGCGCGACCTCGGTGTCGGTGTTGAGCAAGAGCGCGTAACGCCCGCGCGCGAGCGCGAGGCCCTGGTTGGAGCCGCGCGCGAAGCCCTCGTTCTTCGCGTTCACGACGAGCTGGACCTCGGGATGCTGCGTGCGCAGGAACTCGAGCGAGCCGTCCGCGCTCGCGTTCTCGACCACGATCACCTCGCTGGCCGGCTTCTCGGCCGCGGCCAGGTGCGCCAGGCACGCCGCCAGGTAGTCCTTCGTGTTCCACGAAGGGATCACGACCGAGAGCACGGGTAGGGCGCTCACCGCACGGCACCTCTCATTGCACGCCGCTCCGTGCCGCGCGCTCGGCACACACCACGCGGTACAGCTCCTCGAGGCGCGTGGCCAGCGTCTCGGCTGCATGCGGCTTCGTCACGCGCAGACGCGCGCGTGCGCCCATCGCGCGCGCCGCACGCCGGTCGTCGAGCAGCCGCGCCAGGCCGAAGGCGAGCTCGTCGTCGCTGCGGCCGAGGTAGCCCGTGCGCTCGTGCGCGACCAGCTCCGGCACCCCGCCCACGCTGCGCGCCACGACCGGCAGGCCCGCCGCGGCCGCCTCGATCAGCGCCACGGGCATGCCTTCGCTGCGCGAGCTCGAGAGCAACGCATCGAGCGCGTCCAGCACGACCTCCATGTCCGCACGCGCACCGAGCATGTGCACGCGGCGCGCTTCCTCGGCCGGCAGGCCGGCGATGGCCTGCTCGAGCGCGCGCCGCAGCGCGCCGTCGCCGACGAACACGAGCTGCAGCCGGGGATGGCGCGCTGCCAGCAGGCGAAAGACCGCCAGCGCGCGCAGCGGCTCCTTGACCTCGGCCAGGCGCCCGACGACGCCAACGAGATAGTCCTCCTCGGCCGCGCCCACGAAGGCCCGCAGCTCGCGCGCGGCACCGGCGCGCGTGTCGCGCCCCAGCGCGAGCAGGGCTCCGAGCTCGATGCCGGGCTGGATCACGACGAGCTTCTGCTCGCCCACGACTCCCAGGCGCACCAGGTCGTCGCCGGTCGCGTGCGACACCGCCACGATGCGGTCGGTCTCGGCCGCCAGCCGGCGCTCGGCGGCCACCAGGCGCTTCGAGATCACGCCAGAAAAGTAGCCCTCGAGCACGTGCCCATGGAAGGTGTGCACGCGCGCCATGGGCGCGAAGCTCGCGCCGCGGGCCGCGGCCCGGCCCAGGGCGCCGGCCTTGGAGGCGTGCGTGTGCAGCACCTCGGGCGCGAAGGCGCCGAGCTCGCGCCGCAGGCGGCGCCGGACGAGGAGATCGCGCAGCGAGAGCCCGCGCTGCAAGCCCTCGATGCGCACGACATCCAGGCCGCGCGCCTGGAACTGCGCGAAGAGATCCCCCTCGCCGGGCTCGGAGTGCCCCGTGAACAGGCGCAGCATGTGCCCGCGCGCGCACAGCAGCGGGTCCGAGGCCAGGGCCTGGCGCGCCGGCCCGCCCAGGTTGAGGCGCGTGAGCACGCGTGCGATGCGCATCAGTTCACCGGGCTCTCGGGCGCGAAGGCCGCCAGGCGGAAGCCGAGCCCCTCCAGCGCGCGACCGAAGCGATCCAGGCGCGAGGCCTCGCGCTTCCAGGGTGCGAGCGCGGTGAAGAAGCGCGCCCCCGTCTCGGCCGGGTCGCCGAAGGCGCGGTCCATGCCCAGGCGCAGATCGAGCGTGAGGAGCCCGAGGGTCAGGCCCTCGAGCGGCGCCCAGGCGCCCTTGACGTAGCCGCGCAGGTAGCCGCGCTCGTAGAAGAACGAACCCGTCTCGCCGTGCGTACCCGCGATCGGCAGGCGCTCGAGCTCGTCGAGGTCGTGGAGCGGCAGGGCGAGCACGCCCGGCCCATGCGGCGCAGCGGCCACGCTCACGCCGGCCACGCGGTGCGAACGCGTGCGCAGGGACACGAACAGGCGTTGACCCTCGGCCGGCACGGCGAGGCGCGCCGGCAGCGTCTCGCCGTACACCTCGATGTGCTCGACTGGCCAGTCCTCGGGCAAGGCTGCGGCCGCCAGCGCCGCGGTCGGCTGGACGGCGAGCCAGCAGCCGCAGGTGTGGACCGTGGTCACGACCAGCGGCACGAGCGTTTCCCGGTCGACCGTCACGAGCACCAGCAGACCGGCGTTGCGGTGCAGGGAAAGGATGGTCCTGGCGCGCAAGGCGAGCTGATCGAAGTGGATGCGGTACACGAGCTGGAACACCTCGCGCTCGCCCACGCGCTCGGCGCGTACCTCGGCGTACAGGGCCGGCCGCAGCGGGTCGACGCGCGCACGCTCGATCCCGGCACGGCTGGAGAGCGCGGGAGTCCCGATGCGGTTGTACTCGGCCTCCCCCTCTTCGAGCACGAAGGCTGGCGCGCAGCGCGCCAGCAGCGCCATGTGCTCGTCAGCTACCGCGGGCGGCGCGGGTGCGTAGCTCCAGGGCACGGCCGGCGCGCGCTCCCAGGCCGTCGCCAGACCGTGCACGAGCGCGCTGTTGCAGCTTGCTCCCGGGAAGAGGCATGCGCCGGCGAGAAGTGCCGCGCGCAAGCACGCGAGCGCGCTCCTCAATCCAGCCGGAACAGCAGCAGGTGATAGACGACCAGACACGTGTACGTCCCGGCCGCCGTCCACAGCCCGACGCGGGCCAGGTGGAAATTCTTGTGGACGGCGAGCACGACCAGGGCGAGGGCGATCAGGATCGACTTCGTGAACACGAAGTTCCAGCGTCCGGTGGTGAGCAGGGCGCGCGCGACGGGATTGAGCTCGACCCCCCCGGCCTGCAGATGGACGAGCGTGAAGAAGCTGTCGCCGACGTTCATCAGCGCGATCCACAGGACCAGCAGGAACAGGCGCCGCCCGTAGACGTCGACGAAGGTGCCCTCGCGCTCCTCCTTGCGCCGCAGGGCCTGCCGGCGCCCGCCCCACAGCGTGTAGCGCGAGAAGCGCGGGGTCGGGGCGCCGCGGCGGTCCGGTCCGCGCTGGAGGGTTTCCGGACGCGGCTCTTCTCCTGCGGCGCTCATCGTGGCTGGCAGCCTATCGTCCGCGAGCAGGCCGTCGAAAAAGTCGGACTGCCGCCGCGGACGAAGTGTACGTGCGTCGTCATGCTCTCCCCGTCGTGCGGTGCTCCGCCTGCACTCACTCCTCCGGACCGCGCAGGCGCGCGAGCACGGAATAATCTTCCAGCGTGGTGGTGTCCTGGCGCACCTCGCGGCCCGCGGCGATGTCGCGCAGCAGGCGCCGCATGATCTTGCCGCTGCGCGTCTTGGGCAGCGCCTCCGCGAAACGCACCTCGGCCGGGCGCGCCAGCTTGCCGATCTCCTTGGCCACGTGCTCCTTGAGCGCCTCGGCCAGCGCGGGGCTCGCGTTCCGCCCCGGGCCGATGGTGACGAAGGCACAGATGGCCTCGCCCGTGATCTCGTCGGGTCGCGCCACGACCGCGGCCTCGACCACGGCTGCGTGGCTGACCAGCGCGCTCTCGACCTCCATGGTCGAGAGCCGGTGGCCGCTCACGTTGAGCACGTCGTCCACGCGTCCCAGGATCCAGAAGCAGCCGTCCTCGTCCTTGCGTGCGCCGTCGCCCGTGACGTAGTAGCGCCCGCCGAAGCGCGCCCAGTAGGTCTCGACGTAGCGCGCATCGTCGCCCCAGATCCCGCGCAACATCGACGGCCAGGGCTTGCGGATCACGAGGTACCCGCCCTGGTTGGCGCCCAGCTCGACTCCGTGCTCGTCCACCACCGCCGGATCCACGCCGAAGAAGGGGCGCGTGGCCGAGCCGGGCTTGGTGGCCGTGATGCCCGGCAGCGGCGTGATCTGGATCGAGCCGGTCTCGGTCTGCCACCAGGTGTCGACGATCGGGCAGCGCGACTCCCCCACCACCGTGCGGTACCACATCCAGGCCTCGGGATTGATGGGCTCGCCCACCGTGCCCAGCAGCCGCAGCGAGGAGCGGTCGAAGCGCGCGACGTGCTCGTCGCCCCAGCGCATGAAGGAGCGGATGGCCGTGGGCGCGGTGTAGAGCACACTCACCCTGTGCTTCTGGACGAGCTCCCAGAAGCGCCCTGGGTGCGGCTGGTTCGGAGCACCCTTGTACATCAGCACCGTGGCGCCGTTCGCGAGCGGCCCGTAGACGACGTAGCTGTGTCCGGTGATCCAGCCGACGTCGGCCGTGCACCAGTAGAGGTCGTCCTCGCGCAGGTCGAAGACGTAGCGCGTGGTCAGGTAGGCCCCCACGAGGTACCCCGCCGTCGTGTGCCGGATGCCCTTGGGTTTTCCGGTCGAGCCCGAGGTGTACAGCAGGAAGAGCGTGTCCTCGCTGTCCATCGGCTCGGGTGCGCAGACCGGCTCCTGTTGCGAGGCGAGCTCGCCCAGCCACACGTCGCGCCCGGCCTGCCACGCGACCTCGTTGCCGCCGCGCTGCGCCACGAAGACCGTGTGCACGCCGCTCACTCCGGCCAGGGCCTCGTCGACCACGGGCTTCAGCGGCAGCACTTTTCCGCGCCGCCAGCAGCCGTCGGATGTGATCACGGCCGTGCAGCCGCCGTCCAGCACGCGGTCCTTGATCGATTGCGCGCTGAAGCCGCCGAAGATGACCGAGTGGATCGCGCCGATGCGCGCGCAGGCCAGCACGGAGAAGACCAGTTCCGGGATCATCGGCATGTAGAGCGCGACCCGGTCGCCCTTCTTCACGCCGCGCGCTTTCAGTGCGTTCGCGACTTTGCACACCTCGGCGTGCAGCTCGGCATAGGTGTAGCGCTCGACGTCGCCCGGCTCGCCCTCGAAGATCAGCGCCAGGCGCTGGCGCCGCGGACCGGAGAGGTGCTGGTCGAGGCACACGAACGAGGCGTTGGTCTTGCCGCCGACGAACCAGCGCGCGAAGGGTTTCTGGCTCCAGTCGAGCACGCGCTCGAAGGGCGCGAGCCAGGGCAGCTCGCGCGCGATCCGTCCCCAGAAGGCCTCGGGGTCGTCGATGGACTCGCGGTACATGCGCTCGTAGAGCGCCGGATCCGCGAGGCGCGCGCGCGCACGAAAGGCCTCGCTGGGCGGAAAACTGCGGGTCTCCTTGAGGATGCTCTCGATGCGCTCCGACATGGCGCGAGCAGCTTAGCGGATGCCGTGGGAGGGCGGCATCCACGGGAGCGCGAGCTCAGGCCTTGCGCAGCTCGCCGCCGAGCGCGGAAATGGCCCGCTCCACCTTGGCCAGGTACCTGGCCACGTCCTTGTCCGTGAGCGTGCGCTCCCTGTCCTGCAGGCCTACGTGGACTGCAATGGACTTCCTCCCCGCGCCGAGGTTGGGGCCGCGATAGATGTCGAAGACCTCCAAGGTCTCGAAGTCGGCCGCTGCGCCCGTACTGGCCAGCGCCGCGAGCACCGCCTGGATCGGGAGACTCTCCGGTACGGCCACAGCGACGTCGAGCTTCGTAGCAGGGAAGCGCGGCAGCTCGCGGAAGCGCGGCGGCTCGGCGCGGGCCGCGAGCAGCGCGTCGAGGTCGAAGCGCGCGACGGCCACCTCGCCATCGAGCTCGCCCACGAGCTCGAGGCGCGCCTGGATCTCGGGCTCGAGCGCGGCCAGCACGACCAGCGGCTCACGGATGCCCTCGAAATGCGCGGCCAGCGCGCGCGCGGGGTGCGCCCAGCTGGCGCGCGCGGAATCGGCCAGGCGCTCCCAGCCGCTGGCCGGCCGACCCACGACGCGCAGGCAGTCCTCGAGCACGCCCTGCAGGCGCGCAAAGACGGACTGGTCGAAGCGCGCGCCCTTGACCGGCCGCGGCGCCAGCCACACGAGCGCGCACTCGTGGCGCTCGCGCGGCTCGCCGCGCGCGTTCGCGTGCTCGGGCTCGTAGCCCTTGCCGAGCTCGAATAGGCGCACTTCCGCGCGCTGGCGACGGTTGTGGGCGAGGTGCGCGAGCAGACTCGGCACGACCGAGCGCCGCACGCGGTCGAGGCCTTCGATCTGCGGGTTGACGACGCGCACGTGGGCCTGCGCGGCGATCCCGAGGCGCTCGGCCGTGGCCGCTTCGTGGAACGAGTACGTCAGCGCCTCGTGGAAGCCCGCCGCGCCGCTCAGTCGGTCCTGCAGGCTGCGCACCAGCGCGCGGCGCTCGTCGAAGGGCGCGGGCACGAGCGCGGCGCTGAGCGCGGCCTCGGCGATGTTGCCGTAGCCGTGCATGCGCCCGAGCTCCTCTATCAGGTCCTCCTCGATGCGGATGTCCTTGGTCGCACGCGCCGAGGGCACGCTCACGCTCCAGGTCGCTGCGCGCGTCACACCGAACTCCAGCGCCGCGAGGTAGCCCTCGATCTGGGTGTCGCTGAGCGCCGTGCCCAGCAGCGCGCGCGCGCGCTCGGGCCGCAGCGCCACCGTGCAAGCGGGGTCCTGCCACTTGCCCGCGTCGCCGGCCGGGCGCGGCAGCGTGATCCCGGGCTGGAGCTCGCGCAGGAGCCGCACGAGATGGGCGGCGGCCTGCGCCGGCAGGGTCGGGTCGAGGTTCTTCTCGAAGCGCGCCGAGGCGTCGGTGCGCAGGCCGAGGCGCGCGGCCGTGCGCCGGACCGCCGTCGGCTGGAAGCTCGCCACCTCGAGCAGCAGCGCGCTCGTCTCGGGCGTGACCTTGGAAGCCTCGCCGCCCATCACGCCGGCGATGGCGACGACCTCGTCGCCCGAGCAGATCAGCATGTCGGCGGGGTCGAGCACGCGCTCGACACCGTCGAGGGTGCGGGCCTTCTCCCCTGCCCGTGCGTTGCGCACCAGGATCCCGTCCGGCGCCAGACGCGCGCGGTCGAACAGGTGGTTGGGCTGCGCCAGGTCGAGCATCACGAAGTTCGAGAGGTCGACCAGGAGATCCAGCGGCCGCTGGCCGACGGCCAGCAACAGGAAGCGCAGCCAGTCGGGCGAGCGCCCGTTCTTCACGCCCTCGATCTCGAGGCCGATGTAGCGTGCGCAGCCCGCGCTCTCCACGCGCACCGGGTAGGGCCGGCCGGCGCCGGTGCTCGGGAAGGCGAGGTCGAGCGCCCTGCGTTTTCGGCCGCGGATCGCGGCGACCTCCAGCGCCAATCCACGGTGGCCCCACAGGTCCGGGCGGTGCGTGAGCGACTTGTTGTCGATCGAGAGTACCCAGTCGTCGAGCCCGAGCGCGGTGCTCACGGGCGTGCCGGGTGCGGGCGTGCCGGGCAGCACCCAGATGCCCTCGTGCTCGTCGGAGAGCTGGAGCTCGCGCTCCGAGCAGATCATGCCCTGGCTCTCGACGCCGCGGATCTTGCTCTTCTTGATCTTCAAGTCGCCCGGCAGGCTCGTGCCGGCGAGCGCCACCGCCACGCGCTGTCCGGCCGCCACGTTGCTGGCGCCGCACACGATCTGCAGCAGCTGGCCCTCGCCGCGCGCGCCCACGTCGACCTTGCACAGCGAGAGCTTGTCGGCGTCCGGGTGCTTGGCGTGCTCGACCACGTGCCCGACGACCACGTCGCCGAGTTGCGGAGCGAAGCGCTCGAGGCCCTCGACCTCGGCCGTGTGGATCGTGAGGTCGTTCGCGATGTCTTGGGCTACGAGCCCGTCGAGGTCGACGTGCCGCGCGAGCCAGCGGAAGGAGATCTTCATGGTCTACAGAGCACCACAGAGGCGCAGAGGACACAGAGGAGCACAGAGCCAGGAACGGAAGAAGAGAGGGGCCTCCGGGGCTTCGACTCGCAGGAACTCGGAGCCCCGGAGGCTCTTCCCCATGCCTGCTCTTCCTCTGTGCATCTCCGTGTCCTCTGCGCCTCTGTGGTTCGCTTCTCCGTCAGAACTGCTCCAGGAAGCGCACGTCCGCGCCCATCAGGTGGCGGATGTCGTCGATGCCGTAGCGCAGCATCACCAGGCGCGAGAGACCGAGGCCGAAGGCGAAGCCGGTGTAGCGCTCGGGATCGACGCCGCCATAGCGCAACACGCGCGGGTGCACCATGCCGCAGGGGCACAGCTCGATCCAGGTGGAGCGCTTGCACACGCTGCAACCGTCCTTGCAGAACGGGCAGCGCACGTCGAGTTCGAAACCAGGCTCGACGAAAGGGAAGTAGCCGGGCCGCAGGCGCACGTCGAGGTCCTGCTGGAAGACCTCGCGCAGGAAGGTCTTCATGGTCCCGATCAGGTGCCCCACGGTGATGCCCTCGCCCACCACCAGGCCCTCCATCTGGTGGAAGGTGTGCTCGTGCGAGGCGTCCGTGGTCTCGTTGCGAAAGCAGCGCCCCGGCACGATCGCGCGAAAAGGCGGCTTGATCTTCTCCAGCGCGCGGATCTGCACCGGCGAGGTGTGCGTACGCATCAGCAGCTTCTGCTCGCGGTCGCACCAGAAGGTGTCGTGCATCTCGCGCGCCGGATGGTCCTTGGGGATGTTGAGAGCCTCGAAGTTGTAGTAGTCGAGCTCGACCTCCGGCCCGTCGAGGATCGCGTAGCCCATCGAGGAGAAGATCTCCTCCAGGCGCCGCACGACGTGCGTCAGCGGATGCAAGGAACCACGCTCGACGCGCGGTGCCGGCAGGGTCGGATCGAAACTCTCGGCGGCGCGCTCGCTGGCGATGCGCTCGCGCTCGAGCTGCGCGCGGCGCTCCTCGAGCGCGCCCGCCAGCACGCGCTTGAGCTCGTTGGTGGCCTCGCCGAAGGCCTTGCGCTCGGCCGGCGGGACGTCACGGATCGAGGCCAGGAGTTTTCCGACTTCCCCGTCCTTGCCGAGCACCTCGCGCTCGATGCGCGCGAGCTCGGCGGCCGCACCCGCCGCGCCGATGGCCGCCAGCGCCTGCTCCCGCAGACGCCCCTCTAGCGGATGGGCCCGCTCGGCGCTCACGGCAGCCTCAAGAAGCGGGGAGCGCCGGCGAACGCGCCGCGCGCGCGACCTCGACCAGCTGGTCGAAGGCCGCCGGATCGTTGGCGGCGAGCTCGGAGAGCTGCTTCCTGTTCAGCTCGACGCCGCCCTTCTTCAGGCCGTCGATGAAGGCCGAGTAGGAGGTGCCGCGCGCGCGCGTCGCGGCATTGATGCGCGCGATCCACAGCGTGCGGTACTGGCGCTTCTTCTGTTTGCGATCGCGCGTGCCGTAGGCCCAGGCGCGCACGACC
>JANOGB010000577.1:0-21252 GCA_031413955.1 Planctomycetota bacterium | reverse complement strand
CCTTTCTCGTCCTGGGAACCGTGCGCGCGTGGCTGCCCGAGCCCGTTTCCGACGAGGTCCGCGCGCGCGCGCGCGAGCTGCGCGTCGAGCGCGACCCGCGGCGCATGAGCGTGCGCGAGCTGCGCCAGCTCCCGGGCGTGGGGCCCAAGCTGGCGCTCGTGCTGGCGCGCACGCGCGATGGCCACGCGCTCGCACCGCCGCTCGCCTGGGAGGACGTGGCCGGGATCGGCGAAGTGCGCGCGCGCGAGCTCCGCGCCTGGTGCCGCGCGCGCGGGATCGATCCGGACCCGTTGTGCGCGGGCAGGCCAGTGCCCACCGTGCCGAGCTATCCTGTCGGCGTGGAAAGACTCCCGCTTCTGCTGCGCCCGTGCTTCCTCGTCTTGCTGGCGGCTTGCCGGGACACGACGAGCGCGGGGAGCCCGACGCCCGCGGGCGTTCCTTCCGCTTCAGAGCAGGTCGATTCAGAGCAGACCGCGCCTGCGCAGGCGCTCCGGCCGCGCACGCTTGCCCTGCAAGGTGGCGCCGTGCACGCGCTCGAGGCGGGGCGTGTGCAGGGGACTCTCGTGCTGCTCCTGCACGGTGCGCGCTTCTCGGCGCAAACCTGGGTGGAGCTCGGCACGCTCGAGCTCCTGGCGCACGCGGGCTACCACGCGCTGGCCATCGACTGGCCTGGCTACGGCGCCACGCCGGACTGGGGTGCCGGCGTCGAGGCGAACGCCCTGCTCACCAGCGTGTGCGACGAGCTCGGCGCGGAGCGCGTCGTGCTGGTCGCGCCTTCCCTGGCCGGGCGCTTCGCCTTCGAGTTCCTGGACACCTCTGCCGAGCGCGTGGCCGGCCTCGTGGCGATCGCGCCGGCCGGCGCGGAGGGTTTCACGCCGGAGATCTGGGAAACGCCCACCCTGCTCCTGTGGGGGGAACGCGACGAGGTCGTTCCGCTGGCCCAGGGGCGCGCCCTCGCCGGTCGCCTGGTCGGTGCGCGCCTCGAGATCCTGCCCGGGGCCTCGCACCCCTGCTATCTCGACCAGCCCGAGCGCTTCCACGCCCTCTTGCTCGAATTCCTGGGCTCCGTGCTCCTGGATTCCGCGGCGCCCGCGAGCGCGGAGCAGGAGCGGTCGGGAGGCCATGGCTCATTCTGATGGGGACTCCTACACTCCCCGGGTGAGCGCCGTCGAGACGCCGCCCGACGAGGCGCGACTGTTCCAGGATGCCGCGGTCGAGCGCCTGCTCGCCGCGGCCCTGACCGAGGACGTGGGCGCCGGCGACCTGACCACCGACACGGTCATCCCCGAGGGGGCACGCGCGCGCGCACGGCTGATCGCGCGCGCGAGCGGGATCCTGGCCGGCGGCGAGGTCTTCGTGCGCGTGTTCGCGCGCCTGGATCCGCTCGTTTCGGTCCGGCGCCGCCTGGCGGACGGTGCCGCGCTCGCGAGCGGCGACGTGGTGCTCGAGCTCGAGGGCCGCGCGCGCGCGCTGCTCGTGGGCGAGCGCACGGCCCTGAACCTGGTGCAGCGCCTGTCCGGGATCGCCACGCTCACCGCGCGCTTCGTGGCCGCCGCGCGCCCGGTGCGCGTGCTCGACACGCGCAAGACCACGCCCGGCCTGCGCGCGCTCGAGAAGTACGCCGTCACCTGCGGCGGCGGCGAGAACCACCGCTTCGGGCTCTTCGACGAGGCCATGCTGAAGAACAATCACCTCGATCTCGCGCGTGCCGAGCTCGGCACGTTGCTCGCGGCCCTGCGCGCACGCCACGGCCAGGAGCTGCGCATCACGGCCGAAGCGCGCCACGAGCGCGAAGCCCTGGCCGCGGTGGCGGGCGACGCCGACGTGGTGCTGCTCGACAACTTCCGTCCGGCGGAGCTCGGCGCGCTGTGCCCCAGGCTGCGGGCCGCCGCGCGCGCCCGGGTGCGGCCGCTCGAGCTCGAGGCCTCGGGCGGAATCACGCTCGAGAACGCCGGCGCGTTCGCGCGCTCGGGCGTGGACCGCATCTCGGTCGGAGCGCTGACACATTCGGCCCCGGCCCTGGACCTCGCGCTGCGCCTGGAACCCCTGCCATGAAGACCCCTTCTCGTTCTTGCCCGCGGACCGCGACGTGCCGATGACTTTCCGGGAAAACAAGTACGAGCTCGCGCTCGATCTACCGGCGGCACACCGCAGCGTGCGCGTGGCGCGGCACGTCGTGCGCCACTTCGCGCGCCTGGAGGGCGTGAAGGACGCCGAGATCGAGCAGCTCGTGCTGATCGTGTCCGAGCTCCTGGCCAACGCCGTCGACCATGGCGGAGGTCCGCCGGCCATGACCGAGCACGACCTGGAGAGCGACGCGCGCATGCGCCTCGCGCTGGTGGTCGGCGCGCACGAATGGCGACTCGCGGTCAGCGACGAGGGCGGCGGCGATCCGACGCGCGTGCGTCACGCGCTGCGCAGCGCGCAGCTCCCGGACCTCGAGGACGAGCGCGGGCGCGGCCTCTATCTGATGCGCCAGCTGGTCGACACCATGGAGGTCGACCAGAGCGCCGACGGCCGCGGCCTGACGTT
Source organism: Planctomycetota bacterium (assembly GCA_031413955.1). Taxonomy (GTDB): domain Bacteria; phylum Planctomycetota; class UBA1135; order UBA1135; genus JABFRZ01. The sequence goes on along the minus strand of JANOGB010000577.1, from coordinate 18,720 downwards.
CCGTATCACGCGCCGGCATGCGCGCAGCTGAGCCCGCATGAGCCGGCCTGGCCGGACGACGCGCGGGTTGCGCGCGGCGGGCCGCTTCCTGCTGTGGGTCCCGTGGCCGCTGGCGCTGCTCCTCGCGGGCGCCTGGGCGCTCCTGATCTGGGATCTGAGCTCGCACTCAGCGCCGATCCCGGTCCACCCGAGTCTCTTCTGGGAGTTGCTCTCCAACCTCGCGCACGCGCCGCTCTTCGGGATCCTGACGCTCCTGCTGGCGGCCCTGGTGCTGCGCGAGCGCGGCGGCGGCTGGCCGCGCCCGCGGCGCGCGCGTGCCGCGCTGGTGCTGGCGGGCGTGCTTGTCTACGGCCTGCTCGACGAGTGGCACCAGAGCCGCATCCGCGGCCGCGACGCATCCTTGCTGGACGTCCTGACGGACGTGGTCAGTGGCGCGGTGGTGCTGTGGATCGTCTTCACCCTCGCTGACGCCGAGCTGCGCGAGCGCCAGCTCCTCGCCCGGCTCGGCGCGGGCGTGCTGCTGTGCTGCGCGAGCGCGGCCCTGGCGTCGCTCACCTGATTCTCGTCCAGGTAACCGCTATCCTGCGTGCTGGCTGGCCAGCATGCGCGACCACGATCACTACCAGAGCCCGCTCTCGACGCGCTATGCCGGCGAGGCCATGCGCGCGAACTTCTCGGAGCAGAAGAAGTTCCTCACCTGGCACCGACTGTGGCTGGCCCTGGCCGAGAGCCAGCAGGAGCTGGGCCTGTCGATCACGGACGTGCAGCTCGACGAGCTGCGCGCCAACCTGGAGCACGTCGATTTCGAGCTGGCGGAGCGTTTCGAGCGCGAGCTGAAGCACGACGTGATGGCGCACGTGCACGCCTGGGGCGAGCGCTGCCGAGCGGCGCGCGGCATCTTGCACCTCGGCGCGACCTCCTGCGACATCACCGACAACGCCGACCTCGTGATCTTGCGCGACGCGCTCGCGCTGGTGCGCGCCCAGCTCGTCAACGTGCTGCGCGCCCTGCGTACCTTCGCGTTCGAATGGAAGGCCCAGCCGATCCTCGGGCTGACGCATTTGCAGCCGGCCCAGGCCACCACGCTCGGCAAGCGCGCCACGCTGTGGATCCAGGACTTCGCCTTCAACCTGCAGGAGCTGGACGAGCTCGAACGGCGCCTGCTCTTCCGCGGCATCAAGGGTACGACCGGCACGCAGGCCTCGTTCCTGACGCTGTTCCAGGGCGAGCACGAGAAGGTGCGCGAGCTCGAGCGGCGCGTGGCGCGCCGCATGGGCTTCGAGAAATGCTTTCCCGTCACGGGCCAGACCTACCCGCGCCAGCTGGATTTCCGCATCGGCGCGGTGCTGGCCGGGATCGCGCAATCGGGCGCAAAGTTCGGCACGGACCTGCGCCTGCTGGCCGCGCGGCGCGAGGTGGAGGAGCCCTTCGGGAAGCAGCAGATCGGATCCTCGGCCATGCCCTGGAAGCGCAATCCGATGCGCTCGGAGCGCGTGTGCTCGCTGGCACGTCACGTGCTGGCCCAGCTCGACTCCCTGGCCCAGACGGCGGCCAACCAGTGGCTCGAGCGCACGCTCGACGACTCCGCCGTGCGGCGTCTGGCGCTGCCGGAGATGTTCCTGGCGACGGACGGACTGCTCGAGCTCGTGCTTGCCATCGGTTCGGGTCTGGTCGTGCACGAGCGCCGTATCCAGAAGAACCTGGCCGAGGAGCTGCCCTTCCTGGCTTGCGAGCAATTGATGATGGAGGCCGCGCGCAGCGGGGTCGACCGCCAGGAAGCGCACGAGCACCTGCGCCTGGCCACCCACAAGGCGGCCGCCGCCCTGCTCGAAGGCGAAGAGAATCCCCTGCGCGAGCTGCTCTCCGCCGACCCCGTCCTGAAGCCCTTCGCGCCGCGCCTGCAGGCTCTGCTCGACCCGGGGCGTTCGATCGGCCGCGCCGAGTTCCAGGTCGAGGAGTATCTCGCCGAGGAGCTCGATCCGCTCCTCACGCGCTTCAGAGCCGTGCCCGAGCGGCGTGCCGGGCTCCGGGTGTAGGATCTCTTCACGCGCTTTTTCGAGAAGTCGCATGTTCTTGGCCAGCTCCCTGGCCGAGGTATAGTTCCGCGGCGGACCCCCGCCGATCAGTCCATCCTGGCCCCCTTCCCCCTGGGCCTTCGGTCGTGACGACTCCGGGCATCCCGAACGACTACTCGCTGTCAACCACGTGCTTCGGCACGCGCTTGCCGAGCATCCAGGACCAGATTTTCGCGGCGGTCGGCATGGGTTTCCGGCGCATCGAGCTCGGCCTGCACGAGGCTCCGCCCACCATGGAAGGGCTGGACGAATCGCGGCGCGAGACCGGCGTGACGATCCCCTCGATGGTGCTCGGCTGCCGTGATCCCCTGAACGGCTCGATGGCCGTCGAACGACTGGGGAGCCTCGTCCCCGAGGAGTGCGAGCGTGCCCTGAACTCGGTCCGGCGCCACGTGCGCCTGGCCCAGCGCTGGGGCTGCAACACGATCGTCGTGCGCGGCGCCAAGGTCGAGGATCCGGTCCTGAAGAAGGAGTCCGAAGGCCTCTCGCAGCGCATCGCGCGCGGCGGCGAGAACGGCGAGCTCCTGGAGGACGTGCAATCCTTCGCCAAGCGCATGCAGCGCAAGGCCTACAAGCAGATCGAGCAGTTCTGCCGCTCGCTGCACACGCTGTCGCAGGAATCGCCGACCACGGTCTTCGCCGTGGAGCCCGGGCGCGAGATCGACGACCTGCTCGGCTTCGAGGCCATGGGCTGGGTGCTGGACGACCTGCCGCTGCTCAAGTACTGGCACGACGTCGGCAGCATCCACCAGCGCGAGCGCATCGGACTCCCGCCCCAGGGCCAGTGGCTCGACGCCTACGCGGCGCGCATGCTGGGTGTGCACCTGCAGGATGCCTCGGACGAAGAGGCCGAGCTCCCGATCGGTACGGGCGAGGTCGACTTCAAGCTGATCGGCGAGTACCTGCCGAAGGATGCCGAGCGCGTGCTCGAGATCGGCCCACGCCACGGCCGGGCCGAGATCCTGGCCTCGGTGCAGTACCTGCTCGACCACGGGTTCTGAGCGCTCTCTGCGCGCCTGGCGCGAAGCTCGATCCATGGCCGTAGTGCCTTGTCGACGCGGTTCTGTAGTGCATTGCATTCGTCCACTCGGGATCGCGTCCAAAGAACCCGCGCGTTCGGCCCGATAGGATTGTCCCTTCCCCTCCGATGATCCGGCCTCACCACCCACCTGAGGCGGACGCCACGGCACCCGCGGGCGACCTGCCCGCCGGCGTCGGCGTGCCGGCTGGCGTCCAGCCGCTCGCACACCTCGGCGCCGTCGTGGAATCCGTGCGCGCGAGCTGGGGTTCCAGGCGCCCCCTCATCCTGACCCACCGCACGCCCGACCCGGATGCCCTGGGAGCGATGTTCGGCCTGGATCTCCTGTTGCGGCGTGCCTTCGGGCTCGACCCCGAGATCGCCGCGACGGGCCGCATCGCGCGCGCCGAGAACGTGGCCATGCTGCGCGAGCTCGAGCTCGCCTTCACGGACTCCGAGGGCCTCGACCCCGCGCGCTACGGCGGCGTGTTCCTGGTCGACACCCAGCCCGGCTTCGGCCACACGACCCTGCCCGACGGGATTCCTGTGGTGGCTGTTTTCGACCACCATCGTCCGCCCGACGTCGAGGCCCTGCGCGGGCGCGCGCTCCCGCCGCATTACGACCTGCGCCTGGAGGTCGGTGCGACCTCGGCGCTCATGTACGGCTACCTGCGCGACGCCGGCATCCCGCTCGACATGCGCACGGCCACCGCGCTGTGCTGCGGCGTGCGCTTCGACACGCTCGACCTCGCCATCAGCGCCACGCCCCTCGACAGCGAGGCCTTCTTCGAGACTTTTCGGCGCGCGGACCACCAGAAGCTCGCGCGCATCCAGCGTCCGACCTTGCCGGCGGTCTACTACCGCGACCTCTATCGCGCGCTCTCGCGTGCGCGGCGCTACGGCCCGGCCGTGCTCGGTTTCCTCGGGCGCGTCACGCACCCCGAGTCGGTGGCCGAGATGGCCGACTTCTTCCGGCGTATGGAGCAGTGCCGCTGGTCGCTGGTCGGCGGCGCGGTGGGCACGACCTATCACCTCTCTCTGCGCACGGACGGCGCGGAGGCCTACCCGTTCTTGCAGCACGTGCTCGGTGCCGAGGGCTCCTTCGGCGGCCGCGGCACGGTCGCCGGCGGCCAGGTGCAGCTCGCCAGCGACGACTGGCGCGAGCTGCAGCGCCTGGAGCGCCGCCTGCGCAACCGCGCGCTCGAGCGCATCGATCCGGCCGAACGCACCGGAGCGCGCGGGGTGCCGCTGACGCAGATCCCGTGAGCGCGCGCATCCTGGTGGTCGCCGGGCACGACCCTTCGGGTGGTGCCGGGGTCGACGCCGATCGCGCCGCGGCCACCCACTTCGGCGTCGAGGCCGAGTGCGTGGTGACCGCCTGGACGGACCAGGACGGCACACGCGTGCGCTCGCTCGAGCCGCGCCCGGTCGCGGACTGGCTGGAGGAAGCGCGCTACGCGCTGGCCGCTCCGATCGGCGCGCTGAAGAGCGGACTCTTGCCGAGCGCCGCCGCGGTGCGCGCGCTCGCGACCCTGATCGACGAGCTGACGAGCGCGCGGTCCGTGCCCGTGGTCGTCGATCCGGTGCTCGCTGCCTCGGGCGCCGAGGTCTTCCTCGACGAAGGCGGGATCGAGGCCCTGCTCGCGGAGCTCGTGCCGCGCGGCGTGATCCTCACCCCCAACTTGCCCGAGGCCGCGCGCCTCACGGGCCTCGAGCTCGCGCGCTTGCAGGCGGACGGCGACGCGCGCACGACCGCCGCACGCTCGCTACTAGAGCGCGGTTGTCGTGCCGTCGTCCTCAAGGGTGGCCACGCCACCGACGCGCCCGTCCGCGACCTCCTGCTCGAGCGCGATCGCGACCCCGTGTGGCTCGAACACGCGCGCCTACCCGGCGCTCGCCTGCACGGCTCGGGCTGCCGCTTCGCGAGCGCCTTGGCCGCGAACCTCGCCCTCGGCCACCCGCTCCCCGCGGCCGCAGCCAGCGCGAGCTCCTACCTCGCCAGACTCCTGCGCGCCTGACTCCCCCGACCGCTTGCGCCGCAGCCTCTTCGGCCCTACCCTTCCCGACCCTTCGATCCCGCCATTCGAGCGGGAAACGCGGCTGTAGCTCAGTGGTAGAGCGCCACCTTGCCAAGGTGGATGTCGAGGGTTCAAATCCCTTCAGCCGCTCCAACCCGACCCAGCAGGAAACGATCCCGGAGCGGGGTTTGGTTGTCCGATGGTTGTCCGGAGGTTGCCCGGTTCGGGGGTCTCGAAATGGGCCGTCGGGAGAGGCGGCGCGGGAGGTTCCGCGGCTCGATGAGCGAAGCGTACTCGGCACTTGAGGCGAGCGGTTTCGCTTGACGGTTTGGAGGGTTGAGGGCTGCCGCTGAGGGTGCTTGCGTACGGAACCGTACGCAACCGTACGCAACGCCAGAACGAGCGTACTTCGCTGGTGGGAGGTTTGTCGGTGTGGGACGAAGCTCGCCCATGACTGACTCTTTCTCCACCGAGCTCTCTGTCGAGTGGGTTCCCACCGACCAGCTCTCCTTCAACTCTTCCAATCCCCGCATCAACGACCAGGCCGTCGAGCCCGTCGCGGCCTCCATCCAACGATTCGGCTGGCGACAGCCGATCGTCGCGCGTCCCGGCGGCGTGGTGATCGCCGGCAACACGCGCCTCAAGGCAGCGCGCTTGCTCGGCCACGAGCGCGTGCCCGTCGTCTGGTTCGAGGGCACGGACCTCGAGGCCACGGCCTACGCCATCGCTGATAACAAGACCCACGACTTCAGCATGTGGGACGAGCCTCTCCTCGCGAAGCTGCTCGAGGAGCTGCGCGCCGAAGACTCGATCGAAGGGACAGGCTTTTCCAACCAGGACATCGACTCCTTGATCGCCGAGCTCGAAGCCCAGCAAGGGCCGATCGAGCTCGACGATCAGGGGCCCGACGAGCCGCCGGCGAATCCGGTGTCGCGCACCGGCGACCTCTGGCTCCTCGGCGGTCATCGCCTGCTTTGCGGCGACTCGACGAAGGTCGGCGACCTCGAGCGCCTGATGGGGGGGAAACGCGCCACACTCCTCGCGACCGATCCCCCGTACTGCGTGAATTACACGGGCATGGACCGTCCGATCCACGAGGGCAAGCCCTCCGGCAAGGACTGGAGCCATCTCTACAACGAGGTGGAGATCGCGGACCTCGGTCAGTTCCTCGACGGCGCGCTCAACGCCTGCCTGCCGCACGTCCACGACGAGGCCGGCATCTACATGTGGCACGCCCACGTGCAGCAGCCCGTCATCGCCGCGACGTTCGAGCGTCATGGGCTCCTCCTGCACCAGATCCTGGTCTGGGTGAAGCCCACCGCGACGTTCGGTCACTGCTACTACCGCTGGCGCCACGAGCCCTGCGCGTTCGGCTGGAAGCGGGGCTTCAAGCCTACGCATGGCGGCGGCACGCTCGAGACCGTCTGGGAGGTCGACTGGGAAGGGAAGTCGCGCGTCGTCGGCAACGAGCACCCGACGCAGAAGCCCTTGCGCCTGTTCGAGATCCCGATGGAGGTGCACACGAAGCCCGGCGATCTCGTGCTCGAGCCGTTCTCCGGCAGCGGCACGCAGATCCTCGCCGCGGAGAAGCTGCACCGCCGCTGCTACGCGCTCGATCTTCAGCCGGCCTTCATCGACGTCGCCCTGCGGCGCTGGGAGAAGGCGACGGGCAAGTGCGCCACGCTCGAGGGGAGCGGCAAGACCTTCGCCGAGGTCGCCGCGGAGAGGAGCGCGACGTGAAGCGCAAGATCCCCACCAACGCCTTCGAGGTCTACTTCGCCATGGGGCCGGGGCGTAGCTACGACACCCTGGCCGAGCGCTTCAAGGTCTCGAAGCAGGCGATCACGAAGACCGCCACCAAGGAGCGCTGGCAAGAGCGCGTCGCCGAGATCGAGCAGCGAGTGCAGGCCGACTCCAAGGAGAAGGTCGTCGATCTCCTGAACGAGATGAACGAGCGCCACCTGCGCGTCCTGCGCGCGATCCAGGCCAAGGCACTCGAGACGCTGAAGGAAAAACCCCTGCGCACCGGCATGGACGCGGTGCGCGCCCTCGAGGTGACCATCCGCCACGAGCGCCTGATCCGCGGCGAGCCCTCGGAACGCACCGAGATGAGCGTGGAGGAAGCCACTCGCCGCGAGGTCAATCGCTGGATGACCGTCGTCGACGTGGACGGAGAGGAGGCGACCGAAGACGATGGCGAAGTCGAAGCTCGGGATTGACAAGGAGAAGCTCTTCGTCGACCTCGGCTACCAGCCGCACCCCGGTCAGCTCGAGATCCACCGCTCGCGCGCCCCGCGCCGCGTGCTCGCCTGCGGCGTGCGCTGGGGAAAAAGCCTCTCGGCTGCGATGGAAGGCATCGCCGCCGCGCTGCTGCCCTGCGAACGCTCGTTCGGCTGGGTCGTCGCGCCAACCTACGAGCTCGCGGACAAGATTTTTCGCGAGATCGTGCTGATCGTGACGATCCACCTGCGCTCGCGCATCGTGAAGCTGACGGACCGCGAGCTCGTGCTCGTCAACCTCGGAGGTGGCCGGAGCGCGATCCGCGCGAAGAGCGCGGACAACCCTGACTCGCTCCTCGGCGAAGGGCTCGACTGGGTGATCGTCGACGAGGCTGCCCGTCTCAAGCCGGAGATCTGGCAGTCCTACCTCTCCCAGCGCCTGATCGACAAGAAAGGCTGGGCCCTGCTCATCTCGACGCCGCGCGGAAAGGGCTGGTTCTTCGACCTGTACCGGCGCGGGCAGGACCAGGACGACCACGAGCACGAGAGCTGGAACTTGCCCTCCTGGTCGAACCCACATCTCGATCGCGAGCTGATCGAGACGGAACGCGAGCGCCTTCCAGAGCGCGTGTTTCGCCAGGAGTTTGGCGGCGAGTTCATCGAGGGCGAGGGCTCGGTCTTTCGCTACATCCGCGAGCGCGCGACCGGGTACTTCCAGGAGCCGGAGAAGGACACGACCTACTTCGCCGGGCTCGATCTCGGGCGCCTCGCCGACTACACCGTGCTCGTCATCGTGAACCGGCGCCGTGAGGTGGTCTTCGCTGATCGCTTCCACAAGATCGACTGGGCTCAGCAGATCGCCCGCGTCGGGGCCGCCTGCGAGCGCTACAACCGGTGCCGCGTCTGGTGCGACGTGACCGGAGTCGGCGATCCCGTCTACGAGGCCCTTCTGCGCGCGGGCGTCAGAGCCAGGGCCTACCCCTTCACGTTGCGCTCGAAGGCGGCCCTGATCGACAACCTGAGCCTGATGCTCGAGCACCGGAAGCTCACCCTGCCGCGGCCCGATCTGTGGCCGGAGGGCATCGACGAGCTCGAGTCCTACGAGTACAGCGTGACCGACGGAGGCACGCTGAAGAGCGGCGCGCCAGGCGGCCAGCACGATGACTGCGTGATGGCTCTGGCTCTCGCAGCCTGGGGCGTGGGCTTCAAGAATCCTGCCCGGCTCGTGGCCACGTGGGTGTAGGACGACGATGCCGAAACTCGGAATCAACAAGGAAGCCGTCTTCGCCGACCTCGGCTACAAGCCCCATCCGGGGCAGCTCGAGGTCCATCGCTCGCGCGCCCGTTTCCGGGCCCTGGCCTGTGGGGTCCGGTGGGGGAAGAGCCTCTGCGCCGCGATGGAAGGGATCGCCACCGCGCTCGCGCCCTGTGAGCGTTCGATGGGCTGGGTGGTCGCGCCGACCTATGACCTCGCCGAGAAGATCTTCCGCGAGGTCGAGCATCACGCGCTGGCGCACCTGCGCTCGCGGGTGGTGAGGGTGAGCGAGCGCGAGCTCGTGCTGTTGAACCTCGGTGGGGGCCGCAGCACCATTCGCGCGAAGAGCGCAGACAACCCGAACTCGCTCCTCGGCGAAGGCCTTGACTGGCTCATCATCGACGAAGCCGCCAGGTTGAAGCCCGAGATCTGGCAGGCGTACCTCTCCCAGCGCCTGATCGACAAGAAGGGCTGGGCTCTGCTCATCTCCACGCCTCGCGGAAAGGGCTGGTTCTACGACTTCTTCCGCCGCGGGCAGGACAAGGAGGACAAGGAGCACGAGAGCTGGAACCTGCCCTCGTGGTCGAACCCCACGCTCGACCGAAACTTGATCGAGCAGGAACGGGAAAAGCTGCCCGAGCGCGTCTTTCGCCAGGAGTACGGCGGCGAGTTCATCGAAGGCGAGGGCGCGGTGTTCCGCTACATTCGCGAGCGGGCGACCGGAGAGTTCCAGGAGCCCGAGGCGAACATGACCTATTACGCCGGGCTCGACCTCGGACGCCTCGCCGACTACACCGTGCTCGTGATCGTGAACCAGCGCCGCGAGGTCGTGTTCGTCGACAGGTTCCACAAGGTCGACTGGGAGCAGCAGGTCGGGCGGATCAAGGCCGCCTGCCAGCGCTACCACGACCCCTGGATCTGGTGCGACGTGACGGGCGTGGGCGACCCCGTGTACGAGCTCCTGTGCCGAAACGACTGCAACGTGGAGCCCTACGTCTTCACGCAGCGCACGAAGGCCGCGCTCATCGACAACCTGGCCATGATGCTCGAGCAGAAGAAGCTCACGCTGCCGCGGCCCGAGGTCTGGCCTGAGGGGATCGAGGAGCTCGAGGCCTTCGAGTACAGCTCGACAGACAGCGGCGGGCTGCGTTCGAGCGCCCCGGGCGGCATGCACGATGACTGCGTGATCGCCCTGGCCCTGGCCGCGATGGGGGTGGGCCCGGAGGACGCCGTCTGGGAGGTCCAGTTCGTCTAGCGGAGAGCCACGGCGAAGGCTTGACCGGGATAGCTGCGGCGTCTATCCCCGGATCTTCCAGTCCGAGATCCTGGGCCAGCCAGGCAAAGGCAAGGGAACACCATGGAAGTATCAGCAGAGATCGCGGTGATGATCCAGCAGGAGGAAGACCTCGTCCGCAAGAAGCAGAAGGGACTGGAGGCCAGGAAGCGTTGGGACGAGAAGGTCCGTCGAGCGGTCGATCTCCTGAATGCGTGCGCGATCGTGGATGAGGCGCCAGCATCCACGGTGGTTCAGAAGCGCTGGGTCCCGGCGGCCGTGGCCACCGTCGCCTGCGTCCCCGCCGCGCGGATCAAGGCAATCGATCTACCGGGCAGGGCGATTGCGAGCATGTTCCATCGGCTGCTCGATGAACCGGACTCGGAGAAGGTCCAGGAGTCCGTGGTCGTGGATCTCCGCGCGGTGCTTGCACGAGTTCCGGTGCCGCGCGAAGACCTCTTCTATCTCTTTCGCGTCCTCGCCGGTCACTTCGAGACGCTCTTCTCCGATCGCGTCAGCTGCATCTGGCCGGGGTGGCTCGCCGACGAGGCCCAGAAGGTCCCTGCCGAGTTCGCATCGGATCCCGGGATCAACGAGATCCGAACCCGACTGGCCCACAACCCAATCGGGATGGCGAAGGCGCTGCGCGCCTACGTCGAGCTGTGCCGCGACCGGCGAGACGCCATCCCCAGGTCCGACTTGAAGAAGATGGGGCTGCCGCCGACTGCAGTTGACAGGGCGCCCAGGTCGCCGGCCGACGTGACAGACAACCCGCGCGGGTTCACGAAGGTCTTCTTGCTCCGATATGTGCGCAGTACCTGGCGGCCGCGGAATACCACCTGAACCGTTCAGTTCCCCGAGCAGCTCGGGAGCTGGGACTTGCTTGGCTACACGCCAGCCGCGATCCTCTGGGCCAGCAGAGGAGTCAGTGGAGAAGAGCCCGAACAAGTTCACCACCACGAGATCTGGAAGCCATTGGAGCCATGCCCGGAGGGTCCGAGTCCTGGCCGGAGTGAGGAGACGGCCCGCCGAGTTGGCTCCAGGTGGTAGAGGAGAGTGCCGCAACTCGAGGCTGTCGTGCGGCCTGCGAGCGGTAGGCACACGCATTCACCCATCTGCGATGCCTCTTGGATCCACGTATCGGGGCTGATCGGACGTCCCATGCCGATGTCCGACGACCGCTGGTTCGAATCGGGGCAGAGCCCCTACCCGCACGAGCGGGAGGCGCTCGAGTTCATCCGGCAGAGCCTCCCTGACCACGATCCCTGGAAGGCCTGGGCCCGGCTGCAGTTCGCCGCGGACGACGGGTCGGAGAACGAGATCGATCTGCTCGTGTTCGGCCGCTCCGGGTTCTTCCTCGTCGAGATCAAGGCCTGGGGGGGCGTGATCGAGGGCGACCAGGGAACGATCAGCTCGGGGCCCCCAGCGCGGCGTCGCTACGACGATCACCCGATGCGCCGGCTGAAGCTGAAGTGCGACCGGTTGAAGAGCCTTCTGAAGTCGCAGAAGGCCTTCGCCAAAGTAGACGTCCCGTTCATTGACAACCTCGTCTACTTCTCCCACGCCGAGTCCTCGAAGCTCGAAGGCCCGGCAGCCAACGGCGTGTGTCTGAAGGATCGGGCCGACGCCGGACCGAGGAAGGGACGCGAGGGCATCATCGCCGCGCTGACCCAGCGCAGGGGCGCGAACCTCCGCTCTCCGCCGCTCGGCAAGTTCGACCGGCCGACCTCGGACCTAGTGAGGAAGGCGCTCCAGCAGGCAGGTGTGGTCTCGCGCGCCGCGGTCCGTCGCGTCGACGACTACGAACTCGGTGAGACGATCGAGGAGACCACGTACTACCGCGACCGAGTCGGCCGCAGCCCCGACTACCCCGATCTGCCGCGGCGTGTGCGCGTCTACTGTGTGCCGTCGGGCAGCAAACTCACTCCACAACGGGTACAGGAGGCTGCCGAGCGGGAGTTCCGCGTCCTCGAACGCCTCGACCACCCGGGAATCCTGCGCGCGCTCTACTCTCGGCGCACCGACTTCGGCCCCGCGATCCTCTTCGATCACTTCGCAGGCAGCGAGCGCCTCGACCACTTCCTGACCCGTCGAGGGACACAGCTTTCGGTAGACCAGCGCGTCGATCTCGTTCGCCAGATCGCCGATGCCGTGGGTTTCGCCCACGACCAGGACCTGATCCACCGCGCCCTGACGCCCGAGTCGATCCTCATCATCGACGCCGACGCCCCTGCGCCGAAGATCAAGGTCTACAACTGGCAGACGAGCGCTCGGCTCGCGACCGACTCCGACACGATCCACGCCGCGGGCGGCTTCCACACAACGGCAGATCCCGGCGCCTACGTCGAGACGGCGGGCACCGTCTATCTCGCCCCCGAGCTTCGCGACCAACCGTCGATCTCTCATCCCGTGCTCGACGTCTTCTCGCTCGGCGCGCTGGCGTTCCGCGTCTTCGGCAACGCTCCGCCCGCGGGCTCGGCCTCCGAGCTCGTGAGACAGCTCAAGGGTTCGCAGGGTCTCTCGTTGCCCTCGGTGAGCAACGCCACCCCGCACAGCCTCGAAGCGCTCGTGCGCCGAGCCACGCATCCGGAAGCCACGCACCGGACGCAATCCGTAGACGACTTCCTGCAGGACCTCGAGAAGCTCGAGGACGAGCTGACCCGTCCGGCGGGTGTCGCGCCAGCACGCGTCGAAGAGATCACGAAAGGCAGCGAGATTCCTGGGGGCCTCAAGGTCGTCCGCCGCCTCGGCGCAGGTTCGATCTCCATCGGCTTCGAGGTCGAACGCGGCGACATCCCCTTCGTGCTCAAGCTCGCGCGCTCGCCCGAGCACAACGACCGCATTCGCCGCGAGTACGAGACGCTCCGCAGCCTCGATCACGAACACATCGTCCACGCCGTCGAGGAGATCGAGGTCGCCGGCAGCCGAGGCTTCCTCGGCACTCCGAAGAGCCTGGAGACGCTGCGCCAACGTCTGGCCAAGGACGGCCAGCTCCAGCTCGAGATGCTGGAACGCTTCGGCACCCAGCTTCTCGGCGCGCTCCAGTACCTCGAAGAGAAGGGCGTCTGGCACCGCGACATCAAGCCCGAGAACATCGCGGTCAGCGACTTCAACAAGCGCCAGCAGGGCATCGTTCTGTTCGACTTCTCCCTGTCGAGCGCTTCGGCCGAGGACATCCAGGCCGGCACGCCGCGCTACCGCGATCCGTTCCTCGATCAGCGCAAGCGCAAACGCTGGGACCTGCAAGCGGAGCGCTACTCCGCTGCGATCACGCTGCACGAGATGGCCGCCGGCACAGTGCCGCAGTGGGGCGACGGCCGCACGAGTCCGCAGCTCGTCGAAGGTGAGATCACGATCCAGAGCGACCTCTTCCCCGCCGAGGTGCGCAAGGGCCTGACGAACTTCTTCCGGCAGGCTCTCGCCCGTGATCCGGGCAGCCGATTCGCTGACGCGCGAGCGATGTGTGAGTCCTGGGAGCGTGCGCTCTCCGGCTCGCACGAGACGATGCATGCCCCGCCGCCGGTCGATCGAGCGGTCACATCGGACGAGATCCGTGCCGCCGCCAAGATCGCCGGCGCGAACACACCGCTCACTTCGTTACCGCTCTCGACACGCGCATCGAACTGCCTGGACCGTCTCGGACTGGTGACGGTTCGGGGCCTGCTCGAGATGCCGCCGAAGCGGATCCTCTGGGCCAAGGGCGTCGGCAGCAAGACTCAGGAAGAGCTGCATCTCGTGCTGGACACGCTGCGTGCGCAGTACCCGGACATCCAGATCGTGGTGCGCGCCAGGAGCCAGCCGCAGCCCGAGCCGGCACCGCCCGCAGGTCCGCAGAGACTTGAAGAGGTGCTCCAGACTGCGCGCGCTCATCTGGGCAGGAAGGCCAAGACCGACGGACCGCTATTGGACGCGCTCCTCGGCCTCGACTCCACCAGCACGAAGTTGCCCTTCGAGCTCCCCACACAGCTGGACGTCACGCGTCGCCTTGGAGTCTCACAGCCGAAGATCTCCAATCTCCTGAAGGGCCTGCGGGAAGCCTGGCACGAGGACCTCTGGATCGGGCCGCTGCGCGCAGAGATCGGCGCCTTCGTGAAGTCACGCGGAGGCGTCACGACGGTGGACGAAGCTGCGGCCGCCCTCATGGGCACGCACGGCTCCGAGCTCGAGGCGCCCGCCCGAACTCGGACCGCCGCCGCCCTGGTGCGCGTTGCGGTCGAAGCGGAGAGCGCGAACAAGCCCGAGTGGCAGCTCTTCCGACGCGACGAGAAGCTTCTGCTCGCTCTCAGCGGTGCGCACATCGTCTACGCCATGAAGCTGGGCGCCGAGGCCGACGCCCTCGCGACTCAGGACCCGCTCCCCGGTCATGCTCGCGTCGAAGAAGCCCTCGGCTCCGTCGCGCGCCCGGACGACGTCGAACCGCCTTCCATCGCCCAGCTCGTCTACCTCGCAGCCAGCAGCGCCAAGATCGCCGCCTTCAACGCGCGCCAAGAAGTGTATCCCCGAGGCCTGTCCGCGGAGCGGGCTCTGCGCCTCTCGATGAGCGCGATCCTCGCTCCTGAGCGCCCCCGCGACGGAGGAGGTCGCCGGTCCCTGACTATCCTGTCCGTTCGCGAACGCGTCACGGCACGCTACCCCGCGGCCGCCCTGCTGCCGGATCGTCCCGAACTGGACAAGCTCCTCGCCGCCGCCGGCCTTGATGCAACCTGGAGCGATGAGGCCGCCGCCTTCCTCGTTCGCTCCCCCGATGACCCGACACTCCAGAGCGGCTCCAGCCTGCGCACGGACTACCGCCAGCGCACGACGCCCCTGCACTCGGAACCGCGCGATCGACTGGACGCGAAGGAACTGGACGAGCGCATCGGGCGCGTGCTTGCCGAGCGCCGCCTCCTGATCCTTCAGGTCGATCCGGGCTACACCGATCGCGCCTCGAAACGATTGGTCGAGGTCTTCCCCGCGCTCCGCCCAATCGGCATCGATCGCGAGCTCGTGCTCGCCATGCGCGCGCGAGCCGCCAGCAAGAGTGTGCCGTGGACAACGGTTCTCGAGACCGATGCTGCCGGCCCGTCCCAGCCCGGAGAATGGTCCCGACTCCTGCGCCTGGTCGACGACGCGCTCATCGACCTGCATCAAGTCCTCCTCTCGGCCGACGAGCCGCTGCTCCTGATAGACCTGGGTCTCCTCGCGCGCTTCGATCGCCTGGCCCCGTTCTTCGGCCGCCTTCGCGAGCGCCTCACCTCACCACCCGCACTCCTCGTTCTCCTGCCATCGACGGACCAGCAGCCCCAGCCCGTGCTTGATGGTCGTCCCATCCCGGTGACCGGGTCCAGCCAGTACGCTCGCGCTCCCAGCGGTTGGCTCCAGAACGTCGACCGCCCCCTTACCCGCAAGGCCTGACCCAAGCATGGCGCCGCGCAAGCCCAAGACTCCCAAGAGCCTGACCGAGGCGCTGCACGACCTACTGCCCAGGTTGGAGGACGACCTCCGCGCTCGCAGCGACGCCGAGCCGGCGCTGCGCTCGGCTCTGGAGGAGGAGCACCGCGCCGCGATCAAGGCCCACCGTACGGGCGAGACCTTCAACGCCTGGCGCGACGAGGTCGTCACTCAGATCGCCGTTGCTTGGGTTCTGGCCTGCGTCTTCGTCCGCTTTCTCGAAGACAACGAACTTGTCGAGATTCAACGCATCTCGGGCTCGGTGACCCCGCAGGACCGCCGGAAGCGCGCGATCGAAGAGCAGGAGGCTTACTTCCAGCGCCACCCGACCGAGAACGAGCGGGACTACCTCGAGGCCACGTTCCGCGAGCTGTCCAAGCTTCCTTCCCTTGGGGCCCTACTTGGACCGGCCAACACGAACCTGTGGCGCTTCGGGCCCAGCGCGGAGGGAGCGAAGCTGCTGCTCGAGTTCTTCCGAAGGCTCGACGACGAGGGGAGCGAGGCGCGGCTTCGGTTTCCGTTCATCGATCCCTCCCGCTCGACGCGCTTCCTTGGCGACCTCTACCAGAACCTGTCTGAAGACGCCCAGAAGCGCTACGCCCTTCTTCAGACGCCGATCTTCGTCGAGGAGTTCATCCTCGACCGCACGCTCGAGCCCGCACTTGCCGAGTTCGGCTTGCACGGCCTGCGGATGATCGATCCGACGGTCGGCAGCGGTCACTTCCTACTCGGCGGCTTCGCGCGTCTGCTCGACCGCTGGCAAAAGGCTGAGCCCGGCACCGAGGTGCGCGTGCTTGTGCAGCGCGCGCTCGATGGACTTTTTGGTGTCGATCTCAATCCGTTCGCGGTCGAGATCTGTCGCTTCCGCTTGCTGATTGCGGCCCTGAGAGCGAGCGATGTGAAGCGTCTGGCAGACGCTCCGAGTTTTCACACGAACATTGTGGTCGGGGACAGCCTGCTGCATGGCCCGCGCTTCAACGATCCCGGTCGAGCCCAAGAGCGCTTCGAGTTTCCTGACATCGCCGAGCACACTTACAGACACGAGGACAAGGCCGAGCTCGCGCACGTTCTCGGCCAGCGCTACCACGTCGTCGTGGGCAACCCACCCTACATTACGGTCAAGGACAAAGCGCTCAACGAGGTCTATCGCGAGCGCTACGGGAGCTGCCTTGGTAGGTACCACCTCAGCGCTCCATTCCTCGAACGATTTGTCGAACTCTCGCTTCCTCGCGAAGGCGGGCAAGCAGGCGGCTTTGTTGGCCAGATCACTGACAACGCATTCATGACGCGCGAGTTCGGCGTACGCCTCATCGAGGAGTTCGTGTCTCGCTGGGATCTGACGCACGTGATCGACACGAGTGGGGCGTACGTCCCAGGCCACGGAACGCCAACAGTCATCCTCTTTTTGCGTAATCGGCCGCCGATCGGGAGCACCGTGCGCACGGTACTCGGTATTCGCGGGGAACCATCGACGCCGGATGATCCCACTCAAGGCTGCGTGTGGAGGGCGATTGTAGAGCAGATTGATCATCCCGGATCGCAGACTGACTTCGTCAACGTCGAAGACAGACCGCGCGAGAGCTTTAATAGCCATCCTTGGATTCTTGGAGGCGGTGGAGCTGCGGATCTCAAGAGGCGACTCGACAAGTCTAGTGTGACCAAGCTCACTTCATGTGTCGACACAATTGGCTTCGCAAGCTTTCCTGGCCAAGATGCCGCGTTTGTGGCATGGCGCGGTGCTTTCAATCGACACCGCGTTGAACAGCACTTCGTCTTTGCATTCGTGACCGGAGACACCGTTCGCGATTGGGCTATCAGATACCCAGATTCAGCCCTCGTAACGGTCGACTCGAACTTCCAACCAATAGAACTCGACATTGGCTCGCATTGGTATCGCTTCCTTTGGCCCAATCGGAGGGTTCTTGCCTCGACCCAGTCGTTCGCCGCGACGCGGGAGAAGCTGGGCGAACCCTGGTGGATGTGGTACCGCTGGATCCCCTACAAGTACCGCGTCAGGCTTTCTATAGCGTTCGCATTCAACGCGACTCATAACCACTTTGTGTTGGACCGGGGAGGCAAGGTATTCAAGCAGAGCGCGCCTGTCATCAAGCTTCGACCCAACGCAACGGAGGGCGATCACTTCGCGCTTCTTGGCCTTCTTAATAGTTCAGCTGCGTGTTTTTGGCTGAAACAGGTTTGCCACAACAAGGGAAGCACCGTCGATGAACTCGGTGCTCGGCAGACGACGATCGAGTTCGAGAACTTTTATGAATTCACGGCCGGAACTCTGGCCGAACTGCCAGTTCCGTCAAAGCTGCCTGAGCTCATGTCAAGGCGGATCGATCAGCGCGCTCAGGAACTAGCCATGACATGCGACGGGGCGTGGCTTTGCAGTGCTCCAAGCGCCCGTCAAGACGCGACCGTTCGGTCGCGTGCACATGCGGAAATCCTTGGAGATCTCGTTGCTCTCCAAGAAGAGCTCGACTGGCGGGTCTACGCGGCTTTTGGGCTGATCGACGAGCATCTGTGTGCCCCCGACGACAAGCCCCCTCCGCCGCTCGAACTCGGGGAGCGAAGCTTTGAGATAGCAATGGCTCGTGCATGCAAGAACGGCGCTCCCGAGACCACATGGTTCACGCGGCACGGATCGAGACCCATTACGGAGTTGCCCATGACCTGGCCTGACTGGTATCGGGAACTCGTGGATCGCCGAATCGCAGCGATCCAGTCCGACCGAGATCTTGGTCTCATCGAGCGGCCGGAGTTCAAACGACGCTGGAACCTCGAGCCGTTCGATTCAATCCAACGACGCGCGGTGCGCGAGCGTATCCTTGATCTCGTCGAAGAAATGCCGGTCTGGAGGCAGGACAATCTAGCACCGATCACGGTGCGCGTGCTCGCGGAGATGCTTGCGGCGAGCGACGACATCAACGCACTCGTCGCTTGCTACACAGATGGGAGCGCTACGGAGGTCGAGGCCGTGCTCGTGGAGATCCTTGAAACAGAGCACGTGCCCTATCTCGCCGCGTTTCGCTACAAGGACAGCGGCCTGAGCAAACGCAAGGACTGGGAGCGCACCTGGGAGTTGCAGCGCATGGAGGACAAGATCGATACCCTGGTGGGGCTTCCGAAGGGGCACCCGAAGAGAATCGATGAGGCTGGGGCGAGTCTTCGGAAGCGCCTGGAGATCGGCGACGTTCCTGTGCCGGAGAAGTATGGGAGTGTCGATTTCCAGAAGGGCTCGTACTGGTCGAACCGCGGCAAGCTGGACGTTCCGAAGGAGCGTTTCATTAGCTAGTTGCTGTTTCCTGGAGCGGTCCGGGGCAGAAAGGTGCTGAAAAGCCGCTGGATTTTGCGGGAAACAAAACAGGGTCTCCGACCGATGGAAAGGTTAGCTCAACCACCACCGGAGCGGAGACCCACGCATGCGCA
>JANOGB010000576.1:0-1613 GCA_031413955.1 Planctomycetota bacterium | reverse complement strand
GAAGTGCGCGACGGCCGGTTCCATCCACGCGGGCCGCTCGAGGCCGAGCGCGTCCAGGACGGTGGCGGCCACGTTGGCCAGCGAGCCCTCCCGTCTGGTCCAGCGCGCGGCCAGGCCGGGAGCGGGCGCGAAGAAGAACGGGACCGGGCTGTGCGAGTGGGAACCGAAGGGGCCCCCGTCCGCGGTGATCAGCGTGTCGGCGTTGCCGTGGTCGCTGGTGACGAAGAGCGTCCAGCCGTGGCGTCCGGCGGCGGCGGCGATGCGCGCGTAGCAGTCGTCGACGGTGGCGGCGGCGCGCAGAGCGAGGGGCAGGTTGCCGAGGTGTCCGACCTGGTCGAGGTTCGCGAGGTTGGCGATCACGGCGCGCTGCGCCGGGTCGGAGAGCGCCTTCACGATCTCGGCGGTGACCGCGGCGGCGGACATCTCGGGCTTGGCCGGGATCTCGGCCTCGGGGATCGAGTCGAGGCAGATGCCGCGGCCCTCGGCCGCGGCGTCGAAGCCGTTCAGGAAGAAGGTCACGTGCGGGAACTTGCACTTCTCGGCGATGCGCACGGAAGCGATCCCGGCGCGGCGGAACTCGGAGAAGAGGCCGCGCTCGAGCGGCGCGGTCGGGAAGAAGACGTGCTGGACGGGGATGCTCTTGCCGAGATCGACCAGGGAGTAGAGCGGCTGAGTCTCGGCCAGCAGCGTCGCGATCTGGCGCGCGCGGTCGGCGCGGTGGCTCGTGTGCAGCACGGGCTCGCCCTGGCCCACGCTGCGGCCGCCGGGAAAGAGGTGGGCCGGAAAGCTCGCCTCGCTCGCCTGCGCGAGGTGGCGCGCGAGCGCCTCGTCAGTGAACGCCGGCAAGTCGGCGCTGCCGAGGAGCGCGTCGGCACAGACGCGTGAGACGGCAAGGTTCCCGCTACGGTCGCAGAAGGCCCTGCGGCCCTGGACGACGCCCAGGCGCACCACGGAGAGGCCTGCGAGCTCGCGGCGCAGCTCTGCCAGCAGCGCTGGCGCCGTTCCGGCCAGCGAATCGACTCCGTCGAGCACGGGATGGACGTGGATCTCGCGCACGCCAGCAGTACCCGCGTTCCGGGCCGCGTGCCAGATCGTGCGCGCGAGGCCGTGCACGCCCGCGTCGGATACGAGCCCGACGAGGTGCAGCACGCCGGCCTCGCGGATGGAAGCCCAGGCCGGGTCGCGCGCCCAGCTCCCGCTCGCGTGCGTCTCGAGCAGCCGGCGCGTGAGCGACGGTACGACGCGGCCCGCGCCGATCGTCAGGTGTCCGGCCTCGCTGTTCCCGACCTGGCCACGCTCGAGCCCGACGGCCTCGCCGGAGGCTGCGAGCACGGCCATGCCGCTCTGCTCGATCTGCCGGAAGAGCGTGGGCAGCGTCGCCTTCGTCACCGCGTTGCCGTCCGTCTCCGCGCGCCAGCCCGCGCCGTCGAGGATCAGCAGGATCGCGCGTCTGTTCATCCTGGGAGCGCCGGTCATCCTGGGAGCGCCGGGCTCCAGCCCGGCTCTTGGTTTTTTTGGTTCCGCCTCGGGGTCGACAAGGCGCCCAAGAAGCGAATAGCCAACGCGATCCTGGATGCCGTGAAAGCGCTGAGCGCGGGCAAACGCTGACGCGG
>JANOGB010000575.1:0-12257 GCA_031413955.1 Planctomycetota bacterium | reverse complement strand
AGCAGAACAGAGAGGGAACTTGAACGAGAACAGAGCCGGGCTGGAGCCCGGCGCTCCCGGTTGAAGCTACACCGTCTGGCTGAAGCGCGGCTTCTCTTCCGCGACGGGTGCGAGGTACGCGTCGAAGACCATCGCGAGATGGCGCAGGAACAGGCGCCCGGTCGGCAGCACCTCGACCGTGCGCGCGCCCAGACGGCACAGTCCCTCGGCGGCGAGCGGCTCGAGGCGTTTCCACTCTTCCGCGAAGTGCGTGGCCAGGTCGGCGCGGTCGAAGCGCGCACCCAGTTCGTTCAGGTCGAGCTTCATCCGGCACATCAGGTCCTGGATCACGGCCCGGCGCAGGTCGTCCTCGGGGCTGCGCACCAGGCCCTTGATCGTGCCCAGGCGTCCCTGAGCGATGCGCTCCTCGTAGGCGCGTGTCTCGCGCGCGTTCTGCAGGAACGCGCCGCCAATGTCGCCGATCGCGCTCATCCCGAACGAGACCATCTCCGTGGCGCGCTGGTCGGTGTAGCCCTGGAAGTTGCGATGCAGCCGGCCCTCGTGCAGGGCCGTGACCAGGGAGTCGCCGGGGAGCGCGAAGTGGTCGAGGCCGAGCAGTTCGTAGCCCTGGTCTGCCAGGCGCTCCACGGCGAGCGCGAACAGACGCGCACGCAGCGTGGCGTCCGGCAGGTGGTGGCGCTCGAGGGCCTTCTGGAACGGCTTCAGCCACGGTACGTGCGCGTAGCCGTAAATCGCCAGCCGATCGGGTCGGATCGCGGCCACGTCGGCGAGCGTGCGCTCGAAGGTACGCTCGTTCTGTTCGGGCAGGCCGTACATCAGGTCGAGGTTGACGCTCTTGACGCCGCGCGTGCGGCAGTGCGCGACGAGCGCCGCGGTCTCCTCCACGGTCTGGTCGCGGTGGATCACGGCCTGCACCTCTGGATCGGTGTCCTGCACGCCCATCGAGAAGCGGACGAAGCCGAGTTCGGTCAGGGCGTCGACTTGCTCGGCGGTGGTGACGTGCGGGTGGACCTCGATGGAGATCTCGGCTCCCGGTTCGAAGGTGAAGTGGGTGGCGAGCTCCGCGTGCAGACGGCGGATCTGCGCGACCGTGAGGTGCGTGGGCGTGCCGCCGCCCCAGTGGAGCTGGGCGATCCTGCGGCGTTTTC
Organism: Planctomycetota bacterium; assembly: GCA_031413955.1. GTDB lineage: Bacteria > Planctomycetota > UBA1135 > UBA1135 > JABFRZ01. The sequence goes on along the minus strand of JANOGB010000575.1, from coordinate 11,109 downwards.
CGAGCAGTGAGGCGACGACCGTGATCTCGCGTTCCAGCAGCGCGAGATAGCGCTCGACCCTGTCCGCGCGCTGCGTGATCTCGACCGTGCAACCGCAGAAGAGGCACAGGCGCGTGCAGAACGGCAGGTGTACGTAGAGCGAGAGCGGTTCGTCCGGACGCTCGGCCGCACGCGTCAATGCCAGACGCGCGTCGCCCTCGCCGACCGCCTCGCTCCAGGCCGGCACGGTCGGGTAGGAGGTGTAGCGCGGGCCCGGCCCCGAGAAGCGCAGGATCTGCGCCTCGTCGACGACGAGGCGGGCGCTCACGCGCGGAACTCCTTGGCGGCCTCGACGAACGCTGCGACGCACTCGGGCTGGGTCGCCGGCAGCACACCGTGGCCGACGTTGAGCACGTGGCCGCGACGGCCGCGCACCGACTCGAGCAGCGCGCGCGTGCGCCGCGCGACCTCGGCGGGGGAGGAGAGCAGCACGCCCGGGTCGAGGTTGCCCTGCAGCGCGCAGCGCCCGCGCGCGCGCTCGAAGGCCTGCGCGAGATCGCTGCGATGGTCCACGGCCACAGCGGTCGGTGTGAGCGCGCACAGGTCGTCGAACAGGTGCTCCGCCTGGCCGGCGAAGAGCACGAGCGGCGCGCGTTTGCCGACGGCCGCGACCACGCGCTCCGTCCAGGGCGCGGCGTAGCGCCGGTAGTCTTCGCGCGTCAGCGTGCTGGCCCACGTATCGAACAGGACCAGGGCCTCGGCGCCCTTTTCGTGCTGGAAGAGCAGGTGCTCCGCGACGATGGCGCTCAGGCGCGCGAGCAGCGCATCCCAGGTCGCCGGCTCGCGGTACATCAGCTTCTTCAGCTCCAGGAACGACTTGCTGGTGCCGCCCTCGATCGCGTAGGAAGCCAGCGTGAAGGGTGCACCGGCGAAACCGAGCAGGGTCACGCTCTCCGGCAGGCCGGCCTTGACGAGCTCCAGCGCGCGTCCGACGTAGGCGAGGTCGGCGCGCGGATCGCCGGCCACGAGCGCCTCGACGTCCGCCAGCGTGCGCAGCGGCCGCGGCAGCGACGGTCCGCCCTCGTCGAAGACGAGCTCCATGCCCATGGCCTCGAGCGGCAGCAAGATGTCGCTGAACAAGATCGCGCCGTCCATGCCGAAGCGCCGGATCGGCTGCAGCGTGACCTCGGCCGCGAGCTCGGGATCCTGCACCATCTCCAGGAACCCGCCCGCCTGGGCACGGATGGCGCGGTACTCGGGCAGGTAGCGTCCCGCCTGGCGCATCAGCCACACGGGCGGGCGCTCGACAGGCTCGCGTCGCAGCGCGCGCAGCAGCAGCTTGGTCTCGGGCGGGGCTCCCATTCGGTCTCTCGAGGTTATCTCCGGCGATCGCGCGGGTGTCACCGGCGTGTCACGCGCGCGGCCGAGAAGACCGATCGGCTCGCGAGCCGTCCGACTGGCGCGCGAGCCGAGGAAAAACTTCACCCGGGCGTCCCCGGGTCATGGGCCCTACTTCGCCTGCCGCGCGAGCTTGAAGACGGCCAGCTCCTTCTCCTTGCCCTGCTCGAGGAACTGCCAGCGCGTCTCGAGCCGCCCGTCGTCCGTCAGACGCAGATGCGCAAGGAGACCTGCTCGGTGGGTTGGCCGTGCTCGTCGACGGTCACCCACGTGCCCGCGAGCTTCTTCAGGAGCTCGAGCGAGGCGGGCGCGTTCTCGCGCTCAGCGGAGCGCAGGCCGCGGATCGATGTGCAGGCGAGCGACAGGGCGGCGGCGAGGCACAGGAGCTTCATGGGGAGGTCTGGTGTGCGCAGGTCCAGGTTCATGCAGGCGCGTGAGCCCTCGGTGGTCGTCGATGGGACGAGCCTCGTTCTTTCCGACTACGGCGCCAGCGCCCGGCCGAGCTTCTCTGCCACCGTGCGGCGCAGGTTCGCGCCCAGTTCGTGGCCGTCGCGGTCGTCGAGCCAGGCACGGCGTGCGGGATCCCAGGTGTAGTGCCAGGCACGCGCGCCGGCGGCGTACCACATCTGGCCGTTGCCCGCCTGGCGGTTCAGGACGAAGCGCTTGCCGTCGGCGAATTCGAGCGTGAGCACGCCGTCGGCCTCGTCGTAGTCGAGCTCGTCGGGGTCGAACTCGGCCAGCCAGCGGGCGTGGAGGGCGAGGCACTCGTCCGAGAGGCCGCGAAAGGTCCGTTCGTCGAGGGGCGTGCTCATGCCGGGCCTCGCTTGCGGGTAGAGGCCGCGGGCGGACGCCGGACGGACTGCTTCGACTTCTGCACCGCCTTCAGAGCCGACTCGAGGTCGCGGATGATGTCGCCCGGGCTCTCGAGACCGATCGAGAGACGGATCGCGCGTGCAGCGGAGGCTTCGCCGCTCGCATACGACGAGTGCGTCATGCTGGCCGGCATCTCGATCAGGGTCTTGGTGTGGCCGAGGCTGACGGCGAGCGTGACGGAGTAGGCGCTGGAGGCGATCTCGTCCACGAAGTCCTCGGCCTCGATGCGGCGCGAGTCGAGCTCGAAGAAGATCATGTTGCCGGGCGCGAAGTCGCCGTCGAAGTCGATCAGTTGCCGGCGCGCGAGCTCCTTCTGCGGGAAGCTGTCGAGGCCCGGATAGACCACGCGGCTGACGAGCGCCTGCTGCTCGAGCCAGCCGGCGACCTTGAGCGCGCTGTACTGCTGGCGCTTCAGGCGCAGGGCCAGGGTCGGCAGGCCGTACACGAGGATCGCCCAGGCGGCCTTGGATCCCAGGATGCCGCCGAAGTCTTTGCGGTAGAGGAGCAGGCGCGGGAGCATCTCCTTGGGACAGATCACCGCGCCGCCGAGCTCGGTCCCGAAGCCGCCCAGGTTCTTGGTGAGGCTGTGCAGCACGACGTCGGCGCCGTGCTGCAGAGGACGCTGGCCGAAGGGCGTCGCGAAGGTGTTGTCGATGTAGACCAGCAGGCGCCGCTCCGGTGCGCGCGACTCGTTGACCTCGTCCGCCAGCGCGCGCAGCGCGGCGATGTCGATCAGCTCCAGCGTCGGGTTGGTGGGCGACTCGAAGTAGAGGATGCGCGTCTTGTCCGAGATGTGCGCGCGCAGCGCTTCGATCGCGTTCATGTCCATGCGCGCCACCTGGAAGCCGAGGCGCGGATACCAGTTCGTGAACAGCGAATGCGTGCAGCCGTAGACGACCGGGTGCGTGATCAGCTCGTCGCCGGGCAGGAGCTCGGCCGTCAGCGCGGCCGAGATCGCGGCCATGCCCGAGGCGAAGGTCACGCAGGCCTCGCCGCCCTCGACGTCCGCCAGCTCGCCCTCCAGGATCGAGCGCGTGGGCTCGTCCAGGCGGTCGTAGATGTAGACCGGCGCTTCGCCGGTGTCCTTGACGTGCCGGCCGAACTCGGTGAAGCCGCGCGCGCCGCGCCGCGCCGAGTCGAGCCGGTACGTGGTCGACGACGAGAGCGGCGGCGTGACGTGGTGGGAGAAGTCCCACTTGGCCGAGTGGCCGGGGCCGTGGACGAGGCGCGTGGTGGGCTTGTATCCGTCGTGCTTGGTCATGGGGAACGTGGCGCGTCGCGCGCGGCTCCACCATAGCTCTTCGGCGTGCACGAGACGCGACGGGCAAAACGAATCGTCGCTTGCGGATGTCCTGGACTTCCGCGCCCTGTTCCCGGGAGGCGTGCGCGCCGCGCAACACTGGGCCTGCTGCGCCTGTTCGTCGCGCCGAGGGAGTCCTGCCGGACATGTCGAGAAGAACGACACGAAGTTGCAGAACTACGAAATTGTCTACACGACTCCAGGCGCCGATGCTTGCGTCCTCAGCTCGACGAAACCCCAATCGAAGGAGTCAACCCCATGAAGCTGTTCATCCACTGGAAAGGGCTAGCGGCCTCCATCCCGGCCCATGAGTACCTGGAGCGTCGCCTGGGCTTCGCGCTCGGTCGCCTTGCCCACCGCGTGCGCAGCGTGCGCGCGCTGCTGGCCGACGAGAACGGCCTGCGCGGCGGCGAGGACAAGAGCTGCCGCCTGCAAGTACACGGCCGCCGCGGTATGGTCCAAGTCCAGGAGAGCCACCGCGACCTGTACGCGGCCATCGATCTCGCCGCCGAGCGCCTGCGGCGAACCCTGGCTCGAGCGCTCGAGCGCGAGCACTTCCAGGACACGGGGCGCTGGCGCTCGCAGGGGTTGTTCCGCCGCCGCGACACCGCCTCGTTGCCCTGAGGAGCCCACCATGATCCTGAACCCGGTGCAGTCGTCCAACCGCCCACGCGTGGCCATCGTGATGGGCTCGCGTTCGGACTGGAAATTCATGCGTCACACGGCCCTGGTCCTCGAGGAACTCTGCATCGAGCACGAGGTCGAGGTGGTCTCGGCGCACCGCACCCCCGACCGCCTGTTCGAGTTCGCCGAGACGGCCGAGCAGCGTGGATTCGAGGTGCTGATCGCGGGCGCCGGCGGCGCGGCGCACCTGCCGGGCATGCTGGCGGCGAAGACGCTGCTGCCCGTGCTCGGCGTGCCCGTGCCCTCGCGGCACCTGGGCGGCTTCGATTCCCTGCTCTCGATCGCGCAGATGCCGGCCGGGGTCCCGGTAGGGACACTGGCCATCGGTCGCGCGGGGGCCGAGAATGCGGCGCTCCTGGCCGCTGCCATGCTGGCGCGCCACGACCCACGGCTGCGCCAGGCGCTCGCCGAGCGACGCGCCGCACGCGGCGCGGAGGTGCGCATGAACGCCGATCCAAGGGTCCCGCAGTGAGGGTCGGCGTACTCGGCAACGGGCAGCTCGCGCGCATGCTCGCACTGGCTGGACAACCGCTGGGGCAGAGCTTCCGTTTCCTGGAACATGCCGCGGGCCTGGGCGCGGAACGCGGCGAGGGCGCCTTCGACTCCAGCGAGAGGGGCCTGCAAGCCTTCGCCGCGGACGTCGACGTGGTCACCTTCGAGAGCGAGAACTGGGAGGCCGCCACGCTCGAGCGCGCGGCGCGCGGCGCGCCGATGCACCCCTCGCCGCGCGCGCTCGCGCTGGCCCAGGATCGACGCTCACAGAAGGAGCTGTTCGCACGCCTGGGCCTCGCCAGCGCGCCCTTCGCGTGCGTGGACGGTCCGGACCAGCTCGCGGGCGCGCTCGAGCGCGTGGGGCTGCCGGCGATCCTCAAGACGCGTCGCGGGGGCTACGACGGACGCGGCCAAAGGCAGCTGTGTACCGCGCGCGACGTGGCCGTGGCGCAGCGCGCGCTTGGCGCGCGCCCGGCGATCCTCGAGGCCTGGATCCCGTTCGAGCGCGAGCTCTCGATCCTGGCCGTGCGCGCTGCCGACGGCGCGCGCGCGTTCTATCCGCTGACCGAGAACCACCACCAGCAGGGTTGCCTGCGCCTCTCGCTCGCCCCCGCGCGCGCGACTGGCGAACTCGCGCTCCACGCCGAGGCCATGGCGAACGCGCTGCTGGACGAGCTCGAGTACGTGGGCGTGCTGGCGCTCGAGCTGTTCGAGCACGACGGCCGCCTGCTGGCCAACGAGCTCGCGCCACGCGTGCACAACAGCGGCCACTGGACGATCGAGGGCGCGGAGACCAGCCAGTTCGAGAACCACCTGCGCGCGATCACCGGGCTCCCGCTGGGCAGCACACGCGCGCTGGGCACCTGTGCGATGCTCAACCTGCTCGGGTCCGTTCCCCCGGCCGAGCGGGTGCTCGCGGTGCCCGGCGCGCACCTCCACCTGTACGGCAAGCAGCCCGCACCCGGGCGCAAGCTCGGCCACGTCACCGTGCGCGCCCGCGGCGCGGCGGAGCTCCACCAGCGCCTGCAGCTCCTCGCCGAACGCCTCGAACTCGCCCTGCCCGACGCCGTCACGCGATGGATGCATTCGAGCTCCTACGCCTCAACCTGAGCTCACCCATGGTGCTCGGCTTCGCGCTGGGCATCGTCGCCGCGCTGCTGAAGAGCGATCTGCGTCTGCCCGATGCCGTGCACTCGGCCCTGGGCACGTACCTCCTGCTGGCCATCGGGCTGAAGGGCGGCGCCGAGCTCTCGAAGGTCTCGCCGGCCGAGATCGCGCTGCCCGCGCTGGCGACGTTGCTGGCCGGCATCTGCGTGCCGCTCGCCTGCTACACAGCGCTGCGGCGCCTCGGGCGGCTCTCGATCGTGGATGCGGCCGCGGTGGCGGCGCACTACGGCTCGGTGTCGATCGTGACCTTCACCGCCGCGGGCGCGTTCGTCGAGGCGCGCGGGCTGGCGAGTGAGGGCTACCTCTCCGCGCTGGTGGCCTTCCTCGAGGTGCCGGGGATCCTGGTCGCGATCGCGCTCGCGCGCTCGGCGCGCGCGGGCAGCTCCTGGAGCTCGTCCCTGCACGAGGTGCTGACGGGCAAGAGCAACCTCTTGCTGCTGGGGGGCGTGGTCATCGGCTACCTCGCCGGGGCCCAGGGCGTGGAGAGCGTGGCCCCGCTCTTCGTCGCTCCCTTCCGTGGCGTCCTGACGCTGTTCTTGATCGACATGGGCTTCCTGGCCGCCAGCCGTCTGCGCGATCTGCGCGCGGTGGGGCCGTTCCTCCTGGGCTTCGCGCTGGTCGCGCCGGTCATCAACGGCTTCCTGGGTGCCGCGCTCGGCAGCGCGGCCGGACTCTCGCCGGGCGGCGCGACGGTCTTCGCCACGATGCTGGCGAGCGCGTCCTACATCGCCGCGCCCGTGGCGGTGCGGCTCGCGCTGCCGGAGGCCAATCCGGCCCTGTACTTGACGTCGTCTCTAGGGCTCACCTTCCCCTTCAACCTGGCCGTCGGCATCCCCCTCTACCATGAGTTCGTCTGCTGGATCCAGGCCTGAAGAGGCGCTCGTCACGGTCGAGCTCGAGCGCGTGACGATCGTGGCCGAGGCCGTGCTCGAAGCCCGCCTGCTCGCCTTGCTCAAGGCCGCCGGAGCGCGTGGCTGGACCCTCAGCGAGGTGCGCGGCGAAGGCTCGCGCGGAGTGCGCGCGGGCGAGTGGCAGGGCAACGTGAAGCTCGAGACGCTCGTCGCCCCGGCCGTTGCCGAGCGCATCCTGAAGGAGCTCGCGCGCGAGTACTTCCCGCGCTTCGCCGTGGTGGCCTATACCGACCGCGTGCGCGTGGTGCGTGGCGAGAAGTACGCGTGAGCGCGCCCTCGAGGCGACAACGAAGCCCAGGCTACGTGCCGTCCTTGAACACGCGCTTGCGCGCCATCTCGCAGATCGCCAGCACGGCCGGGTTCTTCAGGCGGCGCTCGACCGAGATGGCGTAGAAGCGCTCGCGCACCTCGGGCAGGCGCCCGACGATCTCGACATCGTGCTGGCGGCGCACGTCGTCTTCGATGGCGGTAGGCACCGGGAACAGCCCCAGGCCGTCCTGGCCGAAGACCTTGAGCAGCGCGCTGTCCTCGAACTCGCCGGCCAGTGCGGGGCGCAGCTCGTGCTGGTCGAAGTACTGGTCCAGCACCCGGCGCAGGCTCGAGCCCTCGTAGGGCAGGAGCATGCGCGCGCCCGCCAGCGAGCGCGGGAAGTTGCGGCGGTGCTGCGCAGCGAGTTCCTTCGTGCCGCAGATCGTCACGCCGCACTCGCCCAGAACGTGGTTGTAGGCCCGCACCGGGCCGCTCGGCGCCACCGGCGCGTCCGACAGCACGAGGTCGAGGTGCATGGCCGCGAGCTCGGCCAGCAGGCGCTCGGGCCGGTCCTCCAGACACACGAGATGCACGGGCGGGAGGTTCTTCAGCGCCAGCGCCGGGGCGAGCAGGCGCCGCACGATCAGCTTGGGCATCGCCTGGGCCACGCCCACCACCAGGCGCAGTGGCCCGACCCCCGGGCGGCCCTTGACCGTGTCCATGAGCTCGCGCCCCAGGCCGAAGATCTCGTCGGCGTAGCGATAGGCGATCTGTCCGACCTCGGTCGGCACCAGGCGCCGGCCGCGCTTCTGCAGCAGCTTCTCGCCCAGGGCACGCTCGAGCTGCTTCACCTGCGTGCTCACGGTCGGGTGCGAGAGCTTCAGCTTGTCCGCCGCGCGTGCCACGCCGCCCTCGCGCACGACCAGCCAGAAGTACAGGAGATGGTGGTAGTTGAGCCAGTCCATGGCGGAACCATCCTGTCGAGAAAGCCGACAGGAAGTCGACGAAGTATCTGTTTTCTTTCAACCATGGGTCGGCCGTAGAAAGGTCTTGCTCCGAAGCGGCCTTGGCTTCCCGCTGCACCCATGAACCTCGCGCTACTCACTGACCAGGAGCTCATCCCCAGCATCGGCTCGCCCGCGCTGTGGGCGGGCTTCCTGGTCTTCGTACTGGCCATGCTGGCCCTCGACCTCGGCGTGTTCCACCGCAAGGCGCACGTGATCGGCTTCAAGGAGGCCGCGGTCTGGAGCGTGGTGTGGGTCGCCCTGGCGCTCCTCTTCAACCTCTTCGTGGTGCAGAGCTTCGGTCCCGAGCGCGGGCTCGAGTTCCTGACCGGTTACCTGATCGAGAAGTCGCTCTCGATCGACAACATCTTCGTCTTCGTGGTGATCTTCGCGGCGCTCGGCATCCCGCCGCTGTACCAGCACCGCGTGCTCTTCTGGGGCATCCTCTCGGCGCTGGTGCTGCGCGCGGCGATGATCTTCGCTGGCGCCGCATTGCTGGAGCGCTTCCACTGGCTCATCTACGTCTTCGGCGCGTTCCTGGTGCTGACGGGCGTCAAGCTCTACCTGCAGCGCGGCAAGGAACTGCACCCCGAGGACGGTTGGGCGATGCGTCTCGCGCGGCGCCTGATCCCCTCGACCCCGCGCCTGGACGGCGAGCGCTTCTTCACGCGCGAGAACGGCAAGCGCCTGGCGACGCCGCTCTTCATGGCTCTGCTCCTGGTCGAGCTCACCGACGTGATCTTCGCGGTCGACTCGATCCCGGCCATCTTCGCCATCACCACCGACCCGTTCCTGGTCTTCACCTCGAACATCTTCGCGATCCTCGGGCTGCGCTCGCTGTTCTTCCTGCTGGGCGGGCTGGTGGACCGCTTCCGCTACCTCAAGGTGGGGCTGGCGGCCGTGCTGGTCTTCGTCGGCCTGAAGATGTCGCTGGTGGACGTCTACAAGGTGCCGCCCGCGCTCTCGCTGGTCATCGTGCTGGCCATCCTCGGCGGCTCGGTCGCGGCCTCGATGATCCGTGCGCAGCCGGAGGGGCGATCCAGAGCGGCTTGAGGGCCTGCGCGCCGGCGCGTTCGCCGAGCGAGGTGTCCACGAACAGACCGAGGATTGTCAGGCGGGTCCCTCCGTGCCCCCGCGGGAGCTCTGCGCGCCGGCCCCGCCCGCCTTGCGCAGACGTACCGCGCGGATGCGGCGCGGCGAGGCGTCGACCACCTCGATCGAGGTGCCGTCCCCGCTGACGAAGCGCTCGCCGATGCGCGGGATGCGCCCGCGCGCGAGGTGCAGGCACAGCCCGCCCAGGGTGGTCATGTCCTCGGGCTCCTCGAGGCTGGTCCCGAGCTCACGATTGACGTCGCGGATGGGGGCCAGGGCTTGCACCAGGAACGAGCCATCCGGCTCGCGCAGCAGGGGCTGGGACGCGCTCGTCCGTTCACTGACGATGTCGCCCACCAGCTCTTCGAGGAGATCCTCCATCGTCACGATGCCGTCCATCCCGCCGTGCTCGTCGACCGCGACCGAGAGGTGGATGCGGCGCACGCGCAGCTCCTGGATCAGGCGCAGCGCGGGCACGGTCTCGGGCGTGAAGTGGCAGGGCCGGATCATGCCGGCGAGCTCGATCGGCTGGCCGCCCCACAGGCGCGCGAGCACGTCGCGCCAAGAGACGTAGCCGACCACGTTGTCGAGCGAGCCCTCGTACACGGGATAGCGCTGGTGTCCGCTGCGCTCGAACACCTCGCGCACCTGTTCGCCGCTCGCATCCAGCGGCAGGGCCTCGACGAAGCGCCGGTGGATCATCACGTCCGCGGCGGTGAGGTCGGCGCTCTCGAGCGCGCGCGTGGCGATCGCGCCGGCTTCCTGGGACACCGAGCCGCCGGCGCGCGCCTCGTCGACCAGCGTGCGCAGCTCCTCGATCGAGAGCTTGGCCTCGGTGAACGTCGTGCGGTCCCCGAACAAGCGCAGGAAGGCGTTGGAGCTCTTGGTCAGCAGCCAGCCCGCCGGTCTGACCACGCCCGAGAGCCACAGGAGCGGGCGGGCGATGAGGGTCGCGTAACCCTCGGAGGTGCGCAGGGCCAGCGACTTCGGCACGAGCTCGCCGAGCACGATCGAGAAGAAGGAGACGAGCAGCACGACCAGGACCAGCGCCAGCCCCTCGGCATAGGGCGCGAGGTACGGCACGCGTGCGACGAATGGCTCGAGATCCTCCGCGAAGGTCGCGCCACCGATGGCCGCCGCGGCCGCTCCGACGACCGTGATCCCGATCTGCACGGTGGAGAGAAAACGCTCGGGATCGTGGCGCAGGGCCTCGAGGGCCTTGCCCACCCGGCTGCCTGACTCCGCCAGCTCGCGCACGCGACTGCGGCGCATGGCCACCACCGCGATCTCGGCTCCGGAGAAGATCCCGTTGACGAGGATCAACGCCAGGATCAGCAACGCTTCGATCAGCATGGGACTCTCGTTGGACGCGGGACCGCCTGTCAGGACCGGCCAGCTTGCCAGGAAGAGCTGCGCTTTTCCCCGCGCCGGCCCGGCCGGGCGTGTGCGGACGCTCTCAGCCAAGCCCGAACTCGTACCACGATCTCCTCGAACGCTGCGCCGGAATTCGTCCGGCAGGTCGGCCGGATAGAATCTGTCCGCGTGCCCCTCACTCCCCCCCCCCGGATACGTGACGGAGTCCGCGGACACGAGCGATGGGGTCGTGCGCCAGCTCTTCGAGCAGTGGCGCAGCATGTCCCTCGACGAGAAGGCCGCTCTGATCGCGCGCGCGTCGCGCGATCTGCACGCGCTCTGCCTCGCGGGACTCCGGCATCGCCTGCCGATTGCGAGCGAGCGGGAGCTCGAGGTCCTTGGAATGGCGACAGGCAGCCCCTCGGGCCGCTCGGCGCGACCTGGCCCGCGAGCCGGGGCAGCGCTACCGCGACACGCTCGAGCTTCGCGGTACATGGGACGGGCGAGCTGGTCGAGCTCCGGAAGTATGCAAGACTCGCGACGCAGTCACTCCGACCCGCGTTCGAGCTCTTCCACGTCGATCAAGTCCTGCGGCCTCCCGACCTTG